>CAYZIB010000006.1:0-73952 GCA_964478425.1 uncultured Anaeroplasmatales bacterium | reverse complement strand
AATGGTAACCTGTATGGGGTTCGAACCCACAAATATTGCCTTGAGAGGGCAACGTGTTAACCATTTCACCAACAGGCCATTTCATAAAATATTATACACCTGTTTATTAAAAAATAAAGTCTTCTTTTAAATTTATTCTTAATGATTTTGGATAATAATTTTTAATTCTTCCATTAACAGCCTTAAATCCACCAATAATACCATTTTTATATGTAAATACGCCAAATCCATCTAATCCATCAATATATAATTCTTCACCTTTTAAATATTTTTTTGCCATATTTAAATCATTTAATTCATAATTTAATTTAAAAAGTTTTCCAAAAGTTTTAAAAAAGTCATGTTCAGGCAAAAAATAATCTTTTTTTATTTCTCCTAATAATACTCCTCTTGTTATTACATTTGAATATTTAATTTTTAATTCTTTTTTAATATAATATACTTTATTATTTATAACACGATAATCAATTTTAGAAATTAAATATTTATTTAAAAAATTTTCAAACACTAAATTCTTTTTAAATTCAGTTGAATAATTATATTCATTAACTAATCCAAAATCTTTTTTAAAAACAGCCATATATTGTCCTTCACCATAACCTAAATAAGGATAAAATCTTCTTCCTTTATTTAAATTTAAATCAGAAACTGTTTTACTAACTATTTTATCATTAACATCTACTTCTATTAACCCTTTATTTTTAATATATTCACAAACATCTTCATTTTCTTCTTTAGAAAATGTACATGTTGAATATATTAAAAAACCTCCATTTTTAAGCATATTTATAGCACTATCAATAATTTTGAAATCTCTTTTTTTACATGATAAAACATGTTCTTCACTCCAAAATTTAATTGCATTTTCATCTTTTCTAAACATTCCTTCTCCAGAACATGGAACATCGGTTAAAATATAATCAAAGCATTCTTTAAAATCTAATTCTAATTTACTTGGTAAATCATTTAATATAGCATAATTGTTATATCCTAATCTAGTTATATTACTATATAAAGAAAAAATTCTCGATTTATCAACTTCATTACAAACTAAAAATCCATTTTTTATTCTACTTAATATTTGTAAACTTTTTCCTCCAGGAGAACTACATAAATCAAGTACAAATGCATCTTCTTTTATATCAATGCAATTAACAGGCATCATAGCACTAGCCTCTTGAAAATAAATTAAACCAGTTTGATGTATTAAACTATTTCCACTAATATCACTAAATAAATAATAACCATCTTTTTCATAATCAATTTTTTTTATATCAAAATTAAAATTTTTTAAAAATTCTTCATTTGTAATATAATTATTATTTATTCTAAAAGCTTTTATAATTTCTTCTTTTAAACTATTTTCATATTTTAAATAATCATCTTTTAAAATATCTTTCATTCTCAAACTAAATTTAAGATTTAACATAAATATTTCTTCCTTTTCATTAAATTCATTTATTATTATATTAATAATAATTAAATTTAACAAGAACAAATGTTAAATATTTCCATTTGACAAAATAGAAGAAATATAATTTAATATAAAATAAGGAAGGTGTATTAACATTAAAAAAATCATTATCTTATTAGTAATGATAATGATATTCACTTATGGATGTAATAAAAAAGGATTAAATAATATGGAAAATGAAACAAAAAAAGATGAATCTACATTTTTACCACAAACTAAAATAGATGAAGAAACAATCTTAAAAGCTAAAAAATATTTCTTTATTGATGTATTAAACACAAATTATATTATTTTAACCGAATCATTTTTAGGGGTAAATATTCTATGGGATTTTGATACAAATTATATTAAAAAAGATAATCTAAAATTAACTTTTATAAAAAACGGTAAAACAAATTTAAATTTAACATTTAAATTAAATGAATCAGAAGAAAAACTAATTATACCAATTTATATTTCTAATAAACAAATTAAAAAAATGACTATAAATGATTTAACAATCAATTATGAATTTATTAAAAAAAATACTATCAAAATTGGTAAAACATTTACACCAACCATGATAGTTTTTCATAATACTGCAAATATTGCATCAGCTAAAAATGAAGTTCAATATTTAGATAATCCAACAAATACTTCATCAACATCATATCATTTTGCTGTTGATGAAAATGAAATATATCAAGCAATTCCATTATCAAATTATGCATATCATGCAGGAAATATCGCAATAAATCAAAAATCAATCGGAATAGAAATTGCAAAATCATTAATAGATGACGAAACTATTAAAGATAAAGCAATTAATAATGCCATTAACTTAATTAATATTTTAAAATTCAATTATAATATTAAAAAAAGTGATGTTATAACTCATCTTGAAGCATCAGGAAAATATTGTCCACATGATATATTAGACAGATATGGATTAGAAAATTTTATGAATTCTATAGAATAAAGGGCTTTAAAGTCCTTTTTTTATTTCATTATCTAATCTATTATAATTAATAAAATTATATAAATTTTTAAAAGAAATATCTATCATATTTTCTAATGCAATATTAGTTGCAGATGCAACATGAGGTGTTATAAAAAATCTATTTTTATATTTATGCATTAACATATCTAATGGATAATAATCTAATTTTTCATGTTTTTTATTAAATATATCTTTTTCCTTTTCAATAACATCAACAGCACAACCACCAATAATACCTTCATCAAACCCTTTTAAAATAGCACCTAAATCAAGAATTTCTCCCCTTGAAGTATTTATTATAATAACGCCTTTTTTCATTTTTTTAATAACATCATAATTTATTAAATGATAATTTATCTTATTATATGGAATATTAATTGATATGACATCACAATTTTCAATTATATATGAAAAATCCTTATAAATAAAATTACAACTTTCTTTTTTTATTAAATCATATCCATAAACTTTTGATCCTAATTTATTAAAAATACTAGCTAAACTTTCACCAATTTTACCACATCCGATTATCCCAACACTTAAATTAGTTAATTCCTTAGAAAAATATTCATTTTTAAATCTAAAATCTAATTTATTAATATTATAATCTATTAATAAATAATTTCTTAAAAGCAATAATACTAATCCTAATACATGCTCAGCAATCGCATATTTTGAATAAATAGGGACATTAAAACATTTAATATCTAATTTTTTTATCATATCAATATCTAAATGATCAATCCCAACAGTTCTTGTTAAAATTATTTTAAGACCATTTTCATATAACTTTTTAATTGAATTAGCATTTAAATTACAATTCCCTCTTACCATTATTACTTCATAATTAAGCGCCTTATAATAATTATCATCATTAATAAGATAATCATAAAGTTCTAATTTAAAATTATATTTTTTATTAATCTCCGTAAAATATATTTTTTCATAATCTCTAACACCAAAACATCCAATAATCATAATATAACCTCCACTAAATTAATTACTGTAATCCAAAATGGAATAAATAATACCGCAACTAATGTTGAAACAAATGAACAATTTGATGCAAACACTTTTTCTTTATCAAAATTAATACAATAACTAACTGCAACTGTTGCAGTTGGACTAGCAAGCATTAAAACGCTTGAAGCAAAAACATTAAAATCTACTTTAAAAAACATATTAATAACAAATAATATAATTAAATTTATTAAAGGAATAAATAAAACTTTTATTATAGAATATATCCATACCATTTTATCTTTTCCTACATCTATTATGTTAACTTTACTCAATGTAATTCCAATAGACAACCATACAAGAGGACTTGCTAAACTTGCAAGATTTTCCATAGTGCTATATAGCGGTTTAAAAGTTTTATCAATTCTATAAAATGGAATATCCTTTAAAAAGAGTTGTAAACTCCATAACAAAAATCCTAATAATGTTAATATAATTATTGGATTTAAAAAAACTTGTTTAATACTTCTTTTTAAATTTGATTTATCAAATTTAATTCCACTAATCAAAATAAATGCATATGAATATAAAAATATCCTATACGATATATTAAACATATTAGAATCATTTATTGCACTACTAAAACAAGCATTAATAAGTGGTTGCGAAAAAAAGGTAGTCGAGCCAAAAACAAGTAAAACTTCTAAAACAGTTTTTTTATTTTTATTCTCTTTTTTAAACATAAATTTTGTAATAACTATTAATAAAGTATAAATTATAAACCCATAAAAAAAAGAAAAGATTGCAGATTTAAAAGAAATAATCGATACATCTTTCATAAATGATGTAAAAGCAAGGCAAGGAATCGAAATAGTTAAAACTATCTTATTTAATACCTTGCTAAATTCATCATTTAATATTTTAAGTTTTGCTAAAATAAAACCTAACATAATAATCGATATACTTTTAAATACTGCAATCCATAAATTAATTGATGTTAATGCATCTACTATTTTATCCACTATAAAACCCCTAAAATATTATTTGCATTTTTTTAAATTTTAAACAGCTTTATATATAAATGATCTAATAGAATTTGCATTATTTATTACTTGTTGTTTATTTAAAAAAGATTCACCAATTAAAATTAATCTATTATTTTTTGAATATAATTTGAATTGATATCTTCCTGTTTTATTTTTTACATAATAAAAACTTCCAGTTTTTAAATGCTCTTTTAAATTTTCAAATGCTTCTTTTGCTGTAATTTTATTTTTATATTGTTCACTTTCACACAACAATTCCCCATTATTAGCATATAATTGGTAAACATATAATCCATTAACTTCTAAAATTACAACCTTACCACCAACTTTTTCTTCAAATTCATTTGGTAACACAAATAATTCTAAATTACTTTCAATATCAGTTACTTCATGAATATTTGCATCAATTCCAAATCTTTTAAAAGATTCAACAGCACTTAATGCACCTTTTTCTGTTTTATAAGTAGTACTTAAAGCAAGCACTCTTTTATTTTTTCCTGTCAATTTAAATTGATATGTATCCCTTTTATCTTTAGATACAGATATTTCACCTTCTACAATATTTTTTTTCAATGTTTCAATAGCTTGAATACAACTTTCTTTTGATTTATAAAGTTCACTTTCAATTAATTTTTCACCATTAGATGCTTTTAAAACATAACGATAAAAATTATTATCTTGATATACTTCATATTTTCCTTGTAACTTCTTTTTTTCTTCCATGATGTCACTCCTTTATCAATACATAATATGCTTGATTATAAATTTATTTTACCAAAATAATAAATTACATGCAATAAATTATAAAACATAAAATAACAAAAAAAGAAAAAATAATCATATTTTTTCCTTTAATAATCTTATAGCATTTAATATTGCTATTATACAAACACCAACATCACTAATAACTGCAATCCACATATTCATAAATCCAAATAAACTTAATATTAATACAAGAAATTTAACTGTAATAGAAAAAACAATGTTTTCTTTTACTTTTTTATTTGTTTTACGCGAAATTATAATTGCATCATTAATTTTATTTAAATCATCTTTCATTATAACAATATCACTTGCTTCAATTGCTGCATCAGAACCTATTTTGCCCATAGAAATTCCAATATCACTTATTGCAAGTGATGGAGCATCATTAATTCCATCTCCAACAAAACATACTAACTCATTACTATTTTTCTTTTTATTAATTATATCTTTTATAATTTCAACTTTATTATTAGGCAATAAATCACTATAAAAATTATCAATTTCTAACTTAGAAGCAACCATTTTAGCTATTTTTTGATTATCACCAGTTAACATAAATATATCTATATTTTGTTCTTTTAATTTTTTTATTGCACTATATGTTGTATCTTTTATCGTATCTCTTATAACAATACTTCCTAAAAACTTAGAATCTAGGCTTAAATAAATAATAGTTCCAACTTCTTCTTCTAAAATATAATTAATATTTTCTCTTTTCATTAATTGCTCATTTCCTAATAATATTTTCTGATCATTATAATATCCAATTAATCCAAGTCCTTTTTCTTCTTTAACAGTAATATCAATATCAACATTAATCATTTTTTTAATTGATAAAGCTATTGGATGATTAGAATTTTTTTCAACTAAGCAAGCATAAAATAATAATTCTTCTTCTTTAATATTATTTGGATTAATTTTAACAATTTCAAAATTTCCTTTTGTTAAAGTTCCTGTTTTATCAAATATAACTGTTTTTACCTTATTAATATTTTCTAAATAATTACTTCCTTTAAATAAAATATTATCTTTAGCGCATCTTCCAATACCAGCAAAATAACTTAAAGGAATAGATAATACAAGTGCACACGGACAACTAATTATTAAAAAATTTAATGCACGATATAAATATATATTAAAATATTTATCAAATCCTAAAAATAACGGAACTATAAACGCAATAATTAAAGCAAATAAACATACAATAGGTGTATAAATCTTAGCAAATTTAGTGATAAATTTTTCTTGATTACTCTTATTAATTGTTGCATCTTCTATTAATTCAATTATTTTAGACGCTGTTGAATCATTTTTATTTTTTGTTACTTTTATATATAAAGGTGAAATTAAATTTAAAGATCCACTTAAAACTTCATCACCAGTAATAACATCTTTAGGAATACTTTCACCAGTTAAATTTTTCATATCTAATGAGCTTTCACCCTTAATAATAATTCCATCTAATCCTATTTTTTCACCAGCATAACATACTATTACATCATCAATATTAACCTTATCTAATTCAACATCAGATACATTACTAGAAGATAACAAATGAACTTTATCAGGTCTTAAATCCATCAATTCTACAATTGATTTTTTTGACTTACCTAAAGCAACATCCTGTAAATATTCTCCAATTTGATAAAGAATAATAACAGCTATACCTTCTAAATATTCTCCCACAAAAAAAGCACCTATACTTGCTATTAACATTAAAAAATTTTCATCAAAAATTTCTCCATGAATTATATTTTTTAAAGCCTTAAATAATATATCATATCCACATATAATAAAACTTATAATGTAAAATATTATATTTAAATCACTTATTAAAATTCCTAATAATATAAAAATCAATGATAATATAAATCTTATAATTTTATTCATAATTATAAACTATTCCTGACTCGAATTTATTTGTAACATCAATTATTTTTTTTATTAAATCATCAAAATCAATATTATTAAATTCTATTTTCATTTTTTTAGCAACAAAACTAATACTTAATTCATCAATCTCTTTTATTTTTTTTAATTTCTTTTCTAATTTAGCAGCACAATTAGCACAATCAAGCCCTTCTATTTTAATAATCTTAGTCATATTTTCAGCCCTTTCAATTAAACGATTATTTAATCGTTTATCTATATTATATGTTTAATAAAACAAAATGTCAATAAAAAAACTACTAAAAAAGTAGTTTATTTTATTCCTTTTGTTGGGCATTCCAATAAAAATACATCATCTATCATTTTATGGATTAATTTCCCATAATTATTATCACTTATTTTATAATATGTCTCCTTACCAACTTTTCTATTTACTATCACTTTACTTTGTTTTAAAAATCTTAAATGAAAAGATACAGCAGGTGCGCTCATATTAACACTTGATGCAATATTTGTAACACATTCTTCACTATGACATAAAATCCATAATATTCTAAGTCTAGTTGAATCTGATAATAAACTAAATACAATCGATGCATTATTTGATTCTTCAACATTAGGCATTTTTTCTAATAAATCAATTAAGTTTGTTCCATGATTATGAATTTCCATTTTTTTCACCAACCTAATCAATTATACCATTATATCTTAAAACTTTCTAGTTTTTATTAAATGATTTAAAATTAAATAAGCATTATAAGCTGATCCTCTTTTAAGATTATTTGAATAAATATACATAATTAATACTTTTTTATTGTCTTTTTTTAAATGAAGCCTTGATACATATACTTTTTCAGAATAAATATTTATATTATTAAAATCATCAATAATTATAATATTTTCATCTTTGATTTTTCCTTTTATTTTAAATAAATCAATGTCTTTTTTAAATTCAACAACCAAACTTATTCCATGTCCATATTTTATTGGTACCCTATTTGTATTTACTAAGATATCTAAATTCTTTTTATTCAAGATTTTTTTTATTTCACCAATTATTTTTTCTTCTTCAAAACAATATCCAAAATTATTAATCTCACCAATATAAGGAATTATCATTTTACTAATATTTACATTATATAATTCATTTTTTTGACCATTTAAAGTGTTTTCTAATTCGGTTAATCCTTTTTTACCAGATCCAGATACTGATTGCATAGTATTAATTATTAATTTTTTTATTTTATATTCTTTAAGTTTATTTAAAACCATCAATGTTGGTATAACAACACAATTAGGATTTGCAATTAAATAATCATTATTATTTATTTTTTTTATATTAACTTCAGGAATAATTAAAGGAACTTTTTTATTTAGTCTATAAACATATGAATTATCAATAACTAAAACCTTTTTATTTAACGCTATTGGAATATATTTTTTGCTTATTATATCGTTTGCTAAAAAAAAGCAAACATCAAGATTATTAAAAGAAATATTTTTTAATTCATCAACTAAATATATTTTATTATTAAATTTATATCCTCTGGCATTTTCATTATCTTTTGCATATAAATATAATTCATTAATATAATCTTTTAATAATTCTAAATAATTAATAAATTCTTCTCCAACAAGGCCTGTTGCCCCAATAATTGCTATATTAATTTTTTTCATATATATCTAGATTCTTTATATATTTATAATTTGAATTAATTTTTTTCGCAGGAACACCTGCTACAATATCATTAGGATAAACATCATTTAAAACTACAGCTCCTGCGCCTATAACTGCATTATCGTGAATTTTAATTCCACTTTTTATAAAACAATTAGCTCCAATAAAAACATTATTCCCTATATTTACATTTTTATTATCAGGTTCAATCATTCCACTTATTACAGAATTGGCTCCTATGTGACAATTATTTCCTATAATTGCTCCACTACCTATAACACAACCCATATCTATTAAAGTATTAGTTCCTATTTTTGCACCAACATTAATTGTTGCATTCATCATAATAATTGCACCTTTTTCAATAATGACATTTTGTCTTATAACTGCGCCGTATTCTATTCTTGCATCTACATTGTTATAATCAAGTAAATCAAGTTTAGAATTTTTACATAAATATATTTTTTTATAATTATTTAAATTATTTTTTTTAATATAAAAATCAATTTTATCTTCTAATCCAATTTTTATATTACTATAAATATCATCTTCAACATCTAAATTTAATAACATTACATAAGTTTTTGAAATATTATTTTTTATTAAATCGCTATAATTCATTATAAAACCCCTTTTTTAACCCTTTAATTTTTTCTGCTGCTAAAATTGCTCCCTTAATAAAAGTTAGTCTTGAAAACGAAACATGTTTTATATTAATTATTTCATAATTATTAATTAAAATAATTTCATGTGTACCTAAAATATCACCTGATCTTATAGAAAAAATATTATCTATTTCATTTTTTTCATTAATCATTAATGAAGTTCCACTTGGAATATCTAATTTATCTTTTTGATGTATTTCTAAAATATATTTTTTATACTCTTTAAAATATGTTAATATTTCATTAATTTTATTTATTCCAAATGAAAAATTAGCAGATTTAAAAATTGGAAAAAAATTACTATACTGATATATTAACTCTTCTTCTTTTTTATTATATCCGGTTGTTCCTATTACAAGTGGTAAATTGTATTTTTTACAATAATTTAAAATTTCATATATATTTTTACTAGATGAAAAATCAATTATAACATCAATATCCTCTTTTTTAGTTAAGTCAATTATTTTTGAATTTTTATCATATTTTAAAAATTCTAAATTCATTTTTCCCTTTTTAATTAATCCTATTTTCATATTTCACCTTTAAATACATAATTTGCACTACCTGTCATTATTACATTATTATTCTTATCAATTTCAAGCTCAACAAAATCATTTTCATATTCAACTATCACATTATTATTACAATAATTAAGTAAATAACAAATATAAAAACTTGAAATTGAACCTGTTCCACAAGATTTAGTTAAACCAACTCCTTTTTCATAAGTTGTAACTTCTAATTTTTCATTATTAATAACTTTTACATAATTAATATTAGAATTTTCTTTTTCCATTAAATATTTAGCTTCTTCTAAATTAAAATCTTTAAACAAAATAACATGCCATACTCCATATAAAATTTTATAATATAATATATCCTGATCATTATAAAAATCCATCAAATTATAAATTATTTTTTTAGGCTTTTTAAAATTAATTTTCATCAATAAAGAATTAATACTTTTTGATCCAATAATTTCATAATTATAGTTAAGTAATTTTTTATAAATAATATTTTTATCATAAAAATATTTAATTAAACATTTTAATCCGTTACCACACATGTTTGCTCTTGAACCATCTTTATTATATATAAAAATTTCTTCATTACTAACTAACATGATTCCATCTGCTCCAATGCCATAATTTCTATCACATATTTTTTTTATAAATTTTTTTATATCAACAAATGTTTTTATATCTTTTTCTATAATAATAAAATCATTACCACAAGACTCATATTTATAAAAATTCATATTATCCCTCTACTAATTATATTATGAATAAAAAAATTTAATACAAAATATAATTAAATAAAAAAGGTGAATTTATGGATTTAAACAAATCAATTAAATATTTTTTTAATATTGCTAAATCTAATAATAAAAATACTAAATTAATGCTTGGAGAACCAAATTATAAGTCTCCTTTGATTGTTAAATTTAATATCATAAAAAATATTTTAAAAAATAATACTAAATACTCAGATTCAGATGGAATAAAAAAATTAAGAGATGAAATTATTAAAAAAACCACATATTATAAATCTTATAATAATCCAAATATAATTATTACAAATGGAGCATCTGAAGCCTTATTTTTAACCTTTTTTAATTTAGTAAAAAAAGATGATGAAATAATTATATTTAAACCATTTTATCCTACTTATTTAAATCTCATAAAAAGATTTGATGCTAAAGAAATTATTGTAGATACAACAAATACGAATTATCAATTAGATGATTCTATTTTAAATTTAATAAATAATAAAACAAAATTAATTATTATAAATACTCCTAATAATCCCACAGGAAAAATTTTTAATACACAATCTTTAAATATCCTTAATAAAATAATTGAACAAAATAAAAATATCTATTTAATATTTGACTTGGTATATAACAATTTAATATTTGAAAAAAATAATAACCTAAATATTTTAGATTACTTTAAAAATAAAAAAAACATTTTAATTATTAATAGTTTTTCTAAAACATATGCAATGACAGGTTATAGAATTGGTTATATTATTTTTGATGAATCATTAAATAATCTTAAATATGATCATGCATTAATTAATTCATCATTAAATACTTTTACCCAATATGCATCCATTAAAGCTTTAAAATATAATTATAACCACAATTTAAAATCCTTAATTAATAAAAAAAATTATACAATAAAATTACTTAATAAATTTAATTTAAACTACATCACACCAGATGCTGGGTTATATATATTTATTAATATTAAAAAATATAAGATATCATCAGTAGATTTTTTTTATAAATTATTAAAAAATTATAACCTTGGAGTTATACCTGGTATTTGCTTTGGAGATGATAATTATATTAGAATTTGTATTTCAAATAATAAAAAATTATTAAAAAAGTCAATAATAAATATTAATAATCAATTAAAATCAATATCTAGTAATTTAACATAATTTTTAAACCCAATATCTAATACATCCATATTAAAATCAAAATCATTAGAATGCAAATAACTAACATCACCTATACCTAAAAACATCAATAAACAAGGATATTTAATTCCAAAATAACTAAAATCTTCAGCTGCTAAACTTATGTATTCTAATTTACTTATATTAATTAGTTTTTGAGCTTTTAAATATAAATCATAATCATTATAAACCCCAAAATTAAATGACTTTAATATAATATTTATTTTTACATTATAGTTTTTTTGATAATTTTCTTTTAAAATTAATAAAGTTTTATATAAATCAATAAAATTTAAAAAATCAAATGTTCTTAAAGAACCTTTTAATATTGAATAATCACTTATTACATTTTGAATTTTTCCAGAATTAAAAATTCCAAATTTAAGTAAAAATTCATATCCTTTTTTTATATTATTTAATTCAATCAAAAAATTTGATGTAACATATAAACTATCTATAGAGTTTAAATAATCTTTAATATGAGTAGATTTACCAAAAACTTCAATTTCAATTTCAGAAGAAAATGCTGTCATATAATAAGGTTTACTAAATATTTTCCCAAATTCTAATTTAGGCCATAAATGATAAGCAAATACATATTTTATATTATATTTATCTAAAATATTGCTACTAATAATTTTATTTGCTCCTATACCAAGTTCTTCTGCTTCTTGAAATATTAAAACAATATTTTTATCTAATTTATTTAAATTTGATAAATAATATGCCAATTTAAGTAAAATAGCCATATGCCCATCATGGCCACATGCATGCATATATTTATTAGATTTAAATTTTAAATTTGTTAATTCATCTATATCTAAATCATCCATATCTGATCTAAAAGCAATAGAATAATTACTCTTAAAATCAAAAAAACAAATTATAGATGAATTAAGAACCTCAATTTTACATTTATATTTTTTTAATATCTTTAAAATATATTTTTTTGTTTTTTTTAAATTTTCTCCTATTTCAGGTATTTTATGTAAATCAATACGATATTTTACTTCCATACATTTCACCAATATAATATATTTTAAAAATATAAAAAAAAGAAGATTTTTTAAAAAATCTTCCATTTTATTTTTCTTTTCTAAAATAATATTTATCAATTTCATCTTTCATATTTTGAGGAATGTTTTTTTCTACCGGAAAAACCTTAGAATTAACCAATTTATTTGCAAATAATTTAATAAAATCAATACTATTATCTAAAGTTTTCTTATCAATAAATTTAATTACATCTCTTCTTGAATGAATAGTTGCTCCCCCTTGAGGAGATAATCTTGCAAATGATAAACTTGGTATACCACTATCTGCAAATGGTGTAGAATCACTAGAATAAACACCTTGTCTAACTGTAATTGGAAAACCTACTTCTTTAGCTAAATAATCAATATATGTAACTAATTGATTATCAGTTGTACAACAACAAATATCATTTCCAATTAAAACACCAAGCATATCAATATTTATACATAATCTATAGTTATTTAATTCATCATTATGCATTTTACAATAAGCTTTTGATCCTAATAGCCCCATTTCTTCACTACCACACCAAACAAATTTTAATGTTCTTCTTGGTTTATGTTTTAAATAATATTTATATAAATCCATGATTGCAACTGATCCTGTACCATTATCATATGCCCCTTGACTAAATTTTACTGAATCATAATGAGCTGTAAAAACAACAATTTCATTTTCAATTTCACCTTTTATAGTAGCAACGACATTTCTTGATTTTAATGTTTGTTCTTCTTGATTTAATGAAATTTTTACTGTTTTTGCTTTATTAATTAATAATTTTTCAAAATCCTTCATTCTAATAGTAATACCAGGTATTACTCCATATTTTAAATGATTATCTCTTAATGCATGTTCTTCTAAATCTGTTTCGCTTAAATTATCATAAACAGTTCCACTTGCGCAAATAAATCCTTTTGCCTTAGCTTTTATAAGCTTTTCATATGTTTTATATCCGATTCTTTGGTGAATTAAAGCTATTTTACCTTCTACATTTAAAAAAGCAGCATCTTGTATACTATCAACATAAACTAATTCGCCTTCTAAATTAGTATTTCCACTAAGCATAATACCTGTTGCTTCGATTTTCTTACTATAAGGAGATAAAACCTCTAATTCTACATTAAAAATGTTACTATATTTTATTTCAAATTCTTCAATATTTGCTTTATTATTAGTTTTATTAATTTCGTCATTAATAATCATTGCAGCATTATATTCATTTATACTTCCACCAATTCTTTCAAAACTAATTTTTTTCAATAATTCCATATTATTTGCCATAACTTCCTCCATTTAAAAAAATAAATGAGTATATAATATATCTCATTTATTATTTAACTCATTTTAAATTTTATCATAATATTAATTTAAATACAATTAATTTAATATTTCATTAATATATTCTTGATATTTATTTAAAAAATCAAGTTTAAATTCGGCATAATCATTTATAAAATTTAAATTAATATTAAATTCTTCTTCTAATGCTTTTAAATCATTTAAACATTCTTCAAGATTTAATTTCCAACTATTATATTTTTCTTTAAAATATTCTTGAAACTCATTATATAATCTTAATTTTTCTTCTAATAACTCTTTTTTGATTTCTAAAGTTATTTTATCCACAAGATTATCACTTTTACTTAATTCTTCTATTTCATCTTTTAAACTTTTAAAATATTTTTCATATTTGATTTCATTCAAGCAATAATCACTTCTTAAATCTTCTAATTCATTTAAAAGTGAATTTAATATTTCGTATAAAATATTATATACAATATTATTTATAACAACACTTTTTCTTGCATATATATTCATATAAACTGATTTTGCTTCATTATAATATGTTTCAAGATCTTCTGTAATTAAATTTTTAGTTTCAACCATATAATCTACATGTTCTTTTAATAAATCATTCCATGAATCATTATTAATACTATCAACATCTAAATTATAAATATTATATTCTAATTCATTTTTTAATTTATTGATTGTATTTAAATTTTTACTTCCTACATAAATATTTAAATCTGATTTTAAAAAATATCCATTCTTATCAAATTCATCGCATAATAAATTAATTACATTAACTAAATCTAAATTTTCATAATTTTTACTATATAAAATTTTTCTTCCATCATCATTTAATCCTTTTATTCCTAGTACAATATTATTTTCATCAGTAATAATTTCTATTTCAGGATTAATTTGTAATTTAATATAATTAAAATATATATTAGGCAAAGAATCATTATTTTTATAAAAAAATGTTAATGAAAATATACAAATTAAAAATAAAATAACTGAAGAAAAGCACAATTTCATTTTATAATTTATACTTTTATTTTCTTTTTTAGATAAATTTAATTCTCTTAAAATATTATTATAAACTTTTTTTTCATCAAATTTATATTCATTAGAATTATTATAATCATCTTTTATTTTTTTTATAAATTTCATTTACATCACATCCTTTAAATTGGATTTTAATTTATTTAATGCCTCATAGTAAGTTTTTGTTGCTACGTTTTGACTTATTTTTAAAATAAGAGCGATATCTTTAAATTTTAAATTATGGACTATTTTTAAAATAATAATATCTTTTTCTAAATCATCTAATATATTTAAATAATCTAAATAATCATTTTTTTCATAATTATTAATTAAATCTAAATCAGTTTCTTCTACTAATTCTAATTTTTGTTTTCTTGTCACTTTATTAATCGCTAAATTTCTGCAAATAGTAGTTATCCATTCTTTAAACTTATGATAATCATCAAATTCATTTATTTTTTTCATCATATTAATAAATGTATCTTGAACTACTTCTTCACTATCACATTTATTCTTACATTTACTATAAGCTATATAATAAAGTAATTTATAATATTCGTTATATACTTTATTAAATGTATTTTCATTTTGCTGTTTTAATTCATTTAATGTTTTTTTTGAAAATATCATATTTAACACCCGAATATATTATAATTTAAATTGCCCTAAAAATATAGGGCAATAAAATTATTTTAAATTATTTTTATATTCAATAACTTGATTATAATTACTTTCAATTAATGAACCATAAATATTTTCAAAATTAGTAAAGCAATTATCTTTAAAATTATTAACTTCTGTTTCTAAATTTGCCACATTATTAGTTAAAATTGTTTTAATTTCTGTTGGTAATGAGTTAACAAATTCATCTAATGAATTGATTGTTTCATCTAATAAATTTTTGGCTTGTAAAAATAATACATCTGCATTTTGTTTAGCTAAATCTAATGTGTTAATACTAACATCATATAAATTCTTTTTAGCTGTTAATTCTGCTTGTTTGATTGGTTTTAAGAAATTAGTATCATCTAATTCTTCAATTTCTTTTTGTAAACTTAAAATTTCTGTTTTATATTCTAAAACTTTTTTATATGCTTGTTGATAAGCTGATTCTTCACTTACAAACATTTCATATTGTTTATTTAATAATTTTTCTTTTGTTTCATTTAATGTATTAAAAATTAAATCAAAATTATTATAATATTGTTGATATTTTTCATCTAAATTATCAATAATATTTTTTGTTAATTCTTTATCTTTAAATTCAATATTTGTATTTTTAAATAAATTATATAATTCAACTAGTTCTACTGTTACTAATTCTTTTGTTTCATTACGGAATTCATTTAATTTAACAAGTAATTCTTCGTATGATAATTTAGCAGTATCAATTGTATTATCAAATTCTTTTACTATTTCTTCGATTTCTTGTTTTGTTAAAGCTTTTATTTCTTCAATAGTCGCTTTTACATCTAATTTTTCAATTGATTGATTAATATAATCTTTAATTTTATTATCTAATTTTTCAAAATCACAAGAAAATTCAATTTTTAAACTTCCATCTACATTAATAAGGTATCCTAAATCATGTTCTAATTTTAATACAATATCAATTCCTTCTTCTAATGATTTTCCGACAATATTTTCATCTACTAAAATTATTTTTCCTTCATTATTTAATCCTGTTACAGAAGTTATATTATTTTTATCATCAACAATAAATTCTATTTCAGGATTTACTTTTAATGTTACCCTTTTATTTTTTTCTTCTTTATTACATCCTACTAAACTTAATGTTAATACCATAAGCATTAAACTAAAAACTATTTTTTTCATATTTTTCCACCTCTCATAATACTAAACACATAAACCTTTATTTTTTTTCCAAAAATTTTAATTTTTTTAAAAAAAGTGTAAATTATTTTTGTTTTAACCTAAAAACATGATAATTTACACTTTTATTTAATTTATTTTTTTCTTCTTTCTTCTAATTCTTTATTAATTAATTCAAATTTATCTTTAGAAATTCTAGACTTAATCGCAAAATAAATAGAAATAATAAATATTAACCCTGGTAAAAAACTAAACATATATCTTATTGCATTTAGAGCTCTTTCAGGTTGTGGAAGTGTTGAATTTTCTACATAACCAAAAATACTTAAAACCAAAGAAACTATTGCAAGCGAAATACCTGAAGCTGTTTTATATAAAAATGATACAATTCCATAAAATGCTCCTTCTCTTCTTACATGATTTTCATATTCATCAATTTCAATTACATCAGGTAAACAAGCCCATGGCATAACTTGAATTGATCCCATGCAAAATCCAACTAATAAACATACAATTCCTAAAAATACATATGATTTTTCTGGAATAAATAAAACAAGTAATAAACTTATAAAAATCAAAATAGAAGCGACATTATAGGCAAATATCTTATCTTTTTTCTCACTTACGTAGCTCCAAAAAAATGCGCTTGCCATTGCAGTTATTAAAGGTAAAGCTATAAAAATCATTGTAATTGTTCCACTACCAAAATTTAAAGTATCACTTACTAAAAACATAAAAGTTGCCATTATAATATCAAAACCAGTCATACTTAATAAATAAAATATAGTTGTATTTCTAAATTCTTTTAATTTAAAAAATTGTTTTAATGTACTAAAAAATCCATATGAATTATCTCCGCCATCAAATTTTTCTTTAACATTAAATGTGCATAAAACCATTAATAACGCTGCAATAAATCCCATTATAACTCCAGCTAATAAATAAGCATATTTTTCGCTATTAAATAATGGGTAAAGTAAACTTTCTTTACCTTCAGCAAGTAAACTAAATAATAATGCACCTAATAAAATACCTAAATTAGCTAATATAATTCTAAATGAATTAAGTGATGTTCTTTCGTTATAATCATTAGTCATATTTGCTGATAATGAATTATAAGGTATATAAACAACAGTAGCACATGTATTATAAAACATATAAACAATTAAATAAAATAAAAATTTTAATAATTGACTATTAGTATTTGGTACAACCCATAATAAAGCAAAAGAAATCATAAAAGGTAAAGATCCTAATAACATATAAATTCTTCTTTTACCAAATTTAGACTTTGTTTTATCTGAAATACGTCCCATTAAATAATCTGTTACTGCATCCCATACTTTTGATACTAAAAATACTAATGAAGCAAGAGAAGCTTTTAATCCACCTACATTAATCATAAAATACAATAAATAAAATGATATTCCAGACATTAATATATTATATCCCATATCCCCAAAGCCATAAAATAATTTTTCCTTTTTTGTAATCATCAAACCACTTCTTTCTTAAAAAGTAAATTTCTTATATTAATATTATTATTTATTTTAATAACTAAATCATCTAATTCATATTTTAAATCATTTATTTTTTTGAAACTTATTAACTTTTTATTTAAATTATATATGTTGATATATTCATCTTTAATTAACTCAAATTTATTTTCATTTATTATTTTGCTTGCTGTTTTTATTCCTATTTTAGGTATCCCTTTAATATTATCCGCACTATCTCCAACCATTGATTTAAATTCAACATATCTATCAGGATAAATATTATACTTATTTTTAATATATTCTTTATCTATAATATAACTATTTTCTCCTTTATATCTATAAATTTTTATATTATTATTTACTATTTGATAAAAATCTGTATCTGATGACAATATATAAATTAAATTATCATCTAAATCAAATTTTAATGCATAACTATTAATCATATCATCTGCTTCAATATAATCAGAAATAATATAATTAATATTAAGCTTTTTTAAAAAATCATAAATAGTATCTAATTGTGTAAAGGGATTATTAGGTAATTTTTTATAATCATTTCTATTTTCTTTATAAGTAGAATAATCATTTTTCCTAATCAATGAAGTTTCAGAATCAAAAAATACTAAAACATGAGTTATATTTTCTTTTTTAATTATTTTAAGTAAAGCAAAAATAAAACCATAAGCCCCATGAATTTCTTTTTCATTCAAATATATTTTATTTTGAATTCCAAAAAACATCTGAAACAACAGATTATGTCCATCTACTAAAAGTATTTTATTCATTTTATCAAATATCATATTTAGATAAAATCTTTGCAGGAGTTAATTTTAATATTTGTTTTAAAGATAAATATATTAAAATAATCGATATAAAAATAATTAAAAATCCTAACAATAAAAACGCCCAAATAGGATAAGAAATATAAGAATTATAAGCATTACCAAAATCTAACAATATAAAAAATAATAAAGACATTACTAAATAACTAGATATAACAGTAACAGATAATACACCCAATCCTTCAAAAATAAACTTATAATATAAGCTTTTCTTTTTTACTCCGATTGCTCTTAAAATACCTATATCCTTAATTTTTGAAGTAATAATTGATTTTAAAATAAAATATAAACATATAAATAAAATTGCAAAAATGACTATATAACTAATTAAATTTGATTTTGCATTGTCTAATTGAGTTTTTAAAATCAAATTTTTAAATTCGTTACTATCTAATACATTAGACTCGCTAAAATTAGAAAGTAATAATTTTAACGTTTCTTCATAATTTTTAGTTTTAATTTTATAAATATATGCTTTAGTTTTACCACCATTAATAATCGTTGCTTCATACTTATAAGTCAAAACTTTTTTTAATGAATTATCAGTTAAAAAGAAACTTTTATCATCATATAAATCTTTATTATTTGATGCATCAATTACATTTGTAACAATAAATCTATTTCCATAAAGGTTTACAGTTTGTCCAATTTCATATTTCATTCCATTTCCATAATCAACAAAAACAACTTCTAAATCACTAATATTTTGATATTCTGAATCTAATCTTTTTAAAGAACCAATATCAGGATATCTAAAATTTTTATTAGCAGAATAAAAATTTTCATAATAGATAATATTGTCATAATAAATACGACTTTTATTATCCTTTATAATTCCCTTAATTATATAATTAGAAATTCTTAATCCTATTAAATCTTTATATTCTTTAACAGACTTAACATTTGATTTTTTAATAATATTTTCAGCTAATGTAGATGAAATTAAGCATTCATTATAATTATTTATATTTTCTATTCCTATTATTAATTTATTATTTTCATTTATTCTACTTATTGGAGTTTCAATCATATTAATATCAAAACTATATTCATAAGTTTCAAAATCATATAAATAAATTGTTTTTTTTGCTACTGTATCATAATTTTTAGTATATTCAATATAAGTTATATCATCATTAATTAAACTTAATAATTTATCATATTCACTATTATTATTAACATTTAAATAAATCACATTATCTTCATATAAATTTTTTTCTAATCCTAATGTCTCATATTTTTTTAATAAAATTCCAGTTAATAAACAAATAATAATAGAAAGTAACGTTAATATAAAATATAACACTTTTTTACCTGCTTTTGGTTTTATAAAATTATCTTTAATTCCATTTAAAAATGATTGTAAAGCACTAAAAATTTTTACTTTTTGATAATTAAATTCATTTAATATGATATCATTTTTTTCTTCTGATAATAAATTATTTTTTATTATAGGTTTTTTACTATCAATTAAATTTATTTCACTATTTTTATCAATTATATTGATGTTATTATCATTTTTTAAATATAATTTACCATCATAAATAACAAGTTTGATATTAAAATTGTTAATACTAGATGAATCAGTATAAATATCTAATTTTAAATTATCAATTTTAAATGTTTTTTCTTCTAATTCTTTTAAATAAATATTATTCTTATTTTGATTTATAATTGCTTCTTCTATTATATTTTTAGATAAATCTAATATTTTTCCATCTTTAATATTAACAATAAAATCACTATAATATTTAATAACATCAGTTTCATGACTCACTAAAATAACTAATTTAGTTTTAGATATTGATTTTAATATGTTCATTATTTTATATGTGTTTTCTGTATCTAAATTTCCTGTTGGCTCATCTGCTAAAATTATCTTAGGATTTTTTACTAATGCTCTTGCAATGGCAACTCTTTGTTGTTGACCACCACTTAATGTATTAGGATATCTTTTATAATATTTATCCATTTCAACAATTTTTAAAACTGATAATACATTTTCATAAATAATTTTTTCATCTTTAACACCTATTAATCTCAAAGATAATGCAATGTTTTCATAAACAGTTAATTTATTTTCAAGATTATAATTTTGAAAAATATAGCCAATATATTTATTTCTTATATCATCATTATTCTTTTTATTTACTTTAATATTATCAATTATAATATCTCCAGAATCAAAATTATCTAATCCACCAATAACATTTAACAATGTAGTTTTACCACATCCTGAAGCCCCATAAATCGATACTAACCCTTTAGAAGGTAAATTTAAAGAAGTATTATCAATAACATGAATTTCATTACTTTTTTTATAATTGTAATATTTATTAACATTTTTTAATTCAATCATATTATTCTACTCCTTTTAAATTTTTTCTTACTGATTCTAAAAATAATTTGTGATTAAACTTTTTTGTCAAATATAAAATTATTAATAATAATCCAAATATAATAAATCCATATTCATACCAATATAAATAACAAAATGAATCATTTAAATAAGGATCATTATAAATAATTGAAGTTAATATCACTAAAATTATAAAAGGTATTATTGTATTAAAAATTAAATTAAAAAATATGCTTTTCTTTATACAATTATTTTTTATTCCCATCGATCTATAAATACCAATGTCTTGTTTTGTTGTTAAAATTAATTTATATGAACATAAATATATAAATAATCCTAAAAATAAAATTTCAATAACCCAAACTAAAATTAATGAAACTATATTAAAAATTGTTTCTAAACTTTCAGTATTTTTAGTTTTTTCATTAGATAAACATGTATATAAATCATATTGCGCTAAAATTTTAAGTGCTTTTTTAGCTTCTTTATTATTTTTATAAAACATTGATGCTTGGTTATAATTTTTTAATACTAAATTTTTATATTCTGTATCTAATAATTCATTTGATATATAGCAATTATCATCATTTGTATTACCACATACAATATTTAGTTCATTAATATCTAAATCAATTTCGCCATATAAATTATCTTTAACAGAAATTCTAATATCACTTTCTTCTTTAGAACAACTTAAATAATATTCTTCATAAATTGTTTTTGGAATAATAATTGTATTTTTACTTATAGAATTACTAACTAAAACATCTGATAATTTAGCTGCATAAGAATTACTACCAGAAAAATAAATTATCCCTGATATATCATTATAATCATAATAAAAACCAATTTTTTGTGCTAATTCATTACTACAATAAAATTTGATTCGTTTATTATTATCATTAGTAAATTTTACTCCAACAATATCAAAATATTTATTAATAGTTGAATTATTGATAATAGATTTAATATTTGGTTTATCACAAATTGGAACTTCTAATATAACCTCATTATCATTTAAAGGCATCCTTCCATAATCAACATTAAATTTTTTATTTGTATAAACTAGATAATAATTTTTTTTATCTTTATTTATATCAATAAAATCATCATAACGAATATAATAAGAAGCATTGGTTTTTATTTTAATTTCTTCTAATATTTCATCAGAGATAACTCCATCTTTTTTAGATATAATAACTCTACCATTTATATATTGAAACGCATTTTCTAATTTTATTTTATTATAACTTTCTTTAAATAAAGAAGTTACAAAAAAAGAACCTAAAACAGCAATCGTAAAAATCAAAGAAAGAATTAAAGACAATTTAGGTTTAGATTTAAACTTAATAAATCCTAATAATAAAGAATTTAAAAAATCACTTTTTTTACTTTTATTTATAATTTGTTCTTCATATGTTGTTTTACTATAATCACATAATGCTTCATCTTCAACTATTTTACCATCATAAATTCTAATATGTCTTGTAGCATAATCTTTAAAATCCTCATAATTATGAGTAACAACAATAACAAGTTTATCTTTTGATATTTCTTTTAAAAGTTTTATGATTTGTTTAGATGTTGTACTATCTAAATTTCCTGTTGGCTCATCAGCTAATATAACTGGTGAATTTTTAGCAAGTGCTCTTGCTATAACTGTTCTTTGTTTTTGTCCACCACTTAATTTAGAACCTTTATGATGAATATGTGACTTTAAACCAACTTTTTCAATTAATTCTAAAGCCTTATTTCTTCTTTCTTTTAAATTTTTTATATGCATAAGTGATAATTCTACATTTTCTAAAACTGTAAAAGAATCTATTATATTATAATCTTGAAATATAAAAGAAATATATTGCTCTCTATAATCTTCAAACTCTTTTTGAGTAAAATGACTTGTAGGAGAATTATTTATATATAATTCTCCTTCTTCATAACTATCTATACCACTAATAACATTTAATAAAGTAGTTTTTCCACTACCACTTTTACCAGTAATAGCAACAAATTCTCCTAAATTAAATTCTAAATTTATTTTTGATAATCCAACACTTACAACTTTTTCAACATAAATTTTACTTATATTTTGTAATTTTAGAAAACTCATTATTCTTTCTCCTTATTCTTTTTTTTATAAGATAATATTAAACACATAATACCAACAAGAATAAAGAATAATGCAAATATTAAAACATCATATTTATTTTTTGTAGATAAAAAAATGCTTTTTTTAGGATATATATATAATATTGATAATACTATTCCAAATAATAAAGATAAAACAGAAATATATCTATATATTATAAAATTTCTTTTAATATTGTTATTATTATTTTTAAAAGTTAAATGATTATCATTTTTAATTTTATTTAATATATTTAATTCATCAACAGACATATTAAAATCATCATCGATATATTTAATTATTTTTCTTTTCATATTCTTCCCCCTTTACACATTTTTTTATTTTCTCTAAACTTTGATAATAAGTTTTTGCTGCTACATCTTTAGTAATATTCAATTGATTACTAATTTCTTTAAATGTCATATTATAAATAAAATGTAATGTTAAAATAGCCTTTTCTAAATCATTAATATCCTTTGTATAATATTCACTTAAATCATTTTTCGGATTTATAACTAAATTTTCTTTTTCAAAATATGTATTAATAAAATTAGTTTCTAATCTTTCTTTTCTTAAATATTCTAATGCAACATTTTTAGTAATACTAATTATCCAACTATGAAATGCTTTATTTTCTTTTAACTTATCAATTTCTAAATATACTTTTGTAAATATATCTTGCATTAGCTCTATGCAAATATTGTTGTTTTTAATATAGAGTTTTAAAATATAATAAACTAATTTTTTATAAGCATGATATACTTCATCAAATGCTTTTTCATCTTTTCTTTTTAATCTTTCGATTACACTCACTTTTACATTCATATTTACCACCTTTGAATGTTATTTATTATTTTTGTTTACTATTTTATCCTCTATATAACTACATATTTGTTTATTGAATATTAATCCTACTATCGCTAAAATAGACATAATAATAGAAATTATAACTGCCAAACTATAATTTTTATCCACAATAGCAGATCCAACTAATGTTGATGTAAAAATCGAAGGAATTCTCGCTAAAACAGATACAAATAAAAAATTTTTTAAATCAATTTTTGTAAAAGGTATAAGATATATTAAAATATCTTTAGGTAACCCTGGTATTAGAAAAATAAAAAATAAAATAACTAGAGCTCTTATAGGATCTTCTAGAAATTTAAATTTACTAGAGTCATTATCTTTTACTACTAATTCTACAAATGGTTTTCCTAATAATTTTACCAATCCAAAAATAATACAAGTTCCAATTATTAATCCAATAATACAAATCAAAAGTCCACCAAATGCCCCAAACATAACACCTGAAACAATTTCAACTACTTCTCCCGGAATAAATGCAACTACTACTTGTAAAACTTGTATACCTAGTAAAACTAAAACACCCCAAACACCAGTTTTTTGTACTTTATTTTCTAGCCATTCTTGTCCACTATCACTATTTAGCATTTTTATTTCATCCCAATATTTGTAAACAAGACCAAATACTAATAATAATATTAAAATAATAGAAACAATATCAATTACTAAAACTAATTTCTTCATTTTAGATTTTTCTATTTCCATTAAATCCGCCCTCTTTTAATTAATCTTCTAATATACCAATTGTCTTATCAACTTTAATAGAAAAAACAACAGTATGTGCTTGTGATGTTATACCATAATTTTTTGTAATTTCCATCATAACATCATTTTTAATGTTTTCAGATAAAACAATAAATAAAATTTCCTTTTCTGGAGAAATAGTTATCCCAAAAAATTTTTTAATATCATTTGATGCAGAACCCTTTCCTTTTAAAATAGTTCCACCTTTTGCTCCACATTTTTTTGCGCAACTCATTATTTCTTCACTATATCCATGATTTGAAATAGCAACCACTAAATATTTATCCATTTTACTCCTCCAAATTTATAATTTTATTTAATGATGTAGAAGGAATACTATTAATATCAATTACTAAAGAAATACCATTACCATGTTTATTAATTTCTAAAATATTTTCTAAATCATTTAAACATTTTAAAACTATACTTGATTCAACAAAAGAAAATATAATTGCTTTTAATGGTTCTCCTAAATTAAGTAAATCTAATATTTCCTTACTTGCTGTTCCTATACCATAACTAGATATTTGAAACATACATCCATTTTCATTTAAAATATCTTCTACATTTTTTTGCTTATCGCGATCAACTATTGTAATTAATAGTTTTAAACCATCTATTTTTCTCATAATCTATCACTTTCTTTATTATTAAATTCAATAATTTCATATTTAATATCAGTAACTTTTGTACTATTATCATTTTTAGATTTAATTTTATAAACTAATCCTAATAATTGTATAACAATAAGTGGAGTCATTGCTGTAAATGCAACAACACCAAAAGCATTAAGTAATATTTTATCCGGACTAATCATTTCGCAAATACCAGTAACTAGTGGTAATACAAAACTTGCAGTAATAGCACCAGATGCAACCCCTCCACTATCAAAAGCAATCGCCGTAAAAATATTTGGGACAAAAAACATTAAAATTAAAGCTAAAATATATCCAGGAACAATAATATAATAAATCGATATATCAAAAATAATTCTTAATACAGATAAAACAAGTGAAATACCAACACCAATAGATAAACAAAAAAGCATAGTCTTTTTAGAAATTGTACCACTTGTAATTTCAAATACTTGATTATTTAATACATGAACTGCAGGTTCAGCAATAACTCCAACAAACCCAATTATAAAAGCAATAGGGATTAACACTAATTTATTATCTATATTTCCTAATAATGAACCTAATTTTTGAGCAATAGGCATAAATCCATAATTAACTCCTGTTAAAAACAAAGTTAATCCTAAAAAAGAAAATAAAAGCCCAACTAAAATCTTTAAAAATCTTTTTTTTGATAATTTTAAAATAAAAAATTGATAAATTATAAAAAAGATCATTATAGGCAAAAGAGCTATTAATACTTCTTTAAAACAATTTAATAAAGTTTGAATAAAACTTATATTAGCACTACTCGATGTATCAATTAAAGGTTCTTTTAAAATAAAACCTAAAATTAATACTGCAAAAATAGGTCCTATAGAACATATTGCAACCAATCCAAAACTATCGTCTTTACCTTTAGATGATCTTTGCATTGCAATACCTGTTCCAAATGCTAAAATAAATGGTACTGTAATAGGTCCTGTTGTAACTCCACCTGAATCAAGTGAAATAGGAACAAATTCTTCATTAATTAAAAAAATCATAACTAAAATTAATGAATAAAAAAATAGTAAGATGTATTTAAGTTTAACCTTAAATAAAATTCTTAAAATTGCAATTACCATAAATATACCAACACCTAATGCTACTGGTATAATTAAATAATATTTGCTACTTAAAGCTTTAAACTGATTTGCTAAAACTGTTAAATCAGGTTCAGCAATAGTAACTAAAAATCCAATTAAAAATCCAACAAATAATAACCAAAATAAATTTCTCTTTTTTGTCAAATGATTCCCAATTTCTTGACCCATTACCATCATAGATGAATCAACACCAACACTAAAAAAAGTCATACCAAATATTAAAAGAATTGAACAAATTATAAAATTTATTAAGTTACTACTTCCAACATTAACAAATAAATTTAATAAACAAACTATTAAAGTTATTGGTAATATTGACATTATTGATTCTTTAAATTTATCTAGCAATATTTTTTTTATAATTATCAACCTCACTTCTATAAAAAAAATTATAACATATTTTTTTAAAATTAAAATATTAATTTTATATATTATAATATTATATCTAACATCATCATAATTATAAATCCAAATATAAAACCAATAGATCCAATATAATTTATATTTAATCTTGCATCAGGAATCATTTCTTCTACTACAACATAAATCATTGAACCAGCTGCAAAACTAAGTAAAAATGGAGTTGTGTAATTTAAATTAGATACTAATAATACTCCAAAAAAAGCAAAAATCGGTTCAACAGCACCACTTAATATTCCGTAAAAAGCAGATTTTTTCTTATTTAACGTTAAATTTAAATACGGAATAGATAATGCAGCTCCTTCTAAAATATTTTGAAATCCAATTCCAAAACTTAATAATAATGCACTATATAATAATGACTTATCTGCACTATTTAATGCTAAACCAAAACTAATCCCAACCACTAGTCCTTCAGGAATATTATGCAATGTTACTGCAATAAACATCTTACTAACTTTAGATAAATTTTTATTAGATTTTAAAACATATTTAGGAATTATCATATCTAATGAAATTATAAAAAAAGTTCCAAAAATTATTCCTATTATTACTAAAAAATATTTTATATTATCATTTATAAATGTATACGTAAAAGCTTTAATAATTAATGACCATATAGCTGCTGCAAACATCACTCCACTTGAAAAACCTAATATAAATTTATATAATTTTTCTTTAATCCCATTTTTAAAAAAAAATACAGTTAATGCCCCAATTGATGTTGCGATAAAAATAAATAATATACCAAGCACTGTAAATAAAATTTTTTCATTCATAATACCACCAATATTAGTATATGCTATTAAAAAATTTGATGTGTTTTAAATAAAAAAAGTCAAAACTTTTTTTGTTTTGACTAATTAATATTCAAATTTAAATTATAATATTAGGCCAAGAATAAATGTTTAAATAATAAACACCATATACAATCTAACCATCCAATAATAATACCTGATGGAATAGTTACAAGTATTGCAATTAATATTTTAAATAAACTTTGTTTTTTAATTGCATGATCCCATCTTACAAGAACTTCAACAACCCAGTTAAGTCCCGGAATTAATAATAATAAAATTTGAACTAATCTACTTTGTTTTTTAAACCATTTTGACATAGTTTTCCCTCCTTGTTCGCATTATATCATTAGATTATTTTTATTTCAATTTATTTTTTAAAAAATATTTGCATATATAAATTAGAAAATGTATAATTATTGCGTATTAAAATTTTAACTTAAAAAGGTGAAAATATGGAAAGAACAGTAGGAACAGTAGTAAGAGGAATTAGATGTCCAATTATAAGAGAAAACGATAATTTAGTTGATATTACAGTAAATTCAGTATTAAATGCTGCAAATAAAGAAAACTTTACAATTAAAGATAAAGACGTAATAGCATTAACTGAATCAATTGTAGCTAGAGCGCAAGGAAATTATGCATCTATATTAGATATAAAACAAGATATCTTAAATAAAATTAATAATGATACAATAGGTGTAATTTTCCCTATTTTATCTAGAAATAGATTTGCAATTTGTTTAAAAGGAATTGCTAAAGCAGCAAAAAAAATTGTTTTAATGTTATCATATCCAAGTGATGAAGTTGGAAATGCATTAATTGATTTTACAGATTTAGATAAAACAAATATTAATCCTTATTCAGATGTTTTATCATTAGATGAATATCGAAAAAACTTTGGATATAAAGTTCATCAATTTACAGGAATAGACTATATAAATTATTATAAAGAATTAATAGAAAGTGAAAACTGTGAAGCAGAAATTATTTTTGCTAATCATCCAAAAGCAATTTTAAATTATACTAAATATGTTATAAATTGCGATATTCACACAAGAAAAAGAACAAAAAGAATTTTATTAGAAAATGGTGCTAAAAAAGTTTTAAGCTTAGATGATATTTTAAATGTTTCAATAAATGGAAGTGGATTTAATGATAAATATGGTCTTTTAGGATCTAATAAATCAACTGAAGATAAAATTAAATTATTTCCTAAAGAAAAAGAATCTATGGAACTTGTTTTAAATATTCAAAAAGAAATATTTAATAGAACAAATAAACATGTTGAAGTTATGGTTTATGGTGATGGAGCATTTAAAGATCCAAAAGGAAAAATTTGGGAACTTGCAGATCCAGTTGTATCACCTGCTTTTACAGATGGTTTAATAGGAACACCTAATGAATTAAAATTAAAATATTTAGCTGATAATGATTTTAAAGATTTAAATGGAAATGAATTAAAAGATGCAATAAGCAATAAAATAAAACAAAAAAATAAAAATCTTGTTGGAAATATGGCATCTCAAGGTACTACTCCTCGTCAATTAACTGATTTAATCGGATCATTATGTGATTTAACAAGCGGATCAGGAGATAAAGGTACACCTATTATTCTAATTCAAGGATATTTTGATAATTATACTGATTAAATAAAAAATCGCCAAAAAAGGCGATTTTTATTTTACTTTGATTCTTGTTTTTTAAAAAATCTTATTGTTAAAAATAATATAACAAATAAAACAATAAAATCAGCAATAGGAGCAGCATACAACAATCCATAAATTCCTGTTCCAGGATTTTTTTGTTCTAAATATTTAGGTAATATAATAACTAACGGTGTAAACAACAATAAATCACGAATTATGGCAGATATTACTGCATAAAATGATTTACCAATTGATTGAAAAAATACAGATGTCATTTTTACTAAACATGTAATAGTTAATAATGATAAATATATTCTAAATGTTTTTATAGCAAATTCTAAATATAATTTATCTCCTCCTCCAAATAAATTAATAATAATTTGAGGACAAAATTGAAAAATCATTGTTGATATAATTCCAATTAAAACGGTTAATAATAAAACAATTTTATATGTCTTTTTTACTCTGTCCATTTTATTAGCACCATAATTATATCCAAATATTGGTTGACCACCTAAAACAATCCCAGTAACAATATTACATACAATTGTATATACTTTAGTTTGAATACTAAATACTGAAAGTGGTATATCTTCGCCATATTTTGATAAACCAGAATATTGTTTTAATGTAATATTACACATAACAGTCATAACCGCTATAGAAATTTGAAAAATAAATGTTGATAATCCTAATTTAATTGTTTCTTTTAAAATATTATAATCTAATTTGAAACTATCTTTAGACAATCTAAAACTTTTAGGATTTTTAAAATATCTTATACACATATAACATGATATAACTTGTCCAATACCAGTCGCATAAGCAGCACCTTTAATTCCAAATTTAAAAACATATATAAATAATGGATCAAGTATTAAATTAATGACTGCTCCAACAAGCATTGCAATCATTGCATATGTTGGACTACCATCTGCTCTTATCATACTATTCGTTACATTTAATAATAAATAAAAAGGGAAAAATGCAACAATAATTTGAAAATAATCTAAAGCTAATTTATATGATTCACTTGATGCTCCAAATGCAATCATTAATGGAGATGCAAATATATAACATATAATCATTAATACTATACTTATTATAGTTGTTACTAATATTCCATTACCAACACATTTATGAGAACTATATGCATCTTTTTTACCTTGACAAATACTTAAATAAGATGCAGCACCATCTCCTATGCACCATGCAAATGCATTAGCGATACATATAATTGGAAATGAAATACCTGTTGCTGCATTACCTATAATTCCTAATTCACTATTACCAATAAATATTTGATCAACTATATTATATAATGCACTAATTAATAATGCAGTTACACAAGGTATTGAAAATTTTAATAATAATTTAGAAATTTTTTCTTCACCTAATATTTTTTGTTCCATATAACCTCCAAAAAAAAATAATAGTTTAACTTATAGTAAACTATTACGGTAGTTCGTAGAAACATTTGTCCAATTACAAATATATATAAGCCTTTGGCATTATATCACTCTTAAATAAATCTTTCAACTATTTTTTTTATAAATCATCAGATCTTTTATAAAATTTTTCTCTTTCCATAATTCTTAAGGGATCTGTAAATGTTCCATTTTTAATTTTATCTAATTCTTCTTGTAAAACTGTCATTTTACTATCAAAATTATCTAAAAATGAAACTAAAAAAGCTTCTGCTGTCATTGGCCTTTTTTGAGAAAATTGACCATGATGCGACAAAATAATATGAGATAATAACATATATTCTTCTTTTTCTAAATATCCTAATTTACTAGCACATATAGCAAGTTCATTCATACACAAATTTATATGACCGATTAAATTACCTTCTGTTGTATATTCTGCACCTTCTGCTTCACTTAATTCTTTTACTTTTAATATGTCATGTAAAATAATACCCGCATAACAATAATCTTTATTTATATGTCTATATATTTTAATAAATGTATCACATAAACTAATCATTTGATAAGTATGAAAGGCTAGTCCACCTATATATGTGTGATGAAATTTAGTTGCAGCCGGATAAATATAAAACTGATTTTTATATTTTTTATAAATAGTACTTGTTATATCATATAATACTTTATTTTCAATTTTACTAATATATTCTTCTATTTTAGAAATCATTATATTTGTATTAATAGGTGCATATTTATAAAATTTTTTTAAGATTTCATCTAAACCTACTAAATCATCTTTAAAATAATCATAAACAAATATAGCATCAACTAAATTAATATCTAATCTTTCTCTAAATTTATTTTTACTTACTATAACTTTAAAATAATAAATTTTATTATTTTTAAAAAAATCATAAAAATTATTATCTAATTTAATATTGCATTTTGTTCCATCTTCTAATAAAACATTAATATTACCAAAATCTTCACCTATATTAACAGTTTCTGTTATCGCAAAAAAATTGTATTCCTCATTTTCTAAAAAATCCATTTTACTCTCCTCCTTTTAAAAAGATATATACTCCAGGATTAATTAAATTCATTTTATTTGAAAAACTAAATGATTTTTTTCTACCATCAAAAATTAATATCCAGTTTTCATTATTTAAAAAGGTATAATTTATATTATTGTTTTTTATTATAACATATAATTCACCTAAAATATCTTTTAATTTAAAATGTAAATGATGTATATCACTTATATCTTTTAAAAATAAAACATTATTTTTTACTTTTGAATTTGAATCAAGTCTAAAAACTTTATATGTTTTTCTTATATCAATAAGATCTTTAACTAACTCTTGATAATCATAATTATTATCCATTTTATTCCAATCAACAAAATTAATATCATCTGAGCTTTTATAAGAATTTTCAACTAAATTTTTAGTTCTAAAAAATTCTTGACCAATTTGAATAAATGGTATACCTTCACTTAATAATGTTATTTGGGTTGCTAAAATATGTGCATTAATTAGATCATTTCCTTCTAAATTATTAACTTTATAATAATCATATAATGTATAATTGTCATGACATTCAACATAATTAATACTTTGACTTGGAGAATAAAATTTCATTCCCATAATTAAATCTGATATTTCATACATATTATAAAATTTATTTGCAGCATATTTTCTTATATTATCTCTAAATGAATCATTAAAAAATGAAATATATGGTTGTAATTTATGATTATTCATATTACTTCTTAAATAATTAGGAACTAAACTATTCATATTCCATCCTTCGCCATATATAACAAACGATTTATCAAAATTATATGCTTTTCTTTCGATAGTATTAATTGTTTCAATATCTAATAATCCCATTAAATCAAATCTAAATCCATCGATATTAAACTCTTTAATCCAATACATACATGAATCAATTATATATTTTCTAACCATTTTTCTAGTTGATGCAATATCATTTCCACAACCACTATTATTAGTTCTAATTCCTCTTTGATCATAATGAAAAAAATATGCAGGAACAATTTTTTGATAACTAAATTCTTCCATTTCATAAACATGATTATAAACCACATCTAAAACAACTCTTAAACCTAAATTATGACAATAATCAATTAATTTTTTTAATTCGTTTATTCTTTTATATGGATCATTCGGATTAGTTGAATATGATCCTTCTACAACATTATATTGAATTGGATTATATCCCCAATTATATTTATCTTTTTGATTTATTTCATCTACACCTCCAAAATCAAAAAGAGGCATAAATTGAATATGAGTAACTCCTAGTTCTTTTATATATTCTAATCCGATTTTATTATTATTTTTACTTTTTAAATTCTCTAATAAAGAACTAAATTTTAATGGATTTAAAACATCTAATCCTTCCATACTTGTTAAATCTCTTACATGTGTTTCCATAACAACCATATCTGTCTTAATTCCACTAAATTCAGGTTTTTTATTTAAAAATTGATATGTTTTTTTTAAATCAATTACATAATTATAATTAGCATTAGCATCACTACTAATAGCATAAGGATCTAAAGTTTCAACAAATGTATCATTTATTCTTATGCGATATTTGTATTTATATTTATCTAGGTTACCTTCTAATTTTATTTCCCAGATACCTTTACTCATGTTTTCTAATTCATAAAATTTTATATTATTGTCTAAATCAACTATTTCAATTTCTACTTCTTTTGCAACAGGACTCCATAATTTGAAAATTGTATAATTTAAATTATATTGAAATCCTAAATCATTACCATCATATGAATATAATATATCGAAAAGAGGACTTCTTGTAACTGCGCCAATTTTCAAATAACTTATTTCTTTATTATCATCATAAATTGTATAATCTCTATTAATATTTATTAAATCATATGAAATTAATTCATATTTTCTATATAATCCAATATCTGATATTTTATCAATGATTAATTCTTCTTTTGTTTTACCATTATGTAAATAAAATGACTTAGAAATATCTTGTCTATATTCATATGGTATTAAGACTGTTATATTATGAAATTCATCTAAATATGATAAAAATTTATTTTTCATATTCATCCTCCGTACTTTAATAAAAGATATTCTTTAATTTTATTATAATCATTTTCTAAATTATTATTTAAAATCAAATCTTTTATTTCATTTAAAACAATTTTTATTTGGTTTTCTTTAAAATTAAAATCATTTATTAAATCTATTGCATTATATTTTATATCACCTAATTTTTTTATAGGTATATTTTTTTCAATTTCTAAAATTAATAATGTAGAATCTATTTTTTTATTAACTATCATATTAAATTTATTAGCAAGCAAACATATTTCTTTATTATAATTAAAGTATAATATATTATCAACGTTTCTATTTAATAAGATATTAGCTAATTCAATCGCTTTTTTTATTTTTATAAGATCTTTTTTACTTAAATTATAATCAATCTTTCCATTAAAATAATATACTAACATGAAAAATTCTAAATAAGAAATATTTTTAATTTTAGATTCATATATTTTTTTTAAAGGTGTAGTAAAATTTAATGAATCAGAAATTTTAATAAAATCAGGTATTGATTCATAAAAAAATTTATCATTTAAAATTTTTTTAATTTCTTTTAAAATTACATCATGATTAATATAATTTAAATTGTTTTGATATTTAATCATTGCATTTAATGTATTTTTATCAATATCAAAATTTAATTTTGCTTTAAAATGGATTGCTCTTAAAATTCTTAAAGCATCTTCTTTAAACTTAATATCTGGATTCCCAATTGTTTTTATAATTTTATTATTTAAATCATTTAAACCATCTAAATAATCAATAACTTTTAAATTTTTATCCATTAATAAGGCATTAATAGTAAAATCTCTTCTTAAAATATCATCTAATATATTATCTGTAAATCTAAATTCTGGATGTCTAAAATCAGAATAATTTATTTCTTTTCTAAAAGTTGTTATTTCTATTATTTCATTTTTATAATTAACTTTTATATTTCCATAATTTAAACCAGATTTATCATAATTATCAAATATATTTATAATTTCATTAGGCTTTGCATTTGTTGTAATATCTATATCAAAACAAGGAATATTTAATAAATAATCTCTAACAATTCCTCCAACCAAATACGCTTTATAATTATTTTTTTCTAATATATTTAATACATCTATTCCTTTTTTAATTTTCATATTATCAACCTAATTTCTTTATTATTATAACAAATACCTTCTAAAATTTAAATATAGATAAATTAATTATTTTACTTTTTCTCTAATTTATACTATAATATAAAAAAGGTTGTGATATCATTAAAACAATTTTAGATTCTGAATTTTCTGAAATAATAATTGAAAAATCAAAATTTATATCAAAAACTTTTTATGTAACTGATTTTAACGATGCATTAAATATAATAAAAGAAATTAAAAAAAAATACTATGATGCAACTCATGTATGCTATGCTATAAATCTAATATCTTCAGCAAGACAATCAGATGATGGAGAACCATCAAAAACAGCTGGAATGCCAATTCTTGAAGTAATTAAAAAAAACGAATTAAATAATGTTTTAGTCGTTGTTATAAGATATTTTGGTGGTATCAAGCTTGGAGCTGGAGGTTTAATAAGAGCATATAGTAAATCAGCTCAAGAAGCAATTAACAACTCTATAATGCAAGAAAATAAATCATTTAAAAATTATAAAATAACTGTTAATTATAGCTATTCTAATAACATATCAAATTTTCTTAAATCAAATGCGTATAAAATAATTAATATTACTTATAATGAACAAGTATGTTATGATGTATTATTCGACTTAGACGATGATTTAATTATAAAAAAAATTAATGATTTAACATGTGGAGATGTCATTTTAGAAAAATTGAATGAAAAAGAATTATTTATTCCAATAAAAAGTAATTAAAAATTACTTTTTTTTATATTTTAATTTAGTTGCTTCTCCTCCTCTAATATGTCTTATATTTTTATTATAATTTAAAATTTTTTCTACTTCTAAATATAAATTATTATCAATATAAATTAGTCTTTCCTTAAACCATTTATGAACAGTACTTTTTGATTTATTATATTTTTTTGCAACTTGTCTAATAGTAAGTTTTTCTTTTACTAAATCATTAGCCATATTTTTTATTAATTCTATTTGATATTTCAAAATTATCTCACCAATTAATAATATGTATTTATTAATTTAAATATTAAAAAAAGTAAACAAAAGTTTACTTTTAAAAATTATAAAATTTATTTATCTTCTGTTTCTAATTCACTAATCATTTTATTATATGCATATGTTGGATTAATGAATTTTCCATCTTTTTCAATTTCAAAATGAACATGAATTCCAGCAAGAGTATCTAAAATAGAAGTCCCTGCTTTACCAATTACATCGCCAATTTTAACTTCATCATTTTCTTTAACATTTACTTCACTCAAAGATAAATAATATGTTTTTAAATTATCTTCATGTAAAATAACCACTTCATATCCTTCTAAATTATTTTCAGTAACACTTAATACTTTACCTGAATAAGCTGCTAAAACATCAAATACATTATTATTACTTGCTGCATAGCTCATTCCTGTACTTTCTACCATTGAATTACCTAAATTAAAAACTGCATTATGAAGTGTATCCGGATTATTTAAATCAAAATAGTCTTTCACAACTATATAATCCTCATTAATTGGTAAAATCATTTTTTCTTGTTCAATTACTGGATCAACATCTGGATTTACTACTGGTTCATTAGGACCTGGAACAAGTACAAAATCTCCATCTGATTTATCTACTAAATTTGCAACTGTTAAAATTGTAGCAACCACAACTAATAATACACCAATAAATAAAAATAAATCTTTTCGTTCATTTAAGAAATCTTTAATTTTTTTCATTCTTTCACCTCTAAATTTAGTATGGTTAAAATAAAAAAAATTATACAATTAATTTAATATAAATTATAATAAATAAAAAATTTTAATTAAAAAGGCACGATATAATTTAATATCATGCCTTTTAAACTTATTTATTTAATAAAATCTTAAAGATTAAAAAAATTTAAAAAAATGGTTGTTAAAATATGTGCTAAAATTAAGCTTAATATAAAATATCCGATTTTTATTTCTATAGTTTTTCCTTGTTTAAATATTTTTTCAAAATTTGTTGCTTTAATTAAATAAAACATTAATATAAAAAATATAAATAATAATAAGAAATAAGCAAAATTAATATCACTAACTATACTTTCTAAAATCATAATTCTCCAGCTTTGGTATTTTTAATATTCTCTCTTAATGTTTTTTCTAATTTAGTTGTGTCAACAGATTTTCTTTTGTTAAATTCAATTCTTTCTTTTCTAATTTGTAATATAAGATCTTTAGCAATCTCTTTAGTTTCTCCAATATGTGCTTCTTGAGCTACTACATTAATTTTATTATTAGCTTGTTCTAAAATACCGCTAAACATATATATATAAAATTCGTTTTTATCTCTAACAACTTTAACATATCCTTCTTTTATTATACTAATAATTGGAATATGATTTTTTAAAATGGCAAATTCACCATCTTGATTTCTAACAACAATATAATCAACAATATCATCGTATAAAACTCCATCTGGAGTTGAAACTATAATTTGCATATTTCATCACTCCATCATTTTTTTAGCAGCAATAATAACTTCATCAATGCTTCCTTTTAATCTAAAAGCTTCTTCAGGAAAATCATCATATTTTCCTTCTAATATTTCTTTAAAGCCTCTAACTGTTTCTTTAACTGGAACAAATGATCCTTTTAATCCTGTAAATTGTTCAGCAACATTTAAACTTTGTCCTAAAAATAATCTAACTTTTCTTGCTCTTGAAACAGTTAATTTATCTTCTTCTCCTAATTCATCCATTCCTAAAATGGCAATAATGTCTAATAACTCATTATATCTTTGAATTATTTTTTGAACAGCTCTTGCTGTATTATAGTGTTCTTCTCCAACAACTTCTATAGATAAAGCTCTACTTGTTGATTGAAGCGGATCAACAGCAGGATAAATACCTTCTTCTGCTAATTTTCTTGATAAATTTGTTGTAGCATCTAAATGTGTAAATGTTGTAGCTGGTGCAGGATCAGTATAATCATCAGCAGGAACATAAACAGCTTGAATAGATGTTATAGAACCATCTTTAGTAGATGTAATTCTTTCTTGTAATTTACCCATTTCAGTAGCAAGTGTAGGTTGATAACCTACTGCAGATGGAATTCTACCAAGTAATGCTGATACTTCACTTCCTGCTTGAGTAAATCTAAAAATATTATCTATAAAAAATAAAATATCTTGTTTTTCTTCATCTCTAAAATGTTCTGCCATAGTTAAACCAGTAAGTGCAACACGCATTCTAGCACCAGGACTTTCATTCATTTGACCAAAAACCATACATGTTTTATCAATAACACCTGATTCAATCATTTCATTATATAAATCATTACCTTCTCTTGTTCTTTCGCCAACTCCAGCAAAAACAGAAATACCACCATGTTTTTTAGCTATATTATGAATTAATTCTTGGATTAAAACAGTTTTACCTACTCCTGCTCCTCCAAATAATCCAACTTTACCACCTTTAATATATGGTGCAAGTAAATCTATAACTTTTATACCTGTTTCTAATATTTCAACATTATTTGATAAATCATTAAAATTAGGAGCATCTCTATGAATAGGCTTTTTTTCAACATTATTTAATGCTTCTTTTCCATCAATAGTTTCTCCTAAAACATTAAAAATTCTTCCTAATGTTTCTTTTCCAACTGGAACCATTACAGGATTTTTAGTGTCAATAACTAAATCTCCTCTTCTTAAACCATCTGTTGAATCTAATGCAATACATCTAACATTATTATTTCCTAAATGCATTTCAACTTCTAAATGAATGTTTAAATTCTTACATATTAAACAGTCATAAATTTTTGGAAGTTCATCTTTAAATTCAACATCAACTACTGGTCCTTTTACTTGTGTTATTTTTCCTTCCATAGACCCTCCTAAATAGAATTTGCTCCTGATACAATATCAGTTAATTCTTTTGTAATACTATCTTGTCTTGCTCTATTATATAAAATTTGTAATTTATCAATTACTTCTTTTGCATTATCAGTAGCACTTTTCATTGAATTCATTCTTGCAGAATGTTCACTTGTTTTAGCATTTAAAACATAACCATATAATTTATTTTTTAAATACATCGGAATTAATAAATCAATAGTATTATCCATTCCTTCTTCAAAAATATAATCATTTAAATTATCTTCTAAATTTTTAATTTCTAATGGTAAAAATTTTTCTAAAACTACTTCTTGTGTAAGAGTATTAATATATTTATTATAAATTATATTAATTTCATCTACTTCTTTATTTAAAAACATATTAATTATTTTATTAGATATATCTTCTAAATCAATAAATAATACATCATCTCTTATAGATATACTTTTATCATATACTAATTTATAATTATTTTTTTTACAAAAATCAAGACCATGTTTCCCAATTACGCCAACATAAGCATTATCTAAACCATTAATTTCTGCTTCTAATTTTTTAACAACATTATTGTTATAAGCACCAGCAAGACCTTTATCAGAAGTAATAATAATATAACATACTTTTTTTACTTCCCTTTTTTCTAATAAAGGATGTTGCATATCAGGCTTTATAACATTAAAAACCAAATTATTAATAACGCTCATATATTCGTTATATGATGTAAATTTTTTTTCTGCTCTTCTAAGTTTAGATGCAGATACCATATTCATTGCATTTGTAATTTGTGATGTTTTTAATGTCGAAGAAATTCTTGATTTAACTTCTCTTAAATTACTCATTAAAAATTAATTTAAACTCCTTAATAAGTTTTACTAATAACTCTTTATTATTTAAAACTTTAGTATTTTGAATTTCTTCTTTTAAATTTTTAAATTCTTGATTTTTATTAATATATTTAAATAATTCTTTTTCAAATACTAATAAATTATTAACAGCAATATCATCTAATAAACCATTAACTAATGCAAATATGATTATACATTCTTCTGCCATTTCAAGTTTTTCATGTAAATTTTGTTTTAAAATTTCAACAGTCCTTTTTCCTCTTTCAATCTTCTCTTTAGTGTTTTGATCTAAGTCACTTCCAAATTGACTAAAAGATTCTAATTCTCTAAAAGATGCTAAATCAAGTCTTAAAGTTCCACTAACACTTTTAATAGCTTTAGTTTGTGCATCTCCACCAACTCTTGAAACACTTAAACCAGGATTAATAGCTGGTCTTACACCAGAGTAAAATAAATCTGATTGTAAATATATTTGACCGTCTGTAATAGAAATAACATTTGTTGGAATATAAGCACTAATATCACCTGCTTGTGTTTCAATTATTGGCAATGCTGTAATGCTTCCTCCACCTAATTTTTTATTTAATTTTGCACTTCTTTCTAATAATCTTGAATGAAGATAAAATACATCCCCAGGGTAAGCTTCTCTTCCTGGAGGTCTTTTTAATAATAAAGCGAGTTCACGATAACTTATAGCATGTTTAGTTAAATCATCATAAACAATTAAAACATCTTTACCACTATACATAAATTCTTCAGCAATAGCACAACCACTATAAGGAGCTATATATTGAAGTGGTGCAGGTTTTGAAGCTGATGCACTTACTATAATTGAATAATCCATTGCTCCATATTTTTTTAATGTTTCATAAACATTAACAACAGTTGATTCTTTTTGACCAATTGCAACATAAATACAAATAATATCCATACCTTTTTGATTTAAAATTGTATCTATTGCAAGAGATGTTTTTCCTGTTTGTCTATCACCAATTATTAATTCTCTTTGTCCTCTACCAATAGGAACTAATGTGTCAATAACCTTTATACCAGTTTGTAAAGGTTCATTAACACTTTCTCTATCAATTACTCCACTTGCTTTTACATCTATTTTTCTATATTTATCAGATATAATTTTTCCCTTTCCATCTAATGGATTACCAAGTGGATCTATTACTCTTCCAATAAAATTATCTCCAACAGGCACTTCTAAAACTTTACCTGTTAATCTAACTTTATCTCCTTCTTTAATTTTAATTGAATCATCAAATAGGATAGCTCCTACTAAATCATGTTCTAAATTTAAAACCATCCCATAAACATCATTGGGAAAAATTAATAGTTCACTTGCCATAGCATTATCAAGGCCATGGATTTGACATATACCATCACCAACACTAATAACTGTTCCTATTTCTTCAGTTTTAAGTTTATTTTCATAATTTTTGATTTGTTCTTTAATTAATTTAGAGATTTCATTTATTTTTATTTTGTCCATACTAAAACCTCACATTATTGCATTTTTCATATCAAACAAGCGATTGATAACTGAATTATCTAATATATTTCCATTATAATTAATAACATATCCATCAATAATTTTATTATCTATAATGTTTTCTATTATTATTTTTTTATTTAATTTTTCTTTAAAATATAAATTTATTTTATTTATTTCATTTTCTTCTAGTTTTAAAGCAGATTTAATGGTTACTTTAACAATATCATTCATTTCATAAAATAACTTTTCATATTCATCATATATTTCATTAATCAAAATAAAACGATTATTATCAATCAATACTTTTATAAAACTAATAAAAATTGAATTTAAAGGAAATGTTTTATCAATCATTTTTTTCTTTTCTTCTTTAGATATAGTAGTTATATTTAATAACTTATAAAAATCAGGATTACTATTTAATAAGTCGATAAATATTTTAAAATCATCTAATATTTCCTTATCTTTAGAATAATCAATTAAACTATATGCATAATTATAAGCTATTTTCATATAACTAATTCCTCGATAATCTCATCTATTATATCTTTATGATCTTCTTTATTGATTTCTCTTCCAACAATTTTTAAAGCTGCATCAAAAGCAATATCGACAATTTCTTTTTTAATTTCATCGCTTTTATTAATTATTTCTTGATTAATATTAAAATCTGCTTCTTCTAATCTTCTTTTTGCTTCTTGCTTTGCTTCTAATATTAATTTTTCTTTTTCTAAATTAGCTTCATTAATTGCCTTTTCAATTATATTTTTACTTTCTTCTTTAGTCTTTAAATATTCTTCTTTAGTCAAAATTTCTAATCTTTCAGCTTCAGCATTTTTCATTTTAGCTTCATTTAATTCTTGATTGATTAAATTTCTTCTAGCTTCAATAAGATTTGTGATAGGTTGCCACATAAATTTTCTTACAATTATAAAAAGAATAATTGTTGCACAAATTTGAATTATAATATGAGATAAATCAAATGTTAACCCATCACCAATAAATTCGACTATTTTATCTATAAAATCCATTATTTAGATAATAACATGAAGGCAATAATTAAACCATATAATGCTGATGTTTCACAAACTGCTTGTCCAAGTAACATAGTAACCATAATTTTACCTGATGCTTCTGGTTGACGACCAACAGCTTCAACACCTTTTGCAGCAACTTTTCCTTGAGCAATAGCTGTTGCAAAACCAACAAATACAGCTAATCCTGCAGCAAAATAAGCTACAGCTGATTTAAAATCACTATTAAATACTACTTCTAATAAATTTACTAATTCCATTTTTCTTTCTCCTATTCTATAATTAAATCTTTTTCATTAACTTTATTACTTGCAAAAATAATTGAAAGTAATACAAAAACCATAACCTGAATTATTCCAAATCCTATATCAAAAATTATATTAAATATCGGCATTGGAATAATTGTTCCATATCCTAACAATCCTTCTAAAAACATTACTAAAACATTGCTACTACTAATATTACCAAATAATCTTAATGACAATGATACTGGTAATGCAAATTCAGAAATCAAATTAATAGGTAATATAACAAAAACTGGTGATACAAAACTTTTTAAATAACCAAGTATTCCGTTACTCCTAATTCCTACTTGTTGAATAACAAAAAAACTTATCAATGCTAAACCAAAATTAACTGATAAATAACTTGTCGGTGATGTAAGTAAAAATATTGATGCAATATTAGAAAAAAACAACAATAATGCTAAAGTAAAATAATATGGTGCATATTGTTTCCACCATTTACCCATATTTTCCTTAACAAAGTTATTAATTAAACTAACTAAACTTTCTAATATAACTAACCACCACGGTTGCTTATCTTCTGGTTTTATTTTTTTAACTTTTAACCCAACTATAATCGATAACATAGATAACGCAAACACGATTATAAGCATTGAATACATTTGATCATTTAAAGGTCCCCATAACCTAAATGTCAATCTACCACCTTCTTATTAAATATTCCATAAAAAAGTATTACAATTCTAACTTGTAATAAACCTATTAAAACTAATATAGCATTAAATCTTTCATCAAATACTCCAACAGCAAGTATGAATCCTGAAAGTAAAAATCTAGTTAATGTAGATGTAACACTATTATTTGGCTCTTTTTTATTTTCTTCAATATAACTTGTCCTATTCATTAACATTATAAAAGACATTATTGATGTTAAAGCTCCTAATAAATAACTTTTTGGTAACATCCAACTATGAGAAAAAATCCATAAACCAAAAAACACGATAATTATTAATACCCATGTATATAAAACAATTTTATACCCTACTTTTTTTGTCATTTTTTCTCCTTTCTATCAATAATAATTGAATAATAAAACTAATTATACCTATTAAACCAAATATTACTGCTATAATTCCTTTTAGTGATCCTTCATTATTAATTTTAAAACCAATATAATAACCTAATATTGATAAAAAAATTGTACTAATAATAAATTGAGAAACTAGTGCATATAAACTTATACCATTAATTACTTTATCTTTATTTAGTGCCAAAAAGTCTATCTCCACAATCTCCAAGACCTGGAACAATATATCCATTTTCGTTTAAATGGTCATCTAAGGCAGCTAAATATAATTCTACATCTGGATGTTTACTAACAATTTTATTTACACCTTGCATACAACCAACTAAACCTACATATCTAATATCTTTTGCTCCTAAAGCCTTTAATTTATCAATTGCATAACATGCACTATTCCCTGTAGCAAGCATTGGATCAAGTAACAATATAGAACAATTTGTTAAATCAGGACATTTAATAAAATATTCTTTTGGTTCTAAAGTTTCTTCATCTCTATATAAACCTACAAATCCAATTTTTGCTGTTGGAATTAATCTTCTAATTCCTTCAGTCATACCAAGTCCAGCTCTTAAAATAGGGATTAAAACAACATCTTTGTCTAAAATTTCTGTTTCAGTTTTACAAATTGGTGTTTCAACCTCAATTTTTTTAGTTTTGAAATTTCTTGTAATTTCAAATGCCATTAAAGATGCAATTTCACTTAATGAATCATTAAAATCCTTCATTTTAGTGTTTTTATCTCTTATAAAACTTAGTTTGTGTTTTATAAGTGGATGGTTTAAAACATGTAAATTATTCATTTTTTGCTTCCTCATACTTTCTTATTTTATCAACTCTTCTTAAGTGCCTACCATAAGTAAATTCAGTATTTAACCATACCTTGCATATTTCTTTTGCTAAATCACTACTTACAATCATAGCACCCAAAGCAAGGCAATTTGAATTATTATGTTCTCTTGTTAATTTGGCAGATAATAAATCACTAATTAAACTACATCTAATATTTTTTACCTTATTAGCAATAATTGACATTCCAATACCTGTTGAACATATTAATATTCCTCTTTCAAAGTTTCCTTTAGAAACTTCTTCAGCTACTTTTATACCGTAATCTACATAATCACAGCTTTCTAAAGAATCTGTACCAAAATCAGTAACTTCATATCCTTCATCAATCAAAAATGGAATAAGTATATCTTTTAATTTCTTTCCACCATGATCTGAACAAATTGCTATTCTCATTGCTTCACCTCTTTTTAATATTATAACATAATATTACTTAATGTAAATTTTTATTTTTTTTATGAAAACATTTTTTATAAAAAAAATAAGTATTCATTTCTGAATAAACTTATAAAATTAATTTTAATTTTTTTTATTTAAATACTGCATTACTACTGCATCTTTATAATCTGTTTTTAAAATATTTGTATCATTAATAAAACATTTGTCTTTATTAATAATATTAAACTCTAAATTTAAAAATAACTCTATAGATTCTTCGTTATAACAAATTGTAATAATTTTAAAATCATTATTTAGTATATCATTTTTACTAAATTCAAATAATTTTCTTATTTCAAGAATATCAAGATTTTTATAAAAAATAAAATATTTAATTAATGCAATATTATCTAACATTTCATATGCAATTACACCTTTAATTTGAGAATCAATTTCAATAAAATATGCATTATCAAATTTCTCATTTATTTCATTATTATTAATCTTTAATAAAAAATTTTTCAAACTTTCTTTATTAGTTTCATCTACTTTTTTTAACATTTTTATCCCCTTTTAAAATTTCTAATATATAACTTTTATAAGTTATTTTTTCTTCTGTATTTATACTAAATAATTCAGGATAAATGGTTCCCCACCAGTTATCTCCTTTAGCATTATTAATTTTGATAAGTAAGGTTAAATAATTTCCACCTTCTATAATTTTACCATTATAAGTTTTATTTTTAAAAAAATGATTTTCAAAACTAACAGAAATATTTTCTTTATATAATTTTATTAATTCATTAGATAAATTATTAATGTTGTTTTTAATTTTTATTTTTATATTTTCAATATTTTTTTCATCATTTATCATTTCTTCTAAAAAAACACATGTAAAATTTTTTATTTCTCTTTTTAAGATTAAATCTTCTTCTAAATTTGAATTGGAAATAATTCTAATTCTAATTTCTTCTTTTTTTTCATCATTTTTAATAATCATTAAAAAAATAAAAAATAAAATTAATATTAAAATACTTTTTTTCATAAAAAAATCTCCCCTTTTTTATATTTTTTCCAAAGGGGAGATTTTTATACATATTTTAAAATATCTTCTTTTTTAATTGTTCCTTCTCTTAAAATATTTAACTTACCATCAATAAAACTTATTATAGTAGATGATATATTAGACTTTTTATTTTCAATATCATCAATCACAAAATCAATGTTATTACCAAATACTTCTATGATTTCTTTTTTGCTTTTTAATTCTTTTTTCCCTGATAAATTACAACTTGTGGTTGCTAGTGGTCCATATTTATTAATTAAATCAAGTGCAATTTTTGAATCTGGTATTCTTACTGCAATAGTATCATCATAAACACTTATTTTTTCTTTGAGTTTTAAAATAATTGTTAATGCTCCTGGCCAAAATGCTTTAGCTATTTTTAAAATTTTTTCATCAACAATACATATTTTTAAAATATCTTCTATATTACTAAATAAAACAGGTATTTTTTTATCTATTGATCTTTGTTTTAATTCATAAATCTTATTAATCCCTTTTAGATCTATAAATCTAGTTCCAAGACCATAAACTGTATCAGTTGGAAAAGCAAATAAGTACCCTTCTTTAATCATTGAAACCACCTATTATAAAAGTCATTCTATCTTTCCCATTAATATCTTTTAATTGTTTTATAATAATATCTTTTTCATCAAATTTAGATAAAATTAAAGATTTCATTTCATCTTTTTTATCATAGGCATGCTCAAATCCAACAATAAATTTAGTATTTAAAACTTTTTTAATATTATCAATTATTTTATTATAAAAAAACATTCCATCAGATCCACCAAATAATGCAATATTAGGTTCATTATCTTTTACTAAACTATCAACTTCTTCTGTTAATGGAATATATGGTGGATTTGAAATAAAAATATCAACTTTTATATTATTATTGATTAATGGTTCTACCATATCTCCAACAAGAAAATTAATATTTGCTTCGTTTAATAAAGCATTTTTTTTAGCAACATTAATAGCATCTACAGAAATATCTGTAGCATAAACATTCGAATTTTTAATTTCTTTTGCTAAAGATATTGCTATACATCCACTTCCACAACCTATATCACAAACATTAACTTTTTCATTTTTAAAATATTCATCATATAAATAAAGTGTATGTTCAACTAATTCCTCTGTTTCAAATCTAGGAATTAAAACATTGTTATCAACATAAAATTTATACCCCATAAAATAAACATATCCAATTAAATATTGAACTGGTATATTTTCGTACAAATATTTATTTTTTAAAATAGTAAATTTTTCTAATATATCACATTCAACTTTCTTATTAAAATTAGTATAAAGTTCTGTTTGATTCATATTAGATGCTTCTTGTAATAAATATAATATAGCTGTTTCTTCTTTATTTAAATTAATTGCTTCTTGAGCAGATTTTTTATATAGTTTTAAATAATTCATAATTAAATTCCTCTTTTTCGACAAAATTATTATAACAAAAAATAATGTAAAATAAAACCTAATTATAAAAAAAATTGGCTTATTTTATCTTAATGATAATTAAAAAATAACAATGAATATGAATAAATTATGACAATTTTTTTATTATTTTTTAATCAAATAAAAAAAAAGAATTTTTTTATCAATTCTTTTTTTAATTTTCCTCACCAGCTAATAATCTTTTTTGATCTTCATTAATTAATTCATTAATAACTAAATCAAGTTTCCCTTCCATAATAGCATCCAATCTTTGAATAGTAAAATTTATTCTATGGTCTGTTACTCGACTTTGAGGATAATTATAAGTTCTTATTTTTTCACTTCTATCTCCTCTACCAACAAGTTTTTTTCTTACTTGTCCTTCTTTTTCTTCTTTTTCTTGTAACATTTGATCATATAATCTTGATTTTAATAATCTAAAAGCTGTTGCCTTATTTTCATGTTGTGATTTACCTTCTTGACATGCTACAGATAATCCAGTCGGTATATAAGTTAATCTTACTGCAGATTTTGTTGTATTTACAGATTGACCACCAGGTCCACTTGAACAAAATGTATCAACTCTAATATCATTCCAATCAACATCAATTTCTAAATCATCTGATTCAGGCATCACTAGTACGGTTGCTGTTGATGTTTGAATTCTTCCTTGTGATTCTGTTTCTGGAACTCTTTGAACTCTATGTGCACCAGATTCATATTTTAACATACTATATACAGATTCACCTGAAACAATAAATTCAATTTGAGAAAAACCACCCATTTCACTTGGCAAGCTATTAATAACCTCTATTTTCCAACCTTTAGATTCTGCATATTTAGAATACATTCTAAATAAATCACCAGCAAATATATTTGCTTCATCTCCACCAGCTGCTCCTCTTATTTCTACGATAACATTTTTTTCATCGTTTGGATCTTTTGGAAGCAACATAACTTTTAATTCTTCTTCTAATTTAATAATTTTTTCATTTGATTCATCTAATTCAATTTTTGCCATTTGAGAAATTTCAGGATCATTTTCCTTTTCTAATTCTTTTAAATCTTTAATAGCTTCGTTTATTTTTTTATACTCATTATAAACAGTAACTACTTTTAAAAGGCGTTTCATTTCTTTAGATAAATCTGTCATTTTTTTTACATCTTGAGCTATTTTTGGATCAGATAATTCATTTATTATTTCTTGATATCTTTTTTCCATTAAATCTAGTCTATCAGTCGTTATCATATTTTATATCCTCATCTACATAATCAGTTTTTTGTTTAAAACAAGAGAATGGTGCTTCAAAAATAAATGGTATTGTAATTCCTGACCTACCAGAACGGTTTTTAGCTACAATTACATCAGCTTCTCCTTTTCTTTGAGATGCAGGATTATAATAATCTTCACGATATAAGAACATTATAACATCAGCATCTTGTTCAATACTTCCTGATTCTCTTAAATGAGCCATTACAGGAATTTTTGATTCGGATTTATCAACTTCACGAGATAATTGTGATAATGCAATAACAGGAATTTTTAATTCTCTTGCCATTTGTTTTAATAATCTTGATATTTTTGAAACTTCTTCTTGTCTATTACTTGCATTTCCTTCTAAAGATATTAATTGTAAGTAGTCAATAATTACTACATCTAAGTTTCCTTGTTGTGCAAGTTTTCTACATTTAGCTCTTATTTCTCCTATAGTAATACCTGAAGAATCATCAAAATAAATATTTAAATTTTGAAATAAATTGTTTGTACTTTGGAATAATAACCAATCTTCTTTGGTTAAATCACCATTTTTAAGTTTATCACTATTAATTTTAGATTCAGTAGAAATCATTCTTTGAGCTATTTGTTCATTACTCATTTCCAAACTAAAAATTGCAACACCTGCTTTTCCATTTTTATTATTTTTAGCAATATTCAATGCTAAATTAGTAGCAAAAGCACTTTTTCCCATTGATGGTCTTGCTGCAAGTATTATTAATTGTTCTGGTTGTAAACCAGAATTAAGTTCATTTATTTTAGAAAAACCAGTATCTAATCCTGTTAATCCATCTTTTGATTGTTGATTTGCTTCAACTTTTTCTTTAACAAGATTTGTCAATTCTCCCATTGTCATAAAAGCAGATGTTTTTCTTCTTTTAGCAACTTCAAATACTTTTTCTTCTGCTAAATCTAAATAATTTGCAGATGTATAAGAATTATCATATCCAATATTCATTATTTCATTAGCAACATCAATCATTTGTCTTTTTAATGAAAAATTAATCAAAATTTCTACATAATTATCTAAGTTTTTTTCTGATGCAACTGCATCTGTCAACATACTTATATAACCAATTCCACCAGCTAATTCTAATTGATTATTATTTGTTAAATCTTGAATAACTGTTGTATAATCAATATTTAAATGTTGTTCATTTAATTTTTTAAAACTAGCAAAAATTAATTGATTTCTTTTATCAAAAAAATCATTAACATTTATTTTATCTGCTAATGCAATAATTTGGCTTGGATTAAAGAAAATACACCCTAAAATTGCTTGTTCTATTTCTAAACTAAAAGGCGTTACTTTAGACATTGTTTCACCTACTTTTCAATAACATTTATTTCAAAACTTGCTACGATATCTTTATGTAATTTTATATGAGCTGTATAAATTCCAAGTGAATTTATTTCACTATCTAAATTTATTTTCTTTTTATCAATTTTAATACCTGTTTGTAATTCAAATTCATCAGCAATTTGTTTAGATGTTACTGCACCATAAAATCTATTATTATCACCCATTTTTATAGCAATATTAATACTTTTACCATCTATTTCAGATTTTAATTTTAACATTAAGTTATAATATTCAATTGCTTGTTGTTCGATTATTCTTTTTTCTTCTTCTAATTTTTTAATATTTTCTGCATTGGCTATAATAGCTTTATTATTATTCAATAAGAAATTTCCATATCCTTGAACAACATCGACTATTTCACCCTTAGTTCCTCTACCTTTAAGATCTTCAAGTAAAATTACCTTCATAGATTCATCACCTTCCATATAATCTCTTTTTAAAATTTGAACTAACATATTTTTTACTTCATCAATTGTTTTATTTTCAAATTGGGCACCTGCGTTATTTAAATGTCCTCCTCCACCCAATTCTTCCATTATAACTTGGACATTTACATTTTCAAAACTTCTTGCACTTATTCCGATTTTATCTTTAGTTAAATAACCGATTGTAAATGATGCTTCAATATTTTCAATTCTTAATAATTGATCAGAACATTTAGCTAGTGTTGCTCTTTCAAAAATTGTTTCATCACCTGTAGAAATTAAAAATTTACCAATATAAACATTAGAATTATTAATTAATTTCATTAACTCCATGTATTCATTATAATTTTCTCTTAAATAATTTCTTACAACCAACATATCTGCACCATGTTCTTTTAATACAGATGCTACATCAAAAGTTCTAGATCCAGTTCTAAATGTAAAATCATTAGTATCAACTACAATTCCAGTTAATAAAACAGATGCTTCTTCTTTATTTAATTTTAATTCTGGTGCATAAAAAGAAATCATTTCTGTTATTAATTCAACAGTACTTGATGCATATGGTTCAACATACGAATAAACAACATTAGAAAATGAATTATCACTTGCCCTATGATGATCAATTATAGCTACTTTTCGTGCACTATTTAATAGATCTTGACTCATAATAATATTAGGTGATTGAGTATCACATGCTATTAATAAACTATCAGAATCAATTAATTCTAAAGCATCATCAGAATTTAAAACATGTTTTAATAATTCTTGATTTTTCAATTTAAACTCTTCTATTATTTTTTTTACTGTATTATCTAAAAATTCATAATCATAAACTATATATGCATCTTTTTTACTATATAATGCTAATCTTAAACACCCTATAGCAGCTCCTAATGAGTCACTATCCATATCTTTGTGTCCCATAATAAAAACATTAGAAGACTGTTCAATTAAATCTTTTAAAGCGTGTGCATGTACTCTTGCTTCTATTTTAGTATTTTTTTCAATAGCACTTGTTTTACCACCAAAATAGGCAATTTTTTCATTTTCGACATTAACAACAACTTGATCTCCACCTCTTTTTTCAGCCAAATCAAATGCATTTTTAGCATATGATCCTAAGCTTAAAAAAGAAATATCCCAACATGCAACTCCCATACTAACTGTAATTCTCAAATTATTTTGAGATGATATATCTTTAACTTGATCTAAAATATCAAATTTTTCTTTTATCATTTCTCGTAACTTTTCATAGGTTGTTATCATCAATATTTGCTCGTTACTTGTTTGCAAAAAAGCATTATATTTTTCAGCCCAATCAGTAATTGCTCCTAAATATAATCCACGCATTTTAGATTTTTCATAAACATCAAAACCCTCTAATGCTTCATCTAAATTATCTAAAGATATAATTGCAATTGCTAATCTGCTGTTTTTATATAAATTTTTTATTTCTTCTCTTTCAGTAACATCAAACAAATATAATAGTTTATATTTACTTCTAAAAATAATATCATAGCATTTTCCATTTATTGTAAATCCATAAATATCTTTATTATCTTTTAATAATTCAAAAAGTTTTTCATCTATTTCAAACAATAATTTATCTGTAATATTTTGTCCGAATATTTGACTTGTATATGGATTAGCCCATTTAATAAAATTATCACTATCAAAAGAAATAATTCCAATAGGTAACTCATTAAATGTTTCGTCTCCAGCTCTTTTAACATTATAGGCCATACTATTCCATGCCTCAAGTCTATTTTCTAGGTTTTTTATTTTTTTATTACGATTATCCATTATATATAATGTAATAACAAAAACTATTCCTATAATTCCTAATCCTAAAACAAAAACCCAAATAAGTTTTGTGTTTGTTATAAAAGGATATTCAATAATCCCAACAATCATTAAAAAAACAGACGCTATAAGCATTAATATTTTTTTCATTGTATCACATCCATATATAATTATATCATAATATTATATTTTTAAAACAAAAAAAGGCTTAAAAAAGCCTAATTAGTCTTTAACAAATGGGATTAATGCCATATGTCTTGCTCTTTTGATTGATTGAGCAATCATTCTTTGGTGTTTAGCACAAGCACCTGTAACTCTTCTAGGTAAAATTTTACCACGATCAGTTATATTCTTTTTTAAAGCTTCAACATCTTTATAATCAACTGTATCTAATTTATGTTGACAGCAATAACATACTTTTTTTCTTTTTCTTGGTTTAAAACCTTGTTGCATTTTTATTCACTCCTATCTAAAATGGTAAATCTTCTTCAGAAATTTCTATTTTCTTACTTGATGAAAAATAAGATTCTTCAGTATTTGCATTATTTACATGTTCAGAATTATCATTTTTTGATTCTAAAAATTGAATAGAATCACAAACAACTTCTGTAATATATTTTGTTCCTGTTTCAGATTCATAACTTCTTGTTTGTAATTTACCATCTATACCAAGTAAACTACCTTTTTTAACAAATTTTCCTAAATTTTCAGCTTGAGCTCTCCATACAACACAATTAATAAAATCTGCTTGTCTTGTTCCATTAGCATCAGCAAATTGTCTATTAACAGCTATTGTAAATGAACATACAGCAATATTACTTCCAGTCATTCTTACTTCAGGATCTTTTGTAATGCGTCCAACTAAAACTACTCTGTTTAACATAGTTTTTCCTCCTATTCATCCTTTACAGCAATAAATCTAATGATATCTTCACTAATTCTAGCAACTCTATCATATTCTTTAATTGCTTCTTGATTACTAACAACATTCATTACTACATAATAACCTTTATTAAATTTATTAATAGTATAAGCCAAATCTTTTAATCCGATTTCAGTTACTTTAGTTACTGAACCACCTCTTGTTAAAAAAACATTTTGAACTGTTTCAATAGTTTTTTTAATACCTTCAGATTCTAAATTTGGTCTAACAATGAACATTAATTCATAATTTTTCATTCTAGACACCTCCTTCTGGTCTTATGGCTTCTAATTGAAGCAAGGATAAGCATAACGCCTACGCTTTTTATATTATAACATATTCTTAAATTTTTGCAAACATTTTTATTTATATATTTTATAATTTGTATATTATATAATTAAATACTGAAATTATAAAAAAGAAATCCGTTGTCTAACTATATAACGGCAACGGATAAAGAAATAATATTTTCTTTGATTAGTATTAATATATGCTAAAAAGTTAAAAAAATCAAGTATTTTAATAAAAAAAGGTAAAAATTTATGAGTGAAAATATTTTAAAAATCATATTATATTTAATTATTTTGTTTATTATAGGTTATTGTATTTACAGCAAAACAATTAAAAATATGAAAATCATTCAATAATAACAACAATTATTTATAGATTAATTATCGTTCAACAGTTATAAAAAGTATGATTCATTAAATTACATATTTTGTATATATCAGTAAAAAATATAATTTGGTGAAAATAATGAAAAAGAAAATTATTAAAATACTTGTTGTCCTAAATATCTTTTTATTTGTAAGCTTATTTTATACTCCAATTGATTATCCAAAAAATTTAAAAGATATAAAAAAAATTTATTTATACGATATTAATGATAATTTAATTGAAACTTATTATAATAATTCAAATATTGATTGGATTAATTTAGATAATATTTCTAATATTTTTTTATCATCCTTATTAAAAATTGAAGATAATGATTTTTATAATCATAATGGTTTTGAAACATTAAGAATATTTAAAGCTATTTTTAATAATATTTCACATAAAAAAATTATAGAAGGAGCATCTACGATTACTCAACAATTGGTAAAAAATCTTTTTTTCCAAAATAAAAAAACTTTAATAAGAAAAATAAAAGAATTATTAATAAGTATTAAATTTGAAAAAAAATACAGCAAACAAGAAATTTTAGAAAGTTATTTAAATATCATATATTTTGGAAATGGACAATACGGAATAAAAAATGCTGCTAATTTTTATTTTTCTAAAGACCCAATATACTTAGATGAAACAGAATCAATAATTTTAATTAATTTAATTAATAATCCCTCAAAATATGATCCAATCAAAAATATCGAAAATTCAAATATCAAAAAAAATACAACTGCAAATTATTTATATAAAAATAAATTAATTGATCTTAATGTTTTAAATAAAATAGAAAAGACAGATATAAAAAACAAATTAAAAATAAACAATAACAAAAAAACAATAAATCATTATAATAATTATGTTGTTGACAAAATAAAAAATATTATTAAAGAAAAAAAATTAATCAACTATAATTTTGATGTTTTTACTAATGTTGATACATTACTTCAAAACCAATTATTAAACGAAATTAAAATCAAAAATACATCGGCTAATACTTCTATAATCTGTATTATGCCTTATACATATAAAGTAATTGCAATGCAAGGTGGCGAAGATTATTTAAATAGAAGTATAAAAAGCAAAAGACAAATAGGATCAACAGTAAAACCTTTTTTATATTATTTAGCATTAGAAAACAACATAACTATCAAAAATACCTTCACATCAAAATTACTTAATTTTACATATCAAAATAAAGAATATGAAATACATAATTTTAATAATATTTATCACGATAAAATAAATATGGCATATGCATTATCTGTAAGTGATAATATCTATGCTGTTAAAATGCTTTTATATTTAGGAATAAATAATTTTTATAACTTGCTTACAAATTTAAATTTTTCAAGTAATCAAAATAAAACTCCCTTACTTGCATTAGGAATTTCTGAAACCACATTATTGAACTTAGTAAAAAGTTATAATATATTTGCTAGCGAAGGATTAATTAACAATATTAGTTTTATTAATAAAATATACTTAAATAATGAACAAATTTACAAAGAAAAAAAATCAGAACACCAATTTTTTTCCAAAAAAACAAGTTTTATTATAACAGATTTATTAAAAAATACTTTTGATGAAAATATAAAATATAGTACTGCATCTAATATTAATAATTTACTTGATAATAAAACATATTATGGGAAAAGTGGATTAACTGATTTTGACTCATATTTTATTGGATACAATAAAAATTTAACAATTGGAGTATGGACAGGTTATGATGATAACAAACCTTTAAAAACTAACGAAGATCTATTTAATTCAAAATCTATCTGGGCAAGGCTTATGAATTATTATCAAAAAAACTTATCTGATATAAAATATGATACTCCAAAAGGATTAATTAAAGAAAAAATATTAATATATGATAATTACTATAAAGATATTTATATATCTGATAATTTACTTTATTACTAATAAAAAAAGCTCAAATATTGAGCTTTTATAATGTTACATTCAATGTATATTCAATTTTATTTCTCAAAATAGTTATCGTTATTTCATCACCAATATTATATTTCCATAGTTCTTCTTTCATTAAATCGCTAGTACTTACATAAACACCATTTAATTTTAATATAATATCTTTTTCAATAACACCTGCTTTATCTAAAACAGAATCTTTTGTAACGCTAACTACTATTATTCCTTCTTCTAAATCATCAGGTATAAAAGAATCATCAAAATCATCTAAACTACCATAATTTAATCTATAACCACCAAAAGATGTAACAGTAACTCCTAAAACAGGTCTTTTAATAACTGTTTTATTTTCTTCCATTTTACTAACTGATGAAATTACTGTTGAAATTGGAATCGCAAATCCAATTCCTTCAACTGCAATTTCTCCGGTTGAAGTTGTAACAGTTGCTCTTTTAGCAACATTAATTCCAATAAGTCTACCTTGTTGATTAAATAATGCTCCTCCACTATTTCCAGGATTAATTGCTGCATCATGTTGGATATATTGTAAACTAAAATTAGAAATAATTCCAAATGTTGCAGTATTATAAAATGCTAAGTCTAAAGGCGTACCTATAGCAATTACAAATTGTCCTTTTTTTAACACATCAACATTAGATAACTCTGAAACACTAAATTCAGTTGATGATGTAAATGTCAAAATAGCTAAATCATTATCTTCATCTGTTCCAATTAATGTTGCGTCATATTCTGTTTTAAATATTAATTGTTCAACATAAACACTAAATGAAACACCACTAGATACAACATGATTATTTGTTACCACATAATATAGATTATCTTCTTTTTTATAAATTACACCAGAACCTGTACCTAAAGTTTCCCCAGATGGATCTTTACTTATTACAGCAATGCAACTTTCAGAAACTTTTTCAATTGTTTCTGTTATACTTGATTCTAAATCATATATATTAGTTATTACAGTATCTGTTGGTTGCATACACGATACTAAAAAAAACAAACAAAATAAAAATACTATAAAACAAATTTTCTTTTTCATATAAAACATCCTTTCAATCTATAATATTAAATAACTTTAACGCATTTTTTGTGGTAATATCAATTATATCGGAAGCCAAAATATTTTTAATACTTGCAATTTCATCAATAATATATTTTAAATATGCAGGTTCATTCCTTTTTCCTCTAAAAGGTACAGGTGCTAAATAGGGACAATCAGTTTCTAAAACCAAATATCTAAGAGGAATATTTAAAACACATTTTTTAATTTCCAATGCATTTTTAAATGTAACTACTCCACCAATACCAATTAAAAATCCAAGTTTAATAAATTCTTTCATCATTTCATATGATCCACTATAACAGTGCATTACACCTTTAAGTTTTCCTTGATATTCTTTTAAAATATCATATGTCATTTGATATGCATCTCTACAATGAATTATTACAGGTTTATTTAAAAAACACGCAATATCTAATTGTTTTTTAAAAAATAAAATTTGTTCTTCCATATTTTCTTTTCCGTAATGAAAATCAAGACCAATTTCACCAACTGCATATATTTTATCTTTATTTTCAATAATAAAATTTAAATAACTTAAATCATTTTCTAAAACACACGAAGGATGAATACCAATTGCAGGATAAAAACAATTATATTTACTAGATAAGTTTAAAGCTTCTAAATTAGTTTTATAATCAAAACCAACTAGAATCATTTTATCTATGCCATTTTCCTTAGCTCTATTTATACATTCATTTAAATCAGAATTAAATATTTCATCATTTAAATGACAATGTGTATCAATAATCATATATATTACTCCTTTAAAATATTATATCATAATAATTTAATAATAAAATGAATATAATATGTAAATTTAATAAAAAAATCTGTAATTAAACAGATTTTCATTTTTAATTTTCTTATAAGATGTGAACTTCTCCTGCTCTTACCTTACCACTTTTTTCATCAGTTATTAATTCGAATTCAACTTTTTGTCCTTCTGTTAAAGTTTTATATCCATCAACTTTTATAGCTGAGAAATGAACAAAAATATCTGCTCCACCATTATCACTAACGATAAAACCAAATCCTTTTTCAGCGTTAAACCATTTAACTGTTCCTGTCATAATTTCCCTCCTTATAATACAACAAAAAACACAAATAAAAATTATAGAAATATAAATTTTTACCTTATTAGTATAGCATAATAAAAAAAAATAGTCAATAATATATTCAAATTATTAATTTGTATGATATAATAAAATTAAAAAAAGGAGAATTTTATGATAACAAATATAAATTTTAAAAATTATGGTAAAATGAGTGATTGTGATGGACCAGCATATGTTGTATATTCTAAAATAGGTTATAATAAGGCTCAATATGATGTATATTTCGATGAAGTAAAATTAAGTACTAAAAGAAAAGATAATAATATGCATATTAATGCATACGCATTTTTAGGGATTGATATTCATAACGAAAATAACGAATGGATAAATTGTTGTGATGCAGGTCTTGTTTGCGGACAAGATGGAACATGGCATATTTTTTATAATGTTTTTGATACATTTGTAGGACAAGATTTTTGGTATGAATCAAATATAAATTTAAAAGGAAATGGCAACTATCGCTTAGTTTTAGATTCTTCTAATAATGATGATGAAGCTACTATTAGTGTATTTGATTTAAACACGTTAAAATTGTTAGATCATAAAACATTCAAAACAAAAGGATCAAAAAAATCAGGAATAAATACTTCATATTTACAAAATTATGCATTAGATTTTCCAGAAGATATTAAGTTTGGTTTAGAAGATTGGACATTAATTGTTTTAAAAAACACAAATCATAATTTATATATGAGAAATTTAAAAATTAAAAATGCTAAATTAAACAATGAAATATGGGATGAAAATAAAACATGTAATCGTTCTATATGGCCTGATATGGAAATAAAAAATATTAATTATGAAACTGTTAAAATTGATTTAAAAAAATTAGATTATGAAACTATTATTCATTTAGATATGAATGAGTAAACAATTATATAAAAAAAAGTAAATTATAAAATAAAATTATCAATAAAAAGCAGACACTAAAAAATTAATTAAACCCCAGTTAAGTTCTATACTCAATTGGGGTTTTAAATTTTTATCAAACTTTTCTATAATCAGCTACATTATATTATTATAAAAAAATGTAGACACTTTTTTATGTCTACATTTATCTTACAATTTATTAAATTATTCAATAATTGTAACTACTGAACCAGCACCAACTGTTCTTCCACCTTCACGGATAGAGAATTTAGTTCCTTGGTCAACAGCAATTGGGTGAATTAATTCAACAGTCATTTCTGTATTATCACCAGGCATAACCATTTCAGTACCTTCAGGTAATGTAATAATACCTGTAACGTCAGTAGTTCTGAAATAGAATTGTGGACGATAATTTGAGAAGAATGGTGTATGACGTCCACCTTCATCTTTACTTAATACATATACTTGTGCAGTAAATTTGTGATGAGGATGAATTGATTTTGGTTTTGCTAAAACTTGTCCTCTTTGGATGTTTTCTCTAGCAATACCTCTTAATAATGCACCGATATTATCTCCTGCTTCTGCATAATCTAATAATTTACGGAACATTTCAACACCTGTAACAACAGTTGATTGAGTTTCTTTAATACCAACTACTTCTACTTGGTCACCAACTCTTAATTGTCCACGTTCAACACGTCCTGTAGCAACTGTTCCACGTCCTGTAATTGTGAAAACATCTTCAACAGGCATTAAGAATGGTTTATCAACATCTCTAGATGGAGTATCGATATAAGTATCAACAGCTTCCATTAATTCATCAATTTTAGCTTCCCATTTAGGATCTCCATTTAAAGCTTGTAAAGCTGATCCACGGATAATAGGAGTATTATCACCATCGAATCCATATTCAGATAATAATTCTCTAACTTCCATTTCTACTAAGTCAACTAATTCATCATCGTCAACCATATCACATTTATTTAAGAATACAACAATTTTTGGAACACCAACTTGTTGAGATAATAAGATATGTTCACGAGTTTGAGGCATTGGTCCATCTGTTGCAGCAACAACTAAGATACCACCATCCATTTGTGCAGCACCTGTAATCATATTTTTAACATAGTCAGCATGACCAGGGCAGTCTACATGGGCATAGTGACGAGTATCTGTTTCATATTCAACATGGGCTGTATTGATAGTAATTCCTCTTTCTTTTTCTTCTGGTGCACTATCAATAGAAGCATAGTCTTTAGCTTGTGCTTTACCTTGTTTTGATAAATGAAGAGTAATAGCAGCAGTTAAAGTAGTTTTTCCATGGTCAACGTGACCGATTGTACCAATATTAACATGTGGTTTAGTACGTTCAAATTTTTGTTTTGCCATTTTTTTTCCTCCAATATTTTTCCAATTCTAATTTATATTTATTTTACTTCATTTTATATAATAATGCAAGTATTAATTAATGCATTATTTTAATTTCCACGAGATTTCATTATTTCTTCAGCAACAGTTTTTGGACAAACTTCATATTTACTAAATTGCATTGTAGATGTTCCTCTACCTTGTGAATTAGAACGAAGTGATGTTGCATATCCAAACATTTCAGCAAGTGGTACTGAAGCTCTTATTGAAATCGCATTTCCTTTTTGTTCTTGTCCTTCAATTTTACCGCGTCTTCTTACTAAGTCACCAATAATATTTCCAACATATTCTTGTGGAACTAATACATCAACTTCCATTATTGGTTCTAATAAAACAGGAGAACATTTTTCTTTAATTTGTTTTAATGCTAATGATGCAGCAACTTTAAATGCCATTTCAGATGAGTCAACTTCATGGTATGATCCATCATATAATGTAGCTTTAATATCAATAATTGGATATCCTGCTAATACACCATTATTTAATGATTCTTCTAATCCTTTTTTAACTGCAGGAATATATTCTTTTGGAACAACTCCTCCAACTACAGCATCAACAAATTCAAATCCTTTATCAGTATTTGGTTCAAAGCGAATTAAACAATGTCCATATTGACCATGTCCACCACTTTGTCTTACAAACTTACCTTCAGTTTCACCAACTTTAGTAATTGTTTCACGATATGAAACTTGTGGATTACCAATGTTAGCACCAACTTTAAATTCTCTTTTTAATCTATCAACAATGATATCTAAGTGTAACTCACCCATACCAGCTATGATAGTTTGTCCTGTTTCTTGATCAGTATAAGTTTTAAATGTTGGATCTTCTTCAGCAAGTTTAATTAATGCTGTTGCCATTTTATCTTGGTCATTTTTAGTTTTTGGTTCAATTGCAACAGAAATAACTGGTTCTGGGAAATGCATTTGTTCTAAAACGATATTATCTTTTTCATCAACAATAGTATCTCCAGTAGTTGTTTCTTTAAAACCTACTACTGCACAAATATCTCCACAATAAACTTCTTTTATTTCTTCACGATTGTTAGCATGCATTTGTAATAATCTTCCGACTCTTTCTTTTTTACCTTTAGTAGAGTTTTTAATATATGATCCAGCAGTTAATGTACCAGAATAAACTCTAAAGAAAGTTAATTTACCAACAAATGGGTCTGTCATAACTTTAAATGCTAATGCTCTAAATGGTTCATCATCACCAACTTTGATTAAAACTTGATTGTTATCATCATCTGTACCATACGTAGGTCTAACATCTAATGGTGATGGTAAATAATCTAAAACAGCGTCAAGTACAAATTTTACACCTTTATTTTTAAATGCAGTTCCGCATAATACAGGGAAATATTCACCACTTAATACTGCTTTTCTTATAACTTCTTTAATTTTTTCAACTGAAACATCTTCACCTTCAAGGTAAGACATTGCAATTTCATCATCAAAATCACATAATGATTCGATTAATTCATTTCTTTTTAATTCTACTTCATCAAGGAGATTTGCTGGAATTTCAACTTCTTCATAATTTTCATCTGATCCACCATCAAATACATAAGCTTTTCTTAATACTAAGTCAACCATTCCTTTAAAACTATCTTCACTACCAATAGGTAATTGAATAGCATGAGCGTTTGCTCCTAATCTTTTATGAATAGTATCAATTGAATATTCAAAGTTTGCACCTGTTTTATCCATTTTATTTACGAAAACTATTCTTGGAACTTTATATTCAGTGGCTTGTCTCCAAACAGTTTCTGTTTGAGGTTCAACACCTGCTTGTGCATCTAATACTGTAATTGCACCATCTAATACTCTTAAAGATCTTTGTACTTCTACAGTAAAGTCAACGTGACCAGGAGTATCGATAATATTAATTTTATGATTTTTCCAAAAAGCTGTTGTTGCAGCAGAAGTTATTGTAATTCCTCTTTCTTGTTCTTGTTCCATCCAGTCCATTTGGCTTGACCCATCATGCGTTTCACCAATTTTATGAATTTTTTTTGTATGATATAAAATTCTTTCAGTTGTTGTTGTTTTTCCCGCATCGATATGAGCCATGATTCCAATATTTCTTGTTTTGTCTAAAGATATAAGTCTTGGCATATTATTTCTCCTTACTAATTAAAAACGATAATGTGCGAAAGCTTTATTTGCTTCAGCCATTCTATGAGTATCTTCACGTTTTTTAACTGATGCCCCTGTTCCATTAGATGCATCGATTATTTCTTTGGCTAATTTTTCTTCCATTGTTTTTTCATGTCTTAATCTAGAATAATTAATTAACCATCTTAAAGCTAATGTTTGTTTTCTTTCTGGTCTAACTTCGCATGGAACTTGATAGTTTTGACCACCAATTCTTCTTGATCTAACTTCTAATAATGGAGTAATGTTTTCAAGAGCTTGATTGAAAACTTCCATTGGTTCTTTACCTGTAAGTTCTTGTATTCTATTAAATGCTCCGTATAAAATTTGTTGAGCAACACCTTTTTTACCATCCAACATAATAGCGTTTATTGCTTTAGTAACAACTTTTGATTGGTATATTGGATCTGGTAATACGTCTTTTTTAGCAATATGTCCTTTTCTAGGCACGATTACTCCTCCTTCCTTAATTTAAACAGTTATTATTTATTTTTTGGTTTTTTAGCACCATATTTAGATCTTGCTTGTTTTCTGTTTGCAACACCTGTTGTATCCATAGTACCACGAATGATATGATATCTAACCCCTGGTAAGTCTTTAACACGTCCACCACGAATTAAAACAACGCTATGTTCTTGTAGTGAATGTCCTTCTCCAGGAATATAAGCAGTAACTTCAATACCATTTGATAAACGAACTCTCGCATATTTTCTTAAAGCTGAATTCGGTTTTTTAGGAGTCATAGTAGTAACACGAACACAAACTCCACGCTTTTGTGGTGAACTAATACTAGTTTGTTTTTTTGCTAATGTGTTAAATCCAACACCTAAAGCTGGTGATTTAGATTTTACTGTCTTATCAGTTCTTCCGCTTTTAACTAATTGATTTATTGTTGGCATAATTTCTCCTTCCTAACCACACACTCGGGTGGTTCATTTTCGTCCTTAAATATAAGTTTTGGTATAATTAAGCCAAAACTTCTTTAATTCGATAATTCAACACTATTATTATACAGAAAAAAATATTTATGTCAACTTTTTTATATATTTTTTTATTTGTAATACGCTTTCATTTCTAATATTTTATATTTAATGTTTATTATTTATGTATTTTTTATTATAATAATACATGGTGATAATATGATTTTTTCAAATGACACAATAGAATTAAACGTGAGTTTAAAAGGCGCAGAAATTAAATCATTAAAATATAAAAATATCGAATTATTAAATGATAACGAAAATGAATGGGAATATTCATCTCCTTATTTGTTTCCTAGCGTTGGAAGATCTAAAGATAACGAAACAATTTTTAATAATAAAATATATAAAATGCCTATGCATGGTTTAATTAGAAATTTAGATTTCAAATTTGATGGTAAATCTTTTATTTTAAATAGTTCTGATTATAAAGAATTAAAAGAATTTTATCCATTTGATTTTCAACTTAAAATATCGTATAATCTTTATAAAGACCAAGTAAAAGCAAAAATTGAAATACAAAATTTATCAAATGATGTAATGCCATTTAATTTTGGACTTCATCCTGCTTTTAAAACTAGAAATTTAGATTGTTATGAAATAATATTTGAAAAACCAGAAACTTTTGAAAGTCCACTTATTGTGGGGGGATTATTAGATTTTTCTAATCCTACATATAAATTCAAAGATTTAAAAAATCTAAAATTAAATTATGATTTATTTAAAGTTGATACTATTATTTTAAAAAATTTAAAATCTAGATGGGTTAAATTAATTAATACAAATAATTTTCCTAATATTAAATTCCATTTCCCAAGTTTTAATAATTTTGCGATATGGACAAATGAAACTAAAAAAACAAATTTTATTTGTTTAGAGCCTTGGATTGGGCATGGGGATTATATCGATACTGATAAAGTATTTTCAAACAGACCTGATATAATCAATATAAATCCAAAAGAAAAAACAGTATTAAATTACGAAATAAAAATGGAGGAATAAAAATGAATTACAAATTAAAATTAGATCCAAACTTTAATCCTGCTTATCTTTACATTAAAAACTTTTTAGAAGAAGTTAAAGCATCAGGAAAAGGTAAAACATTTAAAATCGCATTAGAAAGAAATAATAAATATGTTTATCAATACGAAACATTAATTTTTGAAGATGGAGTTAATGACGAATATAATTTACGTTATATAGAAAGATTAGTTAAATCTTTATTATGGGTTGTTGGAGGATATAAAATTTATTTATTAGGTTCAACATATCTTTATAATGAATTAAAAGAAATTTATAGCCATGACGGAGCAAGAAAATTTGATGTTCACTTCATGGAAAAATTATACGAAGGAACTTTTGAAGTAATTAATTGTACTGCTGAAACATTCCCATTAGCAAACGAAAATAGTGTTCAAGTTGGAAAAAATCTGGATGGATATAGAATTGGATTTGATGCTGGTGGATCTGACTTAAAAGTTTCTGCTGTAGTTGATGGAAAAGCAATTTTTAGTGAAGAAATTGTTTGGAATCCAAAATTAAATGATGATCCAAGTTATCATAAAGAATATATTTTAAAAGCTTTAAATCTTGCTGCTTCAAAAATGCCAAGAGTTGATGCTATTGGTATGAGTAGTGCTGGTTGCTATGTAGATAATAAAATAATGGCTGCTTCATTATTCATTAAAGTTAATGAAGAAAACTTTGATAAATATGTTAAAAACATGTATATTGATATTGTAAAAGAACATTTTAACAATGTACCATTAGAAGTTGCTAATGATGGTGATGTTACTGCTTTAGCTGGAGCTATGGATTTAAATGATAATAAAGTTTTAGGAATCGCAATGGGTACAAGTGAAGCTGTTGGATATATTGATGAAACAGGTAATATCAAAGGATGGTTAAACGAACTTGCTTTCGTTCCTGTTGATTTTAACCCTGAAGCATGTGTTGATGAATGGAGTGGAGATGTTGGTTGTGGATGTAAATATTTTTCACAAGATTCTGTAATCAAACTTGCTAAACCTGCTAAAATCGAATTAGACGAAACATTAACTCCTGCAGAAAAATTAAAAGTTGTACAAAAATTAGATCAAGAAAATGATCCTCGTGCTAAAGAAATTTATAAAACTATTGGTGTATATTTAGCATATGCATTAGCATATTATTCATTATTCTATGAAATAAAACATGTTTTATTATTAGGTAGAGTTACAAGTGGTAAAGGTGGAAATTTAATTATTGAAACTGCTAAAGAAACAATCAAAAATGAACTTCCACATTTAAGTAATATAAATCTTACTACTCCTGATGAATCAAATAAAAGAGTAGGACAAAGCATTGCTGCTGCTTCATTACCTAAAATTAACAAATAATTAACTAAATTTTAAATAAAATAAGAAATCAAATTATAAATTTAGGTTTCTTATTTTTTTGTTTTATTATATTATATAAATAGAGGTGAGAATATGGAATTATTAGCCCCTGCTGGAGATTATGAAGCATTAGTTGCAGCAATATCAAATGGTGCAGATGCAATTTATCTTGGCTTATCTTCTTTTGGCGCAAGAGCATACGCCAAAAATTTTAATTACGATGAATTAGAAAAAGCAATAAAATATGCGCATTTAAGACAAGTAAAAATATATGTGACAATGAATACAAATGTTTATGAAAATGAATTAAATGAAGTATATAAACAAATTGATTTTTTAGCAAGTAAAAATGTTGATGGAATAATCTTTTTTGATTTGGCTGTATTAGAATATATTAAAAATAATTATCCAAAATTAGAAGCACATGCATCAACACAAATTGGAATTGATTCAGTTAATGTAGGAATGTTTTTTAAAAATAACAATGTTGATAGAATCGTTTTAGCAAGAGAATTAAATATCGATAAAATAAAAGAGATAAAAAATAAAGTAATGCTTCCTATTGAAATATTTATTCATGGAGCTTTATGTATTTCATATAGTGGAAATTGTTTAATGAGTGGACTAATTGGTTTAAGAAGTGGAAATAGAGGAAGATGCGTTGGAAGTTGTAGAAAAATATATCAACTAATTGATAAAACAAATAATATTTCTTTTCCGCCTAGTTATTTATTATCAACTAAAGATTTAAAAACTATAGAAAACATTAATAAATTAGATTTTGTAGATTCATTAAAAATTGAAGGAAGAATGAAAGATCCAACATATGTTGCAAATGTTGTAAAATGTTATAGGAAAGCCATTGATGATTCATCTTTTGATTTAGAAAAAGCAAATTATTTTTTAAATAAAACATTTCAAAGAACATTCACTAAAGGTTATTTATTTAATGAAGAACCAGTTAATATTACAAACATTGAAAGGCCTAATAATTATGGATATTTAATTGGAAAAGTTGTTAAAGTTAATAAAAATAAAATCACACTTAAATTAAATGATAAACTTAATCAAAATGATCAAATAAGGATTTTTAACAAAGAAGATATAATTTATCCTATTGTTAAAATGTATGATGAACATAATAATTTAATCAACTCATCAAAAACAAGTTGTATACTTGAAATTAATGAAAAAGTTAATATAAATGATAAAGTATACAAAGTTAAAGATTATAATTTCAATGAATATTTAAAAACTACATATAATAAAAAAGAATTTAAAAAATTTCCTATTAATTTTTATGTTAATGGTAATTTAAATAATCATTTAGAAATTACTATAAATTATAATGATATTTATATTACTGAAAAATCAAATGAAATTATAACTTCTTCTATAAATTTACCAATTACAAAAGAAAAAATTTTAGAACAACTAGAAAAACTTACAGAAACTCCATATTATATTGATGAATTTATATGTAACATTGATGATAATATGTATATTAGTATTAAAGAAATTAATAATTTAAGAAGAATTTTAATTGAAAAATTAAATATTGAAAGATTAAAATTTGATTTTATTAAGACTAATAAACAAAATAATAATTCTAAAATTTCTTATCCTTTAAATAATCAACCAAAACTTGCATGTTATGCAACTACATTAGAACAATTAGAGGTAATTAAAGAAGAAAATATTGATATTATTTATGATAATAATAATTTTATAAGAAGAAATCAAACTGAATATAACAATAAAACCAATGATTATTTATTAGTTGGAGGATATGGTGGAATAAATTATTATAAGAATAATTATTTAATCAGTGATTATTCATTAAATGTTACAAACTCAAAAGCGATATATAAATTACATAGTAATGGTGTAAAAAGAATTACTATTTCTCATGAACTAAATAAAAATCAAATAAATGAAATGATTAATGCTTATTATAACGAAAATAATGGTTATCCTAATCTTGAAATGATTGTTTATGGTAAAGCAACATTAATGTTTACAAAATATTGTCCACTAAAAAAATTTAATTTATGTGGTAAATGTAAAACAAATAAATATGTTTTAAAAGATAATATTGCTGAATTTCCTATTATTTCTCATTATGATTGTGCTACTTCTATTTTAAATAGTAGAGCATTAAATTTAATTGATGATTTAGAAGATATTAAAAACATAAATGTTTTTAGGCTCCAATTTACAACCGAATCTAAAGAAGAAACAAGAAAAATAATTAAAGAATTTAAAGAAAAAATTAATAATATAAATAATAAAACAAATTATTTTAATCAAAACTTGCATACAAGAGGTCATTTTAATAAACAAATATTATAAAAAAAATAAGCTATTAAATTAGCTTATTTTTTATTTATCAATACCATTTTTTTCCTCTAGCATTTTGATTTTATTTAATAATAATTCATATTCACTTTTAGGTATCTTTATATATTCTTCTTTATATTTATCAGTAATATTTTTTTTAGAATTAATAGTTAAAATTACGGTAAAAATTAATGAACATAATATTGGTGGCCATAATAAAGTTGCAATAGCTTTATTATATATACTATATATAATTATTACTAGTGTAACAAAATATATTGAATATGTAATTATTTGAGTTATTAAATTTGTTCGTTGTAATTTTAAAATATATCCAACAATTAAATTAATAGTAATTGAAATAAATCCTATTGACCATGTAAATTTAACATAACTACTCTTATTATGATCATTCCATATTAAAATAAAAAATAAAATACTAGATAAAAATATTAAACTAAGACTTAAAATTGATAATTTATTTTTTTGTTCAAACATTATAAGTGAATTAAGTAAAAATAATCCTGAAGCAGAGCAAACAGCCATACTTAATAAAATATTTAGTGGTGTATCTTTTAATTCTAATACTTCAAAAACGCATAACATAATAATTAAAGAAATAATTGATAATGCAGAAACAATAATTATAGAAATAATCTTTTTAATAAATACCACTCCTTTATTAAATTATAATATAGGAAAAATAATTTGTAAATATAAAAAAAATATGGCATAAACCATATTTTTGTATTGTATGTACTACCTATCCTTTTTTCCCCTTCAATTTTCTTTTTAATAAACATGAAATTAAATATAATACTAATAAGATTAAATAATTTGAAAAAGCAAATAAAATATTATCAATGGATATAAATAAACGTAAAATATTACTTGTAAAAATATATGTAGTTACAACAAAACCAATTTGTGTAATACCTTTTAATATTTTTATTATTTTGTTTATTCTTTTTACTTTTAAATCATCTTTTAAAAAAATCATATCTTTTTTTATATTATTTAAAACATAATCATCATCCACATGACTGGAATAATCATCATCAATATAATATTTAAAAAAAATCATGTTTACTATCTCCTTTTTTAACGGTAAATTTAATTATTATTCATCAAAAATGGAACGACATTTAATTTTTCCATTATAATTCTTGGCCTTATTCCACAACCATAATCACCATCTTTTGCAAAAGCCATAGCAACTACAATTGTGCTATCAAAACTATAATCATCAAACCAAACTGCTGTTCCACTATCTCCACCTTCAACATTATTACTACCTTTATATCTTATAACATTTTCAAAACTATATCCCTCAATTTTCACACTATAAGATGAACTAGAAATTCTAAAAATTTTATATCCATTCATTTCACTATATTGTTTAACATATAAACCTTCTAAAATTTCTTCTTCTTTAATTAATCGATCCAAGCTTTGAGAATATATTTCATCATCTTTTTTAAATGTCATATACTTATCAAATGTATAAACATTTTCTGGATCAAATGGTAAAAACGCAGCATCTATATCCCCACCTAGTTGCCTTGTTTCTACTTCAGTAGACATTAATGTTCCCTCGTTGTTATAATATTTTCTATCCTTTTTTGCAAAATGTGCACAAGTTATTGCTCCCATATAATATGAATCAAGAGAATATGCATTTAAAAATACTGATGCATAAGTTTTTCCGAGCATAACTTTATAATAAATTTTTTCTCCCGGTGATGCTGAATTAATCGTAACACTTGTAAATTCTGGCTTTTCAGTAACTTCAAAAATGTAATTTATAATTTCATCTTCGTCTATTTCAGCCTTAAATTTCTCTAATTTTTCATTTGAATCAAAAACAGTTAAAATTTTATTTTGTTCCTCACTAATTGCTATACCAGAAACTAAAGAATCACTATACTTATTCCAAATATTTTCTTTTATTAAATTTAATTCTTCTAATGATTTATTTACTAAATTAAATATAACATCTTCTTCATTATTATTACTATCAAAAATATATTTAAATATTTCTAACGAATTACTATTATTAAAGTTAATAACTAATTTTCCATTAGAATCAATATATTTTCCTCCATAATTTTTGGTTTCATCAGATTCTTGATTTAAAATATCTTTTAATCTACTGCTGATTTCAAAACTTTTTTTAACTTGCTTATTATAATTATTAGTATCATTACTGATAAGTATGCTTTTAGATTTATTATATTCAATAAAAATAAATACTAAAAGCATTAAAACTAAACTTAAAAAAATTTTTTTCATCAAATCTCCCCTTCCCCTTTACCGTCATATGTTAAGACTAATTAAAAATACTTTTTTTGCCAAAAAAATAAAAAAATTGATGTATTTTTTTATACATCAATTTTAATTATTAATTATTATCTTCCACTTTTAACTAAAACATTATCTGGAGCTTCTTCAAAATCTTCTTCATCTTCTAAATCTTCTTCCATACCATGTTCATAATCAAAATAATAATCGCTTAATACACCAGTACCAGCAGGGATTAATCCACCAATAATAACATTTTCTTTTAATCCTACAAGATAATCTTTCTTACCTTTAATAGCTGCATCTGTTAAAATTCTAGTTGTTTCTTGGAATGAAGCAGCACTTAGCCATGATTCACATTTTAATGCTGCTTTAGTTATACCTAATAATACAGGTCTACCAACAGCAGGTTTAACACCAGCCATAAATGCTTTTTTATTTGCTTCATTAAATTCAAGAATAGAAACTTCACTTCCTGGAAGAAGTTCAGTATCTCCTTCAGTAACAACAATAATTTTTCTTGTCATTTGACGAATAATAATTTCAATATGTTTATCACTAATTTCAACACCTTGTGCACGATAAACTTTTTGAACTTCAGATAAAATATAATTTTCAACAGCTTCCATATTTGCTACTTTTAATAATTCTTTAGGAGCAATATTTCCGTTTGTTAATTTTTGTCCTGCTTTTACTTCATCATTCTTCTTAACAAGTAATTCAGCACCAGCATCACAAACATATTTTTTCTCTTTTTCTTCAATATTATTACCAATAATAACTACAGTACTAGTTTTACTCTTTTCGATTTGTCTTACTTTTCCATTTATTTCAGATATAACTGCTTTTCCTTTAGGATTTCTTGCTTCAAATAATTCTTGAACACGAGGTAACCCTTGTGTGATATCGGCTGATGTAGCAACCCCACCTGTATGGAATGTACGCATTGTTAATTGTGTACCCGGTTCACCAATTGATTGAGCAGCAATTGTACCAACAGCTTCTCCAACTTCAACTATTTTATTAGTTGCTAAGTTTCTACCATAACACTTCATACAAATACCATTTTTAGAGTCACATGTTAAAGCAGTTCTAATATATACTTCTTTAATACCTAATTTAACAATTTCTTCTGCAACTTCATTTTCAATCATTTCATTACGTTTAACAAGTATTTCACCTGTTTCAGGATTAACAATATCTTTAGCAGCATAACGACCAATAATTCTATCATATAATTCAACAATTACTGTGCCATCTACATCATTAATTAAATCAGTTACTCTTACAGATTTTTCTGTATGACAATCTTCTTCAGAAATAATAACATTTTGACTTACATCTACAAGTCTTCTTGTTAAATATCCAGATTCTGCTGTTTTTAACGCAGTATCTGTAGATCCTTTTCTTGAACCATGTGTAGAAATAAAGAATTCAGAAACTGATAAACCTTCCCTAAATGATGCTTTTACTGGAACTTCAATGACATCTCCTGATGGATTATTCATAAGTCCACGCATACCAGCTAATTGAGTAAAGTTATTAGCATTACCTCTGGCTCCTGAATCAGACATCATATAAATATGGTTATCTTCTTTTAATTCACCAATTAATCCTTTTTGAATAGTATCTTTTGTTTTATTCCAGATTTGAACAACTAAATTTTTTCTTTCTCTATCTGTTAATAAACCATCATCATATAATTCTTGAATTTCATCAACCTTATTTTGAGCTTCATCCATTATTTCTTTTTTCTTACTATAAACTTGAACATCCGCTGCAGATATAGTAATACCAGAAATTGTTGAATATTTGAAACCTAAATCTTTTAATTTATCAAGCATTTTTGATGTTTCATTGATATGAAATCTTTTAAATACTTCAGCAATTATTCTTGCTAGGAATTTCTTTTTAAATGGTTCAACAACTTTTGTTTCTTTTAATAATTCTTGAACATTTGTAACTTTTCCGTCAACAATAATATCTCCTTTATTATAAAAATATTTATCAGGAGTTTTTTGAACTAAATTTTCTTCAGTTGCTTCATTTAAATATGGGAATTCTTCAGGTAAAATTTGGTTAAAAATCATTTTACCTAAAGTAGTTACTAACCATTTATGATTCATTTGTTCTTCAGTAAATGTATCTTTACCTAAACATGCAGGATCAATTATAATTCTTGTATGTAAAGTAATTTCTCCATTTTTATAAGCCATATAAGCTTCATCATAATCTTTAAATGCATGACCTTCATTTTCAAGTCCTGCTTTTTCCATTGTTAAATAATAGTTTCCTAAAACCATATCTTGACCAGGTGTAACAACTGGTTTACCATCTTTAGGGTTTAAGATATTATTTGATGCAAGCATTAATAATCTTGCTTCAGCTTGAGCTTCATAAGATAATGGAACATGGACAGCCATTTGGTCACCATCAAAGTCAGCATTAAATGCTGTACAAACAAGTGGATGAAGTCTGATTGCTTTACCTTCAATTAATTTAGGCTCAAATGCTTGAATACCTAATCTATGAAGAGTTGGAGCACGGTTTAATAATACAGGATGTTCTTTAATAACTTCTTCTAATATATCCCATACTTTATCATCCATTTTTTCGATCATTCTTTTTGCATTACTGATCGCAATTTTTTCATTTTTTATTAATTCTCTTATAACAAATGGTTTAAATAATGTTAAAGCCATTTCTTTAGGTAAACCACATTGAT
>CAYZIB010000005.1:0-79110 GCA_964478425.1 uncultured Anaeroplasmatales bacterium | reverse complement strand
CCAAATTATGAAAAAGTTGCACAATTTGATTTATATGCTAAATTTAAAATAAAAAAATTTACTGTAACAATTAATAAAAATGAATCATTAGGAAATGAATATTATTCAAAAACATTTACATATGGAGATACAATTTCAAAAACTGGATATTTTGAAGAATATTTTAAATATAAAGAAGATATTTTCAAACAATATTATATTGAATCTGTAGCAGTTACAATTAATGGTCAAGAATATACATATTTTGATAGTGATAAAAATCTTAATGATATAAATAGCATAGTAATTAAAGAAGACTTAACATTTACAATTAGTGTTGCAAAAAAAATATCTATTGAATTAAGTATCTCAAATAAAACAACAATTTTAGGAGATGTTATCAAAAATGTCAAATATAATGATACAAAAATAGCAACTTCTGGAGAAACTAAAGAAATATTTTTATATTTTGCTCAAGAGATATCACTTGATATTGAAACAGTTAGTACAAGAAAAGCAAATATTAAATTAACAGAAGGAGATGCAAAATGTGAAGTTACTAAAAATACTAATGGTTCATCAACAATTAAGATAACTTCTAATAGTACTGATTCAAAAATATCAATAAGTTAAAATGATAATGAATATTTATAATGTATAATATTGTGTATATTATAATAAAATTTTATTAGAGAGAAATATATTATTTTTTAGAGTTGTTAGATTTGTTTATCAAATTAAACAACTCTTTTTTTCTAAATATAATATCTTATATTAAAATAAAATACTAAAATAATCGACAATTTCTTATTAAATAAAACTCAATTAAATTAACTAATTTATTTATATTTAAGCCGATTTCTTTAATTTAATAATGATTTATATTAAAATAATTTTTGAGGTGAAATTATGGGGTTAGGTGTTAATTTATTAATAAGGGGTAAAACACTATTTATACGATTAAAAGGAGAATTAGATCAAAAATCAAGCGATGATTTAAGATTTAAATTAAATGAATTAATAATTAAATATCATTTAAAAAATCTAGTGTTTAACATGCAAAATTTAGAATTTATGGATAGTAGTGGAATAGGAATAATAATAGGAAGATATAATCAAATTAAAGAAAATGGTGGTAAAATATATTTATGTGAATTAAACGATCAAATAAGAAAAATAATTAATTTATCAGGATTAACTAGAATATGCACAATAAAAGAATCAGAAGCAAACTTAAAATTAGAGGCTATATAAATGAATAATAAATTAGAAATTAAATTTAGTGCTAATCTTGATAATGTTACATTTTCTAGAAATTTAATACAAGCATTCTTATATCCATTAAATCCAACTATAAGCTTTATATCTGAAATAAAAACAATTATTAGTGAAGCTGTTACTAATGCTATTATTCATGGATATGAATTAGATGATTCAAAAGATGTTTTAATGAAATTAAAATATGATGATAATTATGTTTATATAGAAATAACTGATTATGGAAAAGGTATTATTGATATAGAACAAGCAAAAATGCCTTTATTTACAACAAAAAAATCTGAAGAAAGAAGTGGATTAGGATTTACTATAATGGAAGTATTTTCTGATTTATTTGAAGTAACAAGTAATATAAATGTTGGTACAACTTTAAAAATACAAAAGAAAATACCTGATTTTAAAAATGAACAAGAATAATCTATTTTATGATAATAAATATTTAGTATTATATTTATTAAAAAAAATAGATTATCCCTTTTATTTAAAAGATGATTTAATTCAAGCAGGATATTTAGGATTATGGAAAGCAATTAATAATTATGATTTAAATAAAAATATAAATCTATCTTCGTATGCTACTAAATATATAATGGGAGCATTCTTTAATGAAATAAAAATAAATTTAAAAGATAATTTAATTAAAAATAAAAAAGAAGATGTTTTTTTATTTGATAATAATTTTGAAGATATAATTAAAAATTTAAATCAAGAAGAAAAAATAATAATTAGATTAAAATTTATTTTAAATTATAATTTTAAACAAATATCTTTAATTTTGAAGAAAAATGAAAATTATGTTAAAAGGAAATTTAACAATATTAAAAAAATATTAAAAGATGATTATATTTTAAATTTTTAATCATCTTTTTTATTTGTATAAAAACAATATTTTAACTAAAAATATAAAAGAGGTGAAAAAATGAGTAATTATAATGAAAAATTTTATAAAAAAATATTAGATAAAAATAAAATTAAAAAACCAATCTTAAAAAATTTATTATCAAGTTTTTTAAGCGGAGGATTAATTTGTTTATTAGGAGAAATAATCTTTAAAATTTATAACATCTATTTTACAATTAAAGAATCCCAAACATATATGATTTTAACAATAATTTTTATATCATCGCTTTTAACAGCACTAGGAATATTTGATAAATTAGGACAACTTGCTAAAGCTGGGACAATAGTCCCAATATGTGGATTTGCTAATAGTTTAACAGCATCAGCAATCGAATATAAAACAGAAGGTGTTTTTTTAGGAATAGCTTCAAATACATTTAAACTTGCAGGAAGTGTAATAGTATTTGGAAATATAATTGCATTTATTGTTTCAATGTTTTATTTTTTGGTGGATAAATTATGAAAAAAGGAAATAGATCATTTCAATTTTCTAATATCTATTTAGAAGAATCAGCTGTTGCTGTTGGTCCTTTAGAAAATAAAGGGCCATTAAATAAATTTTTTGATTATAGTTTTAAAGATAACACAATGGATGAAGATACCTGGGAAAAATCAGAAATAAATCTACTTACTAAAAGCATTGATTTAGTAAATAAAAAAATTAAATATCGAAAAATTGATTTAGCAATTTCAGGAGATTTAATAAATCAAAATGTAATAACAAACTACACATTTAGAAATTATGATATCCCATTATTATGTATTTATGGAGCATGTTCAACATCAGTTTTATCAATCATAACTGCAGCAAATTTAATAGAATCGAATAATTTTAAAAGAATATTAGCATGTTCATGTAGTCATCATAAAGATTCTGAAAGACAATTTAGATATCCAAATGAATATGGAGGATTTAAACCAGAAACCTTAACATATACAGTAACAGGCTCAGCATCAGCAATTATTTCTCGTAAAGTTAGTAAAATAAAAATTGCTGGAGGAACATATGGAAGAGTAATAGATGCAAATTTAAATAATCCACTAGATATGGGTAGGGCAATGGCACCTGCAGCATATGACACCTTTATTACCCATTTAAAAGATTTTAATAGAACAGCAAAAGATTATGATTTAATCTTAACAGGAGACTTATCTAAATTTGGAAAAAAGATTTTTTGTGATTGTTATAAAGAAAATAAATTAGATGATTTAACAAATTATGAAGATTGTGGATTATTAATTTATGATACAGAAAATCAAAATGTATTTTCAGGGGGTAGTGGATGTGCATGTTGTGGAGTTGTAATGTTATCTTATATTAAAGAGTTATTATTAAATAATAAATTAAAAAGAGTTTTAATAATCGCAACAGGAGCATTATTAAATCCATTAATATTAAATCAAAAAGAAACAATTCCGGCTATTGCTCATGCAGTAATATTAGAAAGGAATGATTTGTTTTGAATTATTTATTCGCATTTTTAATAGGTGGAGTTATTTGTGTTATAGGGCAATTAATTATTGATGTATTAAATTTAACACCAGCTCATACAACCACATTATTAGTTTGTTTAGGAGGAATACTCTATCCAACAAAAATTTATGATAAATTAATAAAATTAGGCAATGCTGGTGCATTATTACCAATTACAAGTTTTGGAAATTCAATGACAAAATCAGCAGTTTTAGGATTAAAAGAAGAAGGGTTTATCGGAATATTTAATAATCTCTTTAAATCAACATCAGCTGGAATATCTTTTGCGATTATTATCTCTTTTATTTTTGCTATAATTATAAGACCTAAAAAATAAAAAATGAATGCTTTCATTCATTTTTTTTATAATAAGTTGAAGGTACATTATATTTATAAAAATATTCTATATAATTAGAATCATCTGATAAATAAATTTTATCATCAATAATTTCTATTTGTTTTTTTACTATACCATTAGGGATTTGATAAGTATTATCATAAAGATTATAATAAATCATTAAATCTTTAAAAATTGTTTTACTTATGTCTTTTTTTTCTTTTGTAAGATAAGTTTTACTACTAATATAATCATATCCTACCCATACACCAATAGTCTTATAATTATTATATCCAATAAACCATGAATCTTTTGTAGCATTACTTGGAATATTATATTTTTTTAATGTGTCTTGATCATAATTTGTTTGACCAGATTTTCCAGATAATCGCATATTTTTTATACTCAAATTAGAATAACTAATTACATCAGCTAACATATCTGAAATTAAAAAAGCAGTTGTTTTTTTCATTGCATTATTAATAATATCATTTATTTTAATAATTTCACCATTAAGTTCAATATATGAAATTGCTCTTGATTTGATATATATACCTTTATTTGCAATAGCTTGATATGCATTAGTCATATCTAAAACACTAAATCCATTACTAAATCCACCAATTGCTTGTGATTCATAAATATTTTCATCATATAAATTAAATCTATTCATAAATTTATGAGCATTTTCCATTCCTACTTTCATATATAACTTATAAGCAGGAACATTCCTTGATTCTTTTAAAGCTTTTCTTAATGTAATTTTACCTTTATATAATTTATCCCAATTATTAATCTTCATTCCAGTAGAATAATAAGTAATACTATCATCAATTATACTTGCAGGAGATAAATTAAAATATTCCATCGCAGGAGCATAATCTAATATAGGTTTTATAGTTGAAGCTGGTTGTAATAAAACCTCATAACCATAATTAATATCTCCTATATTATTACTTCTAGATCCACCAATACCTTCAATATGACCTGTTTTATTATCAATTAAAATAATTCCACTTTTTAATAATTCATCTGGAAAATAATTTAAATTATTAGATAAAATATCATATATTCTTTTTTGCATATTAAGATCAATATTTGTATAAATATTTAAATTTCCATTATAAGGATTTAAATTATAATCATTTATTGCTTCATATATTACATAATCAATATAAGAATTATAATAAGGTTCATTATCAAAAATTAAATTATAACTATTATCTAAAATAATATCTTCTTTTAAATAATTATTTAATTCATTTAAATTTATAAAAGAATTTTCATACATTAAATTTAAAACTGTGTTTCTTCTTTTTTTTGCATCATTAATATTTTTATATGGATTATAATAATTTGGTAATTGAATAATTCCAGCAAGTAAAGCAGCTTCTGTAACAGTTAAATCTTTAGCATTTTTATTAAAATAGTAAAGGCTTGCTCTTTCAATTCCATATATCTTATTGCCATATAAAATATTATTTAAATAAGCTTCAATTATTTGATTTTTAGATAATTTTGATTCAAGTATCATAGAAAAATATATTTCTTTTATTTTTCTTTTTAATGTTTTTTCATTAGTTAACATTGTATTTTTAATTAATTGTTGAGTTATAGTTGAAGCTCCTTCTTTATAACTTTTAAAAATAATATTTTTTATTAATGCACTAATTAATCTTTTATAATCAATACCACTATGATTAAAAAATCTTTTATCTTCTACAGAAGTAATAGCATTTATCATATTAATAGAAATATCATCATAATTGACCCATAATTGTTTTTTATCTCCTAATTCTAATATTAAATTTGCATTATTATCATATATTTTAGTAGAAGAAGATGTATAAATTTTATTAATATCAAAATCTTTATTATTAATAATTACACTTGTAATTAATATAGTTAAATATAAAAGAATTATTGTTAAAATTATTAAGAAAAATTTAAATAAAAAAAAGATTTTTTTCACATTAAATGTTCTTTAACTACTTTTAAATAATCCAATCTAGGTATATATCCATAATTAATCAAATAAGCATTTTCTTTAAATTCATTATAAGGAATACTTTTTCTATTTTCTTCTTTATTATCCCAATATTTAATTAAAATATCAAAAGGAAGTAAATAATATTCATTATAAAATTTAAAATGAACAATTAAAAAGCCTATACCTCCATGATTAACAATATTTTTTAAATGCATTACTTGATGAGGATGTACATTATTTAAAGAAAAAGAAGTTTTATTTATAGTTTCTTTACAGTCAAAATCAATATATTTACCAAGAAATATACCATTATAATCGGTTGTTGATGGTGTTTTAAAATATGCTTCTTTAATAACGCATTTATTTCTACTAGGATAACTCACATCAACAATTTGAATTGGTGTTGGTTTTTTATATATAACTGCAATATTTTTATTTAAATAATATTCATTTGTTAAATTAATATCATTTTCTAAGTTCATACCTCTATTAGAAGTACTAATTTTATTTGTTACTGGATTTTTTTTGATTGGATAATTTATCATGTTCTCACCTTAATAAATTTTAACATATTCTTTTTATACTTTCTAGTATAAACAAATTTTTAAATAATATAATTTCATTTTTAAAAAAAATACATATTATATAATGGAAGTGATTATTTGAAAATATTAAAAATAGGAGGATCGTCATTATACGATTTAGATAAATTAAAAAATGTCTTAAAAGAAGAATTAAAAAATGATAAAGTAATATTAGTAGTTTCTGCAATAGGTAGATATAATATGCCATATGCAACAGATACATTAAAAGAATTTGGAAATAATTTAACTAAAAAGGATTTAGATTTTTTATTAAGTTTAGGAGAAACGTTATCAAGTTATATTGTTGGAAATTATTTATTAAAATATTTTAATTTAAAAATTATTCAAAATTATGATTTGGGAATTATAACTAATTCAAATTTTGGAAATGCAGATATTTTAAAAATAAAATTAAAAAAATTAAAAAAATATTTAAAAAAATATGATTTATTGATTGTTCCAGGATTTATAGGATTAAATAAAAATAAAGAAACAACAACCCTAGGAAGAGATGGATCATTTACAAGTGCAATTTACCTTGCTGATTATTTTAAACTAAAAGAAGTAACAATCATATCAAATATAGCAGGATTATATGATAATAATCTTAATTTTCTTCCTACAGTAAGTTATGATTCTTTGATTTTAAAAAATCCGAAAATTATTCAATTAAAAGGATTAATATATGCAAAATCAAAGAATCTAATAGTAAATTTTACATCATTAGATGAATATAATATTAAAGTAAGTAAGGTGAAATGATGTTTGATATAATAGTTGCAATTATAACCCCTTTTAATAAAGATAATAAAGTAAATTATATTGAATTAAAAAGATTAATCAAAGATTTATCTTTAAATAATTTAACAGGTATTTTATTAACAGGAACAACCGGAGAATTTTTTTCTTTAACTAATGAAGAAAAAAAAGAAATATATAAGTTTGTTAAAAGTTTAGATGAAACAAAAAATTTAAAAATTTATGCTAATGTAGGAACAAATAATACATTAGAAACAATTAAATTTATAAAAGAAATAGAAGATATTAATTTAGATGGATATATGGTATGTTGTCCATATTATTTATTATTAGATCAAGAATCTTTATATGAGCATTTTAAAAACATTTTAACATCAACAAAAAAAGATATTATTATTTATAATACAAAAGAAAGATGTAACGTTGAAATAAATATTGATTATTTAAAAAAATTAGAACAATTTAAAAATCTATATGCTATAAAAGAATGTAGTTTTGATTTAGTAAAATTAAAAGCAATGAAAGAAAATTTAAATATTAAAATATATACTGGGAATGATACATTATTATATGATGCATTTAAATTAAAATTAGATGGAATAATATCAGCTGCTGCAAATATTTATTTACCAGAAATAAATGAAATAATATATTATGATGATTATGAAAAATTTAAAAAATATAATAAATATTTTAAAAATTTATTTGTTAAACCTAATCCTGTTATAATAAAAAATTTATTAATCCAAAAAGATTATGATGTAGGTTCTGTAAGATTACCTTTATTAGATTTAAGTTTTTATGAATTAGAATGCATTTTAAAAAAATTTGATATAAGAAATATAAAGTTATAATATATTTCTTTTTTTTATTAAATAAAACAAAATATTTATTATTATAAATAAAAAAATTTTTTTTAATCATAAATAATTTAAAAAATGTTGTTTTTATTTTTTTATTTGTTTATAATAAAGAGTAAAAAAGAAAGGAGAATAATTTTGAGCAAAATAAACTTTTTATCTTTAGGTGGATTAGGCGAAAATGGAATGAATTTATATTTATTAATCATCGATGAAAAAATATTTGTTTTAGATGCTGGAATTAAATATCCAACAAAAGATCAATATGGTGTAGACTATATTTTACCTGATTTAACCTATTTAAGAGAACATAAAGAAAATATTGTTGGTCTTTTTTTAAGCCATGGACATGATCAAGCAATTGGTGCTGTAAGTCATATATTAAAAGAATTTAATATTCCAGTTTATGGATCTAAATTTACACTTGCTATTGTCAAAGATGATTTAATTGATCACGATTTAAATATAAAAGATTATAAATTAGTTCAATTTCCAAATAAACCATTATATTTTGATAAAATAAAAGTTACATCTTTTTCTACTACTCATAATATTCCAGAATCTATGGGATATATATTTCATACCAATGATGGACCAATTATATATACAGGTGAATATTGTTTAAACCAAAATGTTACTAAAGAATATGAAACAGATTTTAAAAATTTAGTAGAAGTAAGTTCAAAAAAACCTTTAATGCTTATTAGTGAGTCATTAGGTGCTGATAAAAATAAATCAAATGGAGATTATTATGCTTTTATGCATAAATTAAATTATTGTTTTAAATCAAGTAAAGGAAGAATGATTTTTAGTATTTATTCAAGTGATTTAAGAAGAATACAAACAATAATTGATTTAGCATTAAAATACAATAAAAAGATTGCTATTATCGGTAGAAAAACTCAAAGAATAGTTGATATCGGAATTAACTTAGGTTATATTAAGGTTCCTCTTGATTCATTTGTTAATTTAAGATATATCGACGATAAAAATACAAATAATGATAAAGATCTTGTTGTACTTGTTACAGGTGTTAGACATGAACCATTTTATATGTTACAAAGAATGTGTAAAAAACTTGATAGATTAATCCATATAAATAAAGATGATACTGTAATTATTTTAACATTACCTAATCCAACAGTAGAAAAAATGGCAGCTAGAACTCTTGATTTATTATATCGTAATGATGTTACAATGTTTAATATTGATAAAAATATTTTAGAATCATCACATGCTTATGCTGAAGAAATTAAATTATTATATAATATGGTAAAACCTAAATATTCAATTCCAGTTATTGGTGAATATAGACATCAATATGCTCATAAAAATATTTGTAAACAATTAGGATATAGTGATGAAAATATTATATTACTTGATAAAGGTGAGATGATTGAATTTATTGATGGAAACTATGTTTCAAAAAAACAAACTATTTCATTAAAAGAAGTATTATCTGATGGTTTAATTGCTGGAGATGTAAATGATGTTGTATTAAGAGAAAGAGAAATATTATCTCTTGATGGAATTGTGTTAATAAATGCTAATATTGATACAAGAAAAAGATTAATTAATTATGGTCCAGAAATTATATCTAAAGGTTTTGTTTATGTAAAAGATAGTGAAGAATTATTTTTAGGTATAAAAGAAATATTTAATAAAATAACTGATAAATATTTTAAATTAAAATATATTGTATGGAATGATTATAAACAAGAATTAAAACAAGAAGTATCTAAATATCTATTTAAAGAAACAAAGAAAAATCCATTTATAATTCCTGTTATAATTGCTAGTGAAAAAAATTAAATATAAAATATGTTATTTAGCATTATCTCTTATAATTTTTTAATGAATTATAATATTAAAAAACTCCTTTTAGGTTTAAACTAAAGGGATTTTTTTATATTAACTTTAATAATTAATAAATTATGACATTTTTTTATAATTTATATATCTATAATATATTTGGTGAAAATATATGGTAAAAGAAAAAATAAGAATAAGTGATGAAAAAAGTAAAAATAAAGAATTTTATTTAGAAATAACAGGAGTTTTAATTTTAATTTTTTTACTTGTAATATTAACTGAATTAGGAAGTATAGGTTTAGGATTTAAAATTTTTTTAAAAATACTATTTGGAGAATGGTATTTGTTATTTATATTTTTATTAATAATTTTAGGAATAAAGCTTCTTATTTTTCATAAAGGATTAAATATAAAAAAATTACCATTTCAAGGCTTTATTTTATTATTTACATGTTTAATGCTTTTAAGTCATATTTCTGTATATAAATTTTTAATAAACATAAATAAAAATCCTTTATCAGGATTATTTAATTTATATAGTTCATACATAAAAAATTATTCTAATGATTTTGTATTTGGAGGAGGAATTATAGGGGGTTTACTTTTTTTAGGAATATATTATATAGTAGGAGAAATAGGACTCATATTAATTACTCTTTTATTATTAAGTTTAAGTTTAATATTTTTATCAAATAATTCAATTAAATCATTTTATAAGAAAATCCGATTTGATAAATTAAAATTAAATAAATCATTAATTAAAGTAAAAGATTATTTTAAAAATATTGATTTATCAAATATAAAAGATTTTAAAACTCATAAAATAAATATTAGCTATTTATCAGATTATGAATCAAGTTTTAATTATAACTTACAAATTAATAAATCAAATGAAATAAATATTTTGATTAAAAATATTTTAAATGGGTTAAATGTTGAATATAAACAATTAGATTTTATTACAGGATATTTATATACAAAATATAATTTTATAATAATTCATAATTTTAATTTAGAAATATTTAAAAATAAATTAAATCAAGTATTGGAAACAAGTGTTTATTGTAAATTGAATAATAATAATTTAGAAGTAGAAGTAAATAATCAATTTAAAGAAATAATTACTTTAAAAAATATGTGGTTAAAAAAAGAAAAAAATTTAATTCCTATAGGCATTAATTTAGAAAAAGAAATTTCATATTATGATTTTAATATTAATAAAAATATTTTGATTTTATTAAACAATAAAGAAAATATAGCTTTTATAAAGAGTTTTTTAATTTCAAATTTTTTATATAATCAAGATATTAATTTATATATATTAGACAATTATCAAGAATATACAAGTCTAAAATTTATATTAAACACAAAATCGTATGATAATGATATAAGTTTATTCAATTTAAATTTAGAAAAAATATCAAATATTTTAGATAAAAGAATGGAAATATTTAATATGCTTAAAATAGAAGAATATTCAAAATTAAATAATAAAAGCGAGGAATTAAAAAACATTCCACGCATATTTATTATCATTAATGGACTTGAATTTATAGAAAAATCAAATATTAAAGAAAATATTTATAATAAATTAATATATTTTTCACAAGTAGGTGAAAAATATGGAATTTATTTATTATGTATAATGAAAAACATTATTAAAATACCTTCAATGTTAAAAACATTATTAACAACAAAAATAATTTTCAAACAAGATTCATATTTAAATTCAGTTGAATTTTTAGATTCAGATTATGCCATATATCTAAATGAAACACATGAATATATCTTAAAATATAAAGATGAAATAAAAAGATTACAAATACCTTTTATAATCGATAATGATTATGACTTAATTATTAAAAAATTATGATCTAATATTTTCTTTTGCTTTATCAAGTAATTTATCAATTTTTTCGTATCGTTCTTTTAAAATTGTTTCGTAATTACTATTTGTTTTAGGTTTATAATATTTTTTATAAAGTATTTTATGTGGCATATAATTTTGAATAACAAAATCATCTTTATAATCATGAGGATATAAATATGTTTCATTATTAAATTTTATTTCACTATTAATTATATTTTTAGGTATTTCAGAATAAATACCATTATTAAAATCGTTAATTGCTTCATCAAGTGCAAGATATGTTGAATTAGATTTTGGAGATAAAGCCATATCAACCACAATATTTGCTAAAATTATTCTTGCTTCTGGTAAACCTATTTTTAATGCTGCATCACAAGCAGTAACAACCCTAGGTAATAGCTGGGGGTTTCCTAAAGAAACGTCTTCATAAGCTATTACAATAAGTCTTCTTGTTATACTTATTAAATCTCCTAAAACAACTAATCTTGCTAAATAATGAATAGAAGCATTAACATCGCTCCCTCTAATTGATTTTTGAAGGGCACTTAATAATTGATAATAATTTTCCTTATCACTATCAAGTGGTAAGTTTGGTTTTAGTAATAATTTTTTAGCATCATTTAATGTTATTAAATCATTATTTTTATAGTTAAATAAAACAAGTTCAAGCATATTTAATGCTTTTCTTGCTTCATTGTTTGAAATTTGAGCTATATATTTTAATGCTTCATTTGTAATATTTACATTATATTCAATAACATCACTTTCTAAAGCATTATAAAGAATTTTTAAGATATCATCATTAGTTAATTCTTTTAATTTTAAAATATGACATCTTGATCTTATAGCTGGATTTATTGAATAATATGGATTTTCTGTTGTAAGACCTATTAATGTTATTGATCCATCTTCTAAAAAAGGTAAAAGAAAATCTTGAGTATCTTTTTTCATACGATGAATTTCATCAATAATTAAAATAACATTATCTTTATAAGTTAATTCATCTTTAATATCTTTTAAAATTTGTTTTCCTTCACAAGAAGCATTTAAAAAATAAAATTTATCACTAAAATTATCAGCAATTATTTTAGCAATACTAGTTTTACCACATCCAGGATTTCCTGTTATAATTAAAGAAAATAATTGCTTTTCATTAATCATTTTATATATTAATCCATCTTTATTTAATAATTCATCTTGACCAACAATATCTTCTAATTTTTTTGGTCTTAAGATATAACTTAATGGTTTTTTCATTATTAATCACCATTAATATTATAACTAAAAGAATGATAAAATTAAATAAATTTTTTTATATTTACTCCAATAATTCCACCAATTGATGAACTTATTAAATATAAAATAGATTTTACAATAAAATTTTTAGTTAATAAATCATTATTTAAAAAATTTATTAATCCTAAAATAATTAAAAAAATAAAACCATATATAAATCCAAAAAATAATCCTTTATTTTGCTTATTATTACCAGCAAATATCCCTAAAATAAAGAAATTTAAGATTCCGATTATAAATGTATGTTTAATTAAATTTTTATCATTATAAACAAAAATTCCTTTTTTTAATAATATTAAATAAATTAAACTTGTTATAAACAAACATAAAAAAAATAAAAAATAAATTTTTACGGGTTTAATCTTATTCATTTTATCACCAGTAAATAATATGTATAAAATATATAATTTATTCAAAAAATATTTATTGGTGATAAAATGATTTATGAAATAATTTTAAGAACTATTATAATTTATTTTTTAATAGCTTTTATAGTAAGAATATTAGGAAAAAGAGAAGTAGGACAACTTCAAGTTTTTGATTTGATTTTATTATTAATTGTTGCTGATATTGGAGCTATGGGAATTGAAAATAATAGTGTGCCATTTTTCTATGTTATAATTACTTTAATTTTTTTAACAATTATTCAAAAATTAGTTACTTTTTTAAATTTAAAATTTCCAAAATTAAGAAATATTTTAGATGGAAATCCAATTATATTAGTTTATGATGGTAAAATAAATTTAAAAAATATGAAAAAATGTTTTTATACAATAGATGATTTAATCTGTCAAATGAGAAATCAAAATGTATGTTGTATTAGTGAAATAAAATTAGCTATTCTTGAAACAAGTGGTAATTTATCAGTATTTAAAAAAGAAGATAAAATATTGTTTCCAGTAATAATATCAGGAAAAATAATCAAAGATTATTTAACATATTTAAATATTACTGAAGATAAAATTTATGAATTATTAAAATTAGAAAATAAAAATATAAATGATATATATTATGCTTCATATGATAATAATAAATTAATCATTCCAAAAATAATTAATTAAATAAATTTGTCTTTATTTTTTAAATAAAATTTAAACATTAATAAACTAATTAATAAAATAAAAATTAATGATTCAATTAAAAAATGGAAATTAAAAATCACTAAAAGTTTTTTTATAAAACATAAAAATATAAAGAAAATTAAATAATAAAAAAATGTTTTTAATTTAATTTTATAATTAATTTCATTTTTTAATAAACTATAATAACATAAAGTAGTAAAAATTATACTTAATATAAAAGAAATAGTTAATCCATGCGCATTCAAAAGTGGAATTTTACATAATAAATAAATTCCAATAAGTTTTATAATATTAATAAAAAAATTAATAATAAATAACTTATTTGATTTATTTAAAAGATTTAATATAGTAGAAATTGGACTTTCAAAATAATAAAATATAAAAGGAATTGCCATATATTCTACATATTTTGCACCATTTGTTGTTTTATATAATAAATTCATAAAATCATAAGAATAAAATAAAAGTAAAATTGTACTCATTAAAGCAAAATAACTTGTAATATAAAATATTAAATTGATATTTTTAAATAATTTAATATTATTTTTTTTACTAATTGATTCAGATATATAAGGAATTGAAATATTAGATATAGTTAATACTATAAAACTTGACATTAATAATAATGGAATTGAATATCCGTTTATATATCCATATAGTAAAGTTATATTTTTAATATTAAAATTAATGCTTGTTAAAGCTCTTTGAAAAATAATTGGTTCTAAAAAATAAGTTAAATTTCCTAATAATCTGATATTTGTATTTGGAATAGAAACAGTTAATACATCAATTAATTCTTTTTCTTTATTGATTTTTAAAGGTAACAATTTAGTAATTTTTTTAACCATTAATAATAAATAACATAAAGAACTAAATTCACCTATTGAAATACTTAAAATAGCTCCAAAAACCATTAAAATAAGTGAATTTTTAAATATATAAATTAATATTAGCATTGAAATGAAATGTGTAATTTGTTCTACTAAATTAGAAAATTGAGTTTCTTTTATTTTTTTAAAGGCACTTAAATAACCTTTTAAAATACCAGTATAACTTGTAAGAGGAATAAGGGGAATAATAGCAATAAGCGGATAATATAAGTCTAAATTTTTTAATAAATTATTAGTTATATACTTACTAAATATTAATAATATAATTATTAAAATTAAACTTAAAATACTTGAAAAAATAAAAGATTTAATCATAACTGATCTATTTGAATATGGTTTTTTGATTATTTTTTTACAAATATATTTTGTAATACCTAAATTTAAACTAAACTGTGAAATAGAAATAAATAAACCTAAAGTAGGCATTATATATGTATATAAACTAATTCCAGTACTATTTAATAATCTAGTTAAAATTATTTTTTGAATTAAGGCAATAAATTTAATAATAAATCCAAGTATTAATACAATATAAACACTATATAACATATTTTTTTTAGACAAGTATATCACCTAAATAAATATATGATAAATATAAAAAAAGTATTATTTAAAAATAAATAATATAATTTTTTTAAAACTATGATATAATTAAATATTATGAGGTGAAAAAAATGAATTTAAAAGATTATATTGTTGATGTTGTTGATTTTCCTAAAGAAGGAATATTATTTAAAGATATTACAAATTTAATGAAAGATGGTAATGCATATAAATATGCGTGTGATAAAATTATTGAATTTGCAAAAAAAGTAAATGCAGAAGTAGTAATGGGACCAGAAGCTAGAGGATTTATTTTTGGATGTCCTGTTGCTTATGAATTAAATATTGGATTTGTACCTGTTAGAAAACCTGGTAAATTACCAAGAGAAACTGTTGAAGTAAAATATGATTTAGAATATGGATCTAATACATTATGTATTCATAAAGATTCAATAAAAAAAGGACAAAGAGTAATTATAATTGATGATTTACTTGCTACAGGTGGAACAGTTCTTGCGACAATTAAATTAATTGAAAAATTAGGTGGAGTTGTTGCAGGTATTGCATTTTTATCTGAATTAAAAGAATTAAAAGGTAGAGAGCTATTAAAAGATTATGATGTATTAACATTAATGGAATTATAATTTTAAAAAAAGTTTGGTGGTGGTAAGATGGATGATTTAAAAAAATTAAATGATACTTTATTAGAAAAAGTTTCATTATATATCCATAACGAAGATGATTTATTATTAATTAATAAAGCTATTGATTATGCATATAAAAAACATGATGGACAATTTAGAAAAGATGGTAGTCCATATATTATTCACCCATTATCTGTTGCAATTATTTTATCTGAAATAAATGCTGGACCAAACACAATTATAGCTGGTTTATTACATGATGTTATAGAAGATACAGAAACAAGTTTAGATGAAATAAAACAAGAATTTAATTTGGATGTTTCTGAAATGGTTGAAGGATTAACTAAAATTGAAAAAATTAAATTTCAATCATTTGATATAGCTCAAATTAATAATCATCAAAAAATTCTTCTTGCTATGGCTAAAGATATAAGAGTAATTTTAGTTAAATTAGCAGATAGATTACATAATATTAGAACACTTGATGTTATGCAATATGAAAAACAAGTAAGAATAAGTAAAGAAACATTAGATATATATGTTCCAATTGCAAATAGGCTTGGGATGTATAAAATAAAAGCAGAATTAGAAGATAAAGCGTTAAAATATATTGATCCATATAGTTATCATTTAATAAGTAATTACGTTAAAAACCGTAAAAGTCAAAGAAATTCTTTAGTTGAAGAAATGATTGAATCTATAACTAATTTATTTAGTGAATATCATTTTAATAATTTTAAAATTAAAGGAAGAGTTAAAAATATTTATAGTATTTATAAAAAAATGACTAAATATAATAAACAATTAGATGATATTTATGATATTTTTGCAATCAGAGTTATAGTTGACAAAGTTGAAACATGTTACCAAGCTTTAGGGATTATTCATGCTCATTATGTTCCAATTCCTAAAAGATTTAAAGATTATATTGCAGTTCCAAAACCTAATATGTATCAATCATTACATACAACAATAGTTGGTGATGGAGGAGAAATATTTGAAGTTCAAATAAGAACATTGGAAATGGATCAAATTGCAGAAAATGGAGTTGCAGCTCACTGGGCATATAAAGAAGGATTAAATTATTCAAAAGAAAAAGAACAATATGAAATAGCTCATAAACTTAAATGGTATGGAGAATTATTAGAACTAACTAAAGATGAAGATACATTAAAAGATGCAGAAGAATTTGTAGGAACAATAAAAGGTGATATTTTAGATCAAACAATTTATGTTTTTACTCCAAAAGGAGAAATTATAGATTTACCTAAAGGATCTACACCAATAGATTTTGCGTATAGAATTCATACAGATTTAGGAAATAAAACTACAGGAGCAATAATTAATAATAAAATAGTTCCGTTAACTTATGAACTTGTTAATGGAGATGTTGTTTCGATTAAAACTAATAAAAATTCATTTGGCCCTAGTGAAGATTGGTTAAAGATTGTAAAAACTCAAAATGCAAAACATAAAATAAGAGCTTTTATTAATAAACAAAATAAAGAAACATTAATTTTAACAGGTAAAACTGAATTAGAAAAAGAGTTAAAACAAAATAAAATAGAAGATTTTTGTTTTACAACTGAATTTTTAGAAAACAATTTCGGTAAAAATAATATATCGGATATTGATGATTTATATTTTGAAATTGGTAAAAATACAATAAGTGTTAAAACAATTATAAATAAAATATTAGGAACAAAAGTAAACGTTAATGATATTTTAGAAAAACAAATTGAAAGAAGTAATCGAATACTTACATCAAATAGTCAAACAGGTGTAATAATTGAAGGATTAACAAATCCTCAATTAAGACTTGGTAATTGTTGTAATCCAATTCCAGGTGATAAAATTATCGGATTTGTAAGTAAAGGAACAGGAATTGTTGTTCATAGAGCAGATTGTAAAAATCTAGAAAATATTGATAAATTTAGATTGTTAAAAGCAGAATGGGCTACAAATATCAATCGAAAATTTCCTGTAAAAATTTTAATAACTGCAAAACACAGAGATAATACATTAAATGAATTAATGACTCAAATTAATTTACATGATGTTCAAATTGCTCAAGTAAGTGCCAAAACAAATAATAATTTTGAAGATATTATTAAATTTAAATTGTTGATTTCTGATAAAAATAAATTAGATGTTTTAATTGTTAATATTAAAAAAATAAAAGATATATATAAAATAATAAGGGAATAATATGAAAGTAGTAGTGCAAAAAGTAAGTTATGCAAAATGTGTTGTTGATAATAATATAACAGGAAAAATAGATGAAGGATTATTACTATTTGTAGGATTTAAAGACACTGATACAATAAAAGAAATTGATTATATGGTAAATAAAATAATTAAGTTAAGAATATTTAAAGATGAATTAGATAAAATGAATAAAAATATTTTTGATGTAAATGGTAAAATATTATCAATTTCACAATTTACATTATATGGTTCAGTAAAAAAAGGAAACAGACCATCATTTATATCCGCATTAGAACCACGACTTGCAAATGAATATTATTTATTATTTAATAAAAAATTAAGAGAAACAGGAATAGATGTATCAGAAGGTATATTTGGTAGTGATATGAAAATATCACTTTTAAATGATGGACCTGTTACAATTATTCTTGATACTGATGAATTTAATATTGACAAAGCATAAAAAAAAATATAAAATTAATTTAGCGTTGATTTGAGACACGATATTTTAAAATTAAGCGAAGTAGGATGGTGTAAGCTACTAACTAAAATATTACTACTCAAGGAGTTAATCTAGGAAATGAGATTAAGTATATCTGCTTTAAAGATTTAAGTGCTGGATAAAACCAGAATTAAGGTGGTACCGCGATAATTCGTCCTTATTTTTATAAGGACTTTTTTTATTTTAAAAAAGGAGATTTTAAATATGTTAATTACATTAAAAGATAATAGTAAAGTTGAATTTGAAAATAATTTAACAGCTTATCAAATAGCATCTAAAATTTCTTTATCATTAGCAAAAAAAATGGTTGCTGCTATAAAAAATGATGAATTAATTGATATGAATGAAAAAATAAATGAAGATGCTAAACTAGAATTTATATTAAATGATGATGCAAGAGCATTTAATATTTTAAATCATTCATGTGCTCATTTACTTGCACATGCAATAAAAAGATTATATCCAAATGCGTTATTTGGAATTGGTCCAACAATTGAAGAAGGATTTTATTATGATATAGATTTTGGTGATATTTCTATAACTGATAAAGATTTACCTAAAATTGAAGAAATGATGCAAAAAATTAAAAAAGAAGAAATTGAAATTATAAGAAAAAATGTAAAAAAAGATGAAGCATTAAATTTATTTAAAGAAAATCCATATAAACTTGAATTAATTAATGAACTTGAAGGAGATATTTCAATATATACTCAAAATGATTTTACTGATTTATGTAGAGGAGTACATATTGGAAATACTAAAAATATTAAAGCTTTTAAATTATTAAGTTTAGCTGGTGCTTATTGGAGAGGAAATTCAAACAATAAACAATTAACAAGAATTTATGGAGTTGCATTTTTTAAAGAAGATGATTTAAAAAATCATTTAAATATTTTAGAAGAAAGAAAAAAAAGAGATCATCGTAAATTAGGTAAAGAATTAGATTTATTCATGATAAGTGAATATGGACCTGGTTTTCCATTTTGGTTACCAAAAGGAATGGCTTTAAGAAAAGAATTAGAAGCTTATTGGATGGAAATTCATCAAAAAAATGAATATAAATTAATCCAAACTCCAATTATGTTAGATAAAACATTATGGGAAATATCTGGTCACTGGTTTAATTACCGTGAAAATATGTATACATCAACAATTGATGATCATGAATTTGCTATAAAACCAATGAATTGTCCTGGAAGTATTTTAGTTTACAAAAATCAAATACATTCATATAGAGAATTACCATTAAGAATAGGTGAATTAGGACTTGTTCATCGCCATGAAGCAAGTGGAGCTTTAAATGGTTTATTTAGAGTAAGAACATTTACTCAAGATGATGCTCATATTTTTATGAGAAAAGATCAAATAGTTGAAGAAGTCGCAAAACTTGTTAAATTATATGAAGAAGTTTATTCTAAATTTAATTTACAATTTAATATTGAATTATCTACAAGACCTCTTGATAAATATATTGGTTCTATTGAAATTTGGGATGAAGCCGAAAAAGCTTTAGCAAGCGCCTTAGAATCTATTAATAAACCTTATAAAATTAATGAAGGTGATGGAGCATTTTATGGTCCTAAATTAGATTTTAAATTAAAAGATTCAATGAATAGAATTTGGCAATGTGGGACTATTCAATTAGATATGAATTTACCTGAAAGATTTGATATTACATATATTGATGATAAAGGTGAAAAAGAACGTCCTGTTATGTTACATAGAGCATTATTTGGTTCATTAGAACGTTTTATAGGTATATTAATTGAACATTTTGGTGGAGCTTTCCCTACTTGGTTAAGTCCTGTTCAAGTTAAATTAATTCCTGTAAATAACCAATATCATGAAGAATATGCTAATAGTATTTACGATGAATTATTAAATAACAAAATAAGAGTTGAAAAAGATTATCGTGATGAAAAATTAGGATATAAAATAAGAGAAGCTCAAACATTAAAAATTCCTTATCAATTAGTTATTGGTGATAATGAAGTTAATAATAATTTAGTTACATATAGAAAATATGGTAAAAAAGAACAATTTACAGTAACAAGAAAAGAATTTTTAGAAATGATTAATAAAGAAATTAAAGAAAGAAAGGACTTTTAAAATGAAAGATATTTCTATTTTAAAAGAAGAAATTTTAAATTTAATCGATTATAATTTTAATAAAACATTAAAAGAATTAAATTCTTTATTAGATTTAAATTTAGAAGAAAATGATGTTATATTTGTTAAAGTTAAAATGGATAAAAGTAATGTTGATAATTTAAATAAATTTAAACATGAATTAACTAAATTAGTTAAAATTAAATATAATTTTAGTGGAATTAAAATTGAAATAATTGATGAATTTATGGATTCATTAGAAGAAAATAATAAAAATAAGACATATATTTTAGTTGAAAGTGGAAAAGGTGGAGTTGGTAAATCAAGTGTATGTGCAAACCTTGCTTTTTCATTTAGTAGACTTGGAAAAAAAGTTGGAATAATTGATGCTGATATATATGGAGCATCTATTCCAAACATCTTAAAAAAAGAAGATGTAAGTATCATGGGCTTACAAAATGGAAAAATTTTTCCTGCTACAATCAATGATATTGAATATATTTCAACATCTTATTTTACTGAAGGTAAACCATTAATGTGGCGTGGTCCAATGCTAGGAAAAATGCTTGGACATTTTATAAATGATACATTATGGAGTGATGATATTGAATATATGTTTGTAGATTTACCTCCAGGAACTGGAGATGTAATGATTGATTTAAAAAATTTAATTCCAAATTCAAATGTAATTATAGTTACAACTCCAAATCACAATGCATCTGATATTGCTGTTAAAGCAGGAATTGGTGCTTTACAAATGAATCAAAATTTATTAGGTGTTATTGAAAATATGAGTTACTATTTAAATCCGATAAATAAGGAAAAAGATTATATCTTTGGTACTGGTGGAGGATTGGAAGTAGCAAACATTTTAGATACTAAATTTTTAGGTGAAATTCCAATTGTAAAACATGATGGAACTTATATATATGATAGTAACACATATGCTGGTATGGCATTTGATGAAATTTCAAAAAGAATAATTGATTTATTAAAAAAGAATTAATTATTCTTTTTTTATTAACAATATTTTAAATTTTCCATATATTAAATTATGGAGGGATAATTTGGAAGAAAATAAAACTGTAAGAATAAATATTAAAACTAAAAAAAATAACGAATTTGATTTTAAATTACCATTTAACATTTTTAAAAAATTAATAAATAAAGTTAAAACAAAACAAATTAAAATTAATGGAGTTGATATATCAAAATTATTAGAAGGCGTTGATATTGATTTACTTATTAATGGATATTTAATAAATGGCGATATATTTGTTTTTGAAAAAGAATCAGGAGATAAAATTAAAATATATGTAAATTAGTCTTTAAAAAGACTTTTTTATTTTAAAATAGCGTTTACATAATCATATTTAATGCAAAAATAAAAAAATTAGATATAATATAATTGAGGTGTTAAAAAAAATGAAAAATACAGTTGCATTAATCATAATGGATGGATTTGGACTTGCTAAACCAAGCGAAGGAAATGCGATTAGTTTAGCACATACTCCAAATTATGATTATTTAATAAGTCATTATCCTAATAGTACTTTAGGAGCAAGTGGTAATGATGTCGGATTACCAGAAGGACAAATGGGAAATAGTGAAGTTGGACATTTAAATATTGGAGCAGGAAGAATTGTTTATCAATCTTTAACAAGAATAAATGTTGCAATTAAAAATGGGGATTTTTATAAAAATGAATATTTTTTAAAAGCTATTTCTAGAGTTAAAAAAAATAATAGTAAATTACATATTTTAGGATTATGTAGTGATGGTGGAGTACATTCAAGAATTGATCATATATTAGCTTTATTTGATCTTGCAAAAAAAGAAGGAGTAGAAAAAATTTATTATCACGCTTTTTTAGATGGTCGTGATGTTGCTCCTGATTCTGCAAGTAAATATTTACAACAAGTTATTGATCAAAATATCTGTAAAATTGCTACAGTTGGTGGTAGATATTATGGAATGGATAGAGATAAAAACTGGGATAGAATTCAAGTAGCATATGATGCAATGACTAAAAATATAGGGCCTCATTATAATGATCCAATTGATGCTATTAAAAAAAGCTATGAAAATGGTGTATTTGATGAATTTATTAAACCATTTATAGTAGATGAAAGTGGAATGATTGAAGATGGCGATGCTGTAATATTTGCTAATTTTAGACCAGATAGAGCAATCCAAATCGGAACAGCTTTATCAAATCCTAGTAATGCTTATACACAAAAAGAAACTGGATTAAATAAATTAGATGTTACTAATGGACCGACAGATATCTATTTTGTTTCAATGATGCTTTATTCAGATAAAGTTTTAGGTGATGTCGCATTTGGAATACAAGATTTAAATAATACATATGGTGATTATGTATCAAAAATGGGGTTAAAACAATTAAGAATTGCTGAAACAGAAAAATATGCTCATGTTACATTCTTCTTTGATGGTGGAGTAGATAAAGATATTTTTAATTCAACAAGAATTTTAGTTGATTCACCTAAAGTTGCAACATATGATTTAAAACCAGAAATGTCAATTTATGAAGTTACAGATAAAGTATTAGATGCAATTAATAAAGAAGAATTTGATACAATTATATTAAATTTTGCTAACTGTGATATGGTAGGACATACAGGAAATATTCCTGCAACAATTAAAGCAGTAGAAGCAGTTGATGAATGTTTAGGAAAAGTATATAAAGCATTATTAAATCATGGTGGTGTTGCATTAATTACAGCTGATCATGGTAATGCAGATAAAATGCTTGATGATTCATTTAAACCATATACAGCGCATTCTACTAATAGAGTACCTGTTATTTTAACTAAACAAGGTGTAAGTTTAAATAGTGGTAATTTAGGTGATTTAGCACCTACACTTTTAGAATTATTAAATTTAGAACAACCAAAAGAAATGACTGGTAAAAGTTTAATAAAAAAATAATTTATAAATAGCTTTAACAAATATGTTAGAGCTTTTTTTATGTTTAAAACAAATATATAAAAGCGTTTTCTTCTTTAATTAATAAAATAATTATTAAATTTTTTTTGTTATATGGTATAATATATATGCAAAAATAAATAAAAGGAGAAAATATTATGCCATTTATTACAAACATTTATGCTAGAGAAGTTCTAGACTCAAGAGGAAATCCAACTGTAGAAGTAGAAGTAACTACAGAAAGTGGTGCATTTGGACGTGCATTAGTTCCATCAGGAGCTTCAACTGGAGAACATGAAGCAGTAGAATTAAGAGACGGAGATAAATCACGCTATTTAGGTAAAGGTGTTTTAAAAGCTGTTAACAATGTTAATGAATTTATCGCACCTGAAATCGTTGGTATGAATACATTAAATCAAGTTGAAATTGACCAAAAATTAATTGAACTTGATGGAACACCAAATAAAGGAAAATATGGTGCAAATGCTATATTAGGTGTTTCTATGGCTTGTGCTAAAGCAGCTGCTGATTATTTAGGTGTATCTTTATATAACTATTTCGGTGGATTTAATGCTAAACAATTACCTACACCAATGATGAACATTTTAAACGGTGGTTCACATGCAGATAACAATGTTGACTTCCAAGAATTCATGATTTTACCTGTAGGAGCTCCAAGTTTTAAAGAAGCTATTAGAATGGGTGCTGAAGTATTCCATAACTTAAAAAAAGTTTTAAAAGCAAAAGGATATAATACAGGTGTTGGAGATGAAGGTGGATTTGCTCCAAACTTATCATCAAATGAAGAAGCTTTACAAACAATTATGGAAGCTATTAAAGAAGCAGGATATGTTCCTGGAAAAGATATTTTCTTAGGAATGGATGTTGCATCAAGTGAATTTTACAATGCAGAAACTAAAAAATATGTATTAGCTGGTGAAGGTGGAAAAGAATTCACAAGCGTTGAACTTGCAAATTTCTATAAAGAATTATGTGATCGTTACCCTATTATTTCAATCGAAGATGGTTTAGATGAAAATGATTGGGAAGGATGGAAATATTTAACTGATTTATTAGGATCAAAAGTTCAACTTGTTGGTGATGACTTATTTGTTACTAATACAAAAAGATTAAAAACAGGTATCGAAAAAGGTGTTGCTAACTCTATTTTAATTAAAGTTAACCAAATTGGTACATTAACTGAAACTTTTGATGCTATTGAAATGGCTAAGAGAGCTGGATACACTGCTGTTGTTTCACATCGTTCTGGAGAAACAGAAGATACTACTATAGCTGATATTGCTGTTGCAACTAATGCTGGACAAATTAAAACAGGATCTGCTTCAAGAACTGATAGAATTGCAAAATATAATCAATTGATCAGAATTGAAGATGAATTAGGTAGTGCTTCACAATATAATGGTATTAAATCATTTTATAATTTAAAAAAATAATTTAATATACAAATATTAAAATCCGTTTTTAAAACGGATTTTTTTATAAAAGGAGTAAGCTTATGGAATTTAAAAATATTTCTAAAAATTATATAAAATATAAATTATTGTATAGAATCTCTTATTTTTTGATTTTTTTAGTTTTTTCTATTTTATTTTGTTTTTTATTTATTAATAGTAATATTAATAATATCTTAAATTATATATTAATTCTTATTTTTACTTGTTTAAATATATTTAATTTTTTTTATACATTTGTTTTAACAAAATTACAGTATAATAACTATAAGTATTATTATGATTCAGATAAAATATATATAATAAAAGGAGTAATTTTTATTTCTAAAGTGATTATACCTGTTAATCAAATTCAAGATATAGAACTAATGCAAGGACCATTAGAACAATTATTTAATATCTCAAAAATAGAAGTTTCAACTGCTGGATCAGATCATTTTATTAAATGTTTAGATATTAACGAAGCAAAAAAAATGCAAAATGAAATATATATGTTAGTAAAAAACAAAATCGGTGATAATAATGAATAATAAAATATCTAAAAAATATTTTTATTACAATATTTTAATAACTTTTTTTGTTTCTTTAATTATCTATTTATATTTTTTATTTGCTTTTAACGAAATAAAAATAAAAGGATATTTAGTTACTTTAATTATAGTATTTTTTGTTTTTATTTATTTAATTGAATGTGTTTTAATTTACTTTAATTATAAAAATATTATATATGATTATAATGATTTGGAAATTAATTTAAAAAAAGGCTTTTTATTTAAAAAAAATATTTCATTAAAATATTTAAAAATCCATACTATAAATATAAAACAAGGTTTAATTCAAAAATTATTCAATTTAAAAACTATAGAAATTGATTCAGGATCAGCATTAAAATTTTATAAAGCAGAAATAAAAATAACTAATAATAGTTATTTAATAGATGAATTATATAATTTTATTAATAAAAAAATTAATATTAATGATGAAAAAACTAATATAAATATTAATGATATTTATAAATATAAAGTAAAAGATAAAATTTTAATTCATCTAATATATTCAAGTATTTTAATTATAATTTATTTATTAATTTTTTTAGTTTTATATTTTGGATTAATAAAAAATAGTAAAGATTTTTTATCGGTTAATTTATATTTTATTATTTCATTAGTTTATTTATATTTTTTAACATTGCTCATTCAAATTTTAAATTTATATGATTATAAAGCATTTAGAATGAATGATGTTATTTATATATCATATGGCTTATTTGTTAAATACAATTATCAAATAAAAATAGAAAATATAAAGTCAATAACTATAAAATATGGTTTAATTAAAAGGTTATTTAAAATTGCTGAAATAAAACTGGATGCTATCGGATATAATAATTATAATAATAACGAAAATAATCAAAATAATAATGGAATATTTATTCCTTTTGTTAAAACAAAATTAATAAAAGATACCTTAAATAAATTAGTTAATGAATATAATTTAGAAGATAATTATATCTTACCTAAAAAAAATGCTTTTAAATATTTTTTAATATTACCTTTAATAATAACTTATTTACTATATTTTACTATATTAATATTTTTACTTTCGGTTTTTATAAATACAAATTTAAATATTTACTTAAATAAATTTTATATAGTTTCAATTCTTATATTTTTATTTATTTTTATTATAAATTATTTATTTTCATACATAAGGTATAAAAATAATAAAATAAATATTTCTAATGATAAAATTATAGTTTATCAAGGATTATTTAAAAATGCAGTAATTATTAAAAATAATAATTTAATCGGAATAGAAAAAAAGACTACATACTTTAGAAAAAAAGAAAATATTTATTCGTATAAAATCCATTTTTATAATAATAATCAATTAAATAAAGTTACAGTTAATAATCTTAATGAAGATGTTTTTAATTTGTTATTAAATTGTATAAAGTTTTAAAAAATTCTCTTATTTTAAGAGATTTTTTTATTTTATATATATTGTTTATAAAAAAAATATAGAGTATAATATAACTAATTAAGGTACCTTTAAGGACCAAAAAGGAGAAAATTATGAAAAATAGTATTAAAATTAAAAGAATGATGGGATTAAGCATTATTGGCTCAATTGTAGCGGCTTTATCCTTAATAAAAATTCCGCTAGGACAATTTAGTATTACCCTAGCATTAATTCCATTAGTTGTTGGATCTATTTTATATGGACCAAAAGGCGGAATATTTTTAGGATTTATTATGGGATTAGTTGTATTATTAATGGATGCACAATTCTTTTATGCGTTAAATCCTATTGGAACTATTATAGTTGTATTGTTAAAATCAATTTTAACAGGATTAATAGTTGGTTTAGTTTATAATTTAATTAAAAATAAAAATAAAAAATTAGCAATCATTATTGCAACATTAATTGCCCCTATTATTAATACATCTGTATTTTTTATAGGTTGCTTAGTATTTTTTTATAAACCAATACTAGGTTTTGCAACAGATGCTGGAGTGAATGCTATTATGTATATAATAGTTTATTATATTGGGATAAATTTTATTATAGAATTTTTTATTAATATAGTTTTATCACCAACAGTTGTTTATTTAATAAATGTAGTATCAAAAAATTATAATATAGGAATAAGTGAGTGATAAATATGATATTATTATTTGATATTGGAAATACCAATATTTTATTTGCAACAGCAAACAATTATAAAATTTTAAACACTTATAGAATTAATACTGATAAAGATAAAAGTGCTGATGAATATTATTTATTAATAAAAAATTTTATAAATATTAAAGAAATTTCTGATGTAATTATATCAAGCGTTGTTCCAAATGTCTCAAACCTTATAAATCAAATGATTTTAAAGCATTTTAAAATAAATCCGATAAATATTACTCCCGGAGTTAAAACAGGCTTAAAAGTCAAAGCAATCAATCCAAAAGAAGTAGGTGCTGATTTGATTTGCTCTAGTGTTGGTAGTTTTAAATATGGAGATAGTTGTTTAATCGTTGATTTAGGAACAGCCAATAAATATATCTATGTAAAGAATAAAACAATTATGGGAGTTGTAATATCTCCTGGTGTTAATATTTCAATAAATTCACTTGTAAAAAATACTGCTTTATTACCTAATATTGATTTAAGTGTACCTAAAAATGTATTAGGAAATAATACAATTTTGTGTATGCAATCAGGTGTTACATATGGTACTGCAAGTGAAGTAGATGGTATGATTAAAAGAATTAGAAAAGAAGTAAATAGTGATTTTAAAGTGATTGCTACTGGGGGATTAGCTAATTTGATTATACCTTTATGTGAAGAAAATATTATACTAGATGAAAATTTAATTTTAGAAGGTATAATTGATATATTTAAAAAAAATAAGGAGGAATAGTATGATTGATGTAAAAGCCTTATACAATTATTGGTTAAATAATGTAAATGAGGATTTAAAAGAACAATTATTAAATTATAGTGAAGATGAAATTAAAGAAAGTTTTTATAAAAATTTAGAATTTGGAACAGCAGGAATGCGTGGAGTTCTTGGACCAGGAACAAATAAATTAAATATTTATATTATAAAAAAGGCTACTTTAGGTTTTGGAAGATATTTATTAAAGAGATATAAAAATTTAGCTAAAACAAGAGGTTTAGTTATAGGATATGATAACAGATTTTATTCAGAAGAATTTTCAATTGCTGCAGCTAATGTGTTAGCATCTTTAGGAATAAAAGTTTATAGATTTGAAAGTTTAAGACCAACACCAGAAGTTTCTTTTGCAATAAGACATTTCCATGCTTGTGGGGGAATTATAATTACAGCAAGCCATAATCCTAAAGAATATAATGGCTATAAAATATATGATGAGACAGGTGCTCAAATATTACCTTTATATGTTGAACAAATCATTGAAGAAATAAATAAAATTGATGATATTTTTAATATTGAAGATACTAAAAATTTAGAATTAGTTACTTTAATTGGTAAAGATATTGATAAAATTTATTTAGAAAATATAAAAACAATTAGTATTAATAAAAATGTTTTAAAAGATAATTCTTTATTTGTTTATACTCCATTACATGGTACTGGAAGTGTATTTGCTTCTAAATTTTTAAGAGATTTGGGATATAAAGTAGTTGATGTTTTAGATCAAATGACATCTGATCCAAATTTTTCTAATGTAAAAAGTGCTAATCCAGAAGAAAAAATTGCTTATAGTGAAGCTATTGATATTGCTAAAAAATTAAAAGCTGATTGTATACTTGCTACAGATCCTGATGCTGATAGATTAGGTGTTGTAGTATTGCATAATAATGAATATATTTATTTAAATGGAAATGAAACGGCTTCAATAATTTTAGATTATTTAACAAAATTTAAAAAAATAAAAAAAGATTCTTATGTATTATCTTCAATTGTTTCATCTAGTCTACCAAGAAAAATTGCAAAATCAAATAATCTTAATACAATAACTGTATTAACGGGATTTAAATATATTGGTGAAAAATGTACTATGTTAGAAAACAATAATTTAAATTATTATTTTGGTTTTGAAGAATCATATGGATGTTTAATAAAAGATTTTGTAAGAGATAAAGATGCTATTCAAGCTATTACAATGCTTGCTGAAATTACTTGTTATTATAAACAAATGAATAAAACTTTAATTGATGTTTTATATGAAATTTATGAAAAATATGGATATTATAAAGAATTTACTCAAAGTATTAATTTTAAAGGAATTGATGGTAATACTAAAATGAATAGTGTTTTATCATATTTTAGAAGTAACGATATTAAATTAAAAACAATTAATATAACTGATAAAATAGATTATTTAAAAGATACTGATTTACCAAAAACAAATATGATTAAATTTAGTGATGATTTAGATAATTGGTTTATTTTAAGACCAAGCGGAACAGAACCTAAATTAAAAATTTATTATGGAATTAATAGTAATTCATTAGAAAAATCTAATCAATTATTAAATAATTTAATAGAAGAAGTAAAAGAAATTTTAAATACGATTGAATAAATTAAACATTTTAAACTAAATAAAAAAACAATCAAATATTAAAATAGACCCTATAAAGTAGACGCATCAAAAAAAAGTGTAGATTCTACTTTGTAGGGTCTATTTGTGTTATATAATAGTAATAACAAGAAAAGAAATGCTTAATTATGGAAATAATTATTTCATATTTGAACAAGTTAAAAAAAATACCTTTTTAATTTAGTTTAAATATATTAGAATAAATATTAAATTAAATTAGTGCTATTATTTTCATATTTTTATGGTTATTAATTAATTCAAAGTAATTTTTTATTAGTGAAATTTGCAAAATTCAAAATTTATTTTAAAAAACTACAATTTAATTGTGTGTATTTCAAAAATATGATATAATCAAATTGAATTTAAATATGATTTCAGTTGTGAAAGTGAGAATTTTTTAATAAAACTAATTTGTTTTCATAATCCAGAAGAAGAAAATGGATATTTGAGTAATTGGTATTTATCTACTTTTATAATAGATAACATTACGTTTTCGTCTATGGAACAATATATGATGTATAAAAAGGCAATTCAATTTAATGATATAAAAATTGCTAATGAAATTCTTAATGAAACAGATGTAGCTAAAATTAAATCACTAGGAAGAATGGTTTCTGGTTATGATGAAAATATTTGGAACGGAGTTAGACAAATTATAATATATCAAGGATTAATTGCTAAGTTCTCTCAAAATAATGAATTGAAAGAAAAATTAAAAAAAACAGGAAATTTAACTATTGTAGAATGTTCTGTAAAAGATATAATTTGGGGAATTGGTTTATCGATGAACGATACTAATAGATTTGATAAATCAAAATGGAAAGGGAAAAATTTATTAGGATATACATTAATGCTTGTGCGTGAACAATTATAATTTAATAAATTAGTTATTCTAAAATGTTAGTAAAAAAACATAATTTTATAAATCATTACATTAATTTGTAATGATTTTTTTATGCTGTACTGATAATTAAAAAAGTAATAAATAATGGTTGAAACTTTTGGTTTTATATCTTTATCATTACCTATGCAAAGTGTACTATTACAAATAATAAAAGCTTTTTAATTAATTTTCATTTTATTAATAGTTTTAAAAACTAAATAATATAATATTCGACAATATGTTATTATTTATGAAACATAATATTAAAAACTATGTTAAAATTTAAAATATTATGTAGTTTTTTAAACTAAATCAAATATTTTTCTACAAAATATTACAAAATATTTAATCTTGTTTTTAAAACTACTTATTAAATAAAAAAAGTAATTGATAATTTAAATGATAAATATATATTTGAGGTGAAAAAATGAAAAAAATATTTACTTTATTAATATTTATACTTTTAATAAATATAAAAACAATTGATGCAAGTTATCAAAATTATGAAGAAATTTTTTTAGAAAAGGGAAAATTTTTAGATGATTTTACTAAAAAAGATTATGATTACTACTATAAAAAATTAGGAAAACAAAAATTTGTTGGGTGGAAAGTCTATACAATAAATGATAAAGTACCATTTACATATAAAAAAGAAACACTTTTTTCATATTATAACGACGGAAATACAGCAATTGAATATGACTATGAATATAAATACAAAAAACAAACAAAAACATCCATAAATTATTCTGGAAATTTGCAAGTTACAGTTAAAGGGACAGTAAAAAAATTTAGTACCGGTTTAGAAAATAAAATTAATTGGGATTTTTCGAACCAAAACACTACAGAAGAAGATGAAAAAGTTACCTTAAAAATTTTAATAGATCCAGGAACAATGGTTAATTTATATATTACAGGAAAAGGATATCTAACAAATGGGGTTGCAAAAAATTATATATTTTTTATTACCTCTGAAAAAGGTGGATTTGAACTAATAAAAAATACAACCGAATATCACAGATTGGAGAAAATTAAAATAAGATGAAATTAAAAAAAATATTAGCAATTTTTACTATTTTTTTAGTATTAATTATTGCTTTAATAACCATATTAGATTCAAAGTCATTAAATGATTATATTTTTTCAATAAAAAGTTCTTACTGTAATATAAAAAACAATGATATTTTTAATATTGATTTATATTTTAATAATAAAAAAACAGAATTAACTAATAAAAAATCAATAAATAATGCATATATTACTAATAATTTAGAAACAATTAAATTTGAAATAGAGATAAAAGATATTTATTATAATGAAGAAATCATTAAAAATAGTACATACATTTATTCATATACGTATGATGTTAAAGTAAAAAATATAATTTCAAATCTAAAAATAGATGAAGCATATTTAATCATTAATACGGATTTAGAAGATGCAAAAATCAATATAGGATCAATAAATTTTTTACTAAATGAATATGAAACATTTGATTTTTTAGGATTATATGGAATAACAAATATCTACGAAAATACCGAATATTTAGCAGCTTTAGTCCTTAAAATTGATAATTTAAAATATAATTATATCAATAAATTAATTTCATTAGATGATAATTATATTTTCGATTTAGAAAATGCAAAAATCCTATTAAATAATGATTTTTCACATAATATCGATTTATCTAGTATATATGATGATTATAATTTATATATAAATTACGAAAATAATAATGACAATATAAATTATAAAATAAATGATTATTATATCTTAATACCTATAAAATATTATAAATTGATTTATTTATCAGATATAAGTTTTTTAATTGATATTGATAATATTTCTTATATAAGTCCTAAGTTAACTTATTTTAAAATAAATGATCTATCTTTAATGAATAAATATTTAGTTTTAAATGAAATTAATAGAATTAACTGATTTTTATCAAAAAAATTATTTTAAAAATCAAACTATGATCATTTATGAAAAAAATATTTATTACATTTTAGGAAAAAATGGTATAGGAAAAACTTCAATTTTAAAATTTATATCGGGATTATATAACATAAAAAAATCCAAAAATCAAATATTTAAATTTAATAAAAAATTTACCATAAGTTATATTCCAGATAAAAATATTTTACCGAAAGATATGTATGCATTTGATTTAATTAAATTATATAGTTCTAACAATTTTAATATGGATTTAAAAAAAATATTTAACTTAGAAAATAAATTAATAAAAAAAATGTCTAACGGAACAAAACAAAAAGTAGCATTAATTATTTGTTTATCACAAAATAAAGATTTATACATATTAGACGAAGTTGATACTTATTTAGATGATTCAAGTAAAGAAATATTATCAAAAATAATTAAATACTATAAAAATTATTTAAATAAAACTTTTTTAATAGCAACTAATAATATAAAAGCATATAACACTCCAGGAATTATATGGGATTTAAATTAATTTATACGCATTTTAAAGTAAATATTAATAAAACATTTATCTATTTTATAATTGCGTTATATGGGCTATTTTTATGCTATTTATTATATATATCTGGTGCTATTTATTCTTTTAATAAATTTTTGTGTTTAGAAAAATATTTATATGAAAATTTTTTGTTTAAAACTTTTAAAATGTATGAACTTTTAATTAATTTAATAATTTTATTTTTAGTTTTATTTAATCAAAAAGGTTATCAGATAATAAATATAATTAATTATAGTAGATTTAAAAATTTTTATACAAAAAAAATATATCAATTAACTATAATTTTTATTTGTTCATTAGTCTTTTTTAGTTTGATTTTAATAATGAATAAATATTATATTTTTAAATTTGATAAATTAATTTTTAAAAAAAATTTTATAAATTTCTTTATTAGTTTTATAGTAATTTTAGAAATTGTTTCAATTTTAGAAGAAGTAACAAACAATAAAATAAATATTTTAATCTCATTTATTATTGTTTTTCTTTTATATCTTTATAAAAATAATCTAGATAAAGAACTATTTTTATTAGTGTTTAATAATAATATTTTTGAATATAAAAACATATATTTAGTTGTACTTTTGATTGTTAATTTATTTATTTTAGAAAATATAATTATTTTCAAAAAAAACTATTGACAAATAATTAATAATTGATATAATTAATTTGTTAAAATTCGTGGAAAGAAGAACACCCGTTTCTCACCTGATTGATGAATCGATAGGTAAAAAGTCACTTAAAATATTTTTGATGATTTTTAATGGGCGTATTCTGCGTCCATTTTTTATATTATTTAGGAGGTGTTTTTATAAACAAAAATAAACAAACCGATGAATTACTAAATGAAAATATTAAATTTGATAAATTATTAGTAATAACAGATGATGGAGAACAATTAGGAGTTTTAACTAAAAAAGATGCTTTATATAAAGCAAGAGGTCGCGATTTAGATTTATATGTGGTTGCTCCAAATGCAAAGCCACCAGTTGCTAAATTTATTAATTATTCTAAATTTAGATATGATCAACAAAAAAAATCTAAAGAAGTTAAGAAAAATCAAAAAGTTATTCAAGTAAAAGAAATAAGATTAAGCCCAACAATTGATAAACATGATTTAGATACAAAATCTAATCAAGCAAGAAAATTTTTACAAAAAGGCGATAAAGTCAAAGTAAGTTTAAGAATGAGCGGAAGAATTATTACTCATGTCGATTTAGTAAAACAAGTAATGGTTAATTTTATTAATTCACTTGAAGATTGTGCAAAAATCGAAGCAAATATCAAACAAGAAGGAAAAATTTTAACAGCAGTTTTAGCACAAAAAATAGAAAAATAATATAAGGAGAAGATAATATGCCAAAACAAAAGACACATAGCGGTTACAAAAAAAGATTAAAAGTAACTGGTTCAGGTAAAATCATGAGAGGACATGCTTATACTGGACATTTAAAACAAAACAAAACTCATAAACAAAACAAAAATTTAAGTAAACAAACAACATTACATAAAACAGATTATAAAAGAATTAAATCTGTTATAAGTAATATGCTATAAGAGGAGGGAAAAACATGCCAAGAGTTAAAGGTGGTTACGTAACAAGAAGAAGACGTAATAAAACATTAAAATTAGCTAAAGGATACTTTGGATCAAAACATACTTTATATAAAACTGCTCATGAACAAGTAATGCGTTCATTAAGATACGCTTACCGTGATAGAAGAACTAAAAAAAGAAATTTCAGAAAATTATGGATTGCAAGAATTAATGCGGCTTGCCAAATGAATGATATTAAATATTCAAGATTTATTAATGGATTAAAGGTTGCTAATATTCAAATCAACCGTAAAATGTTAGCTGATTTAGCTGTAAATGATATGGAAACATTCAAAAAATATGTTGAAATAGCTAAAAATCCTACTTTAGTAGAAAATACAGTTAATGTTGTTGAAACAGTTGTTGAAGCTGAATCAGTTAATTTAGAAAGCTTAAAATTAACTGAATTAAAAGAATTAGCTAAACAAAAAGGTATTACTGGATATTCTTCAATGAAGAAAGCTGATTTAATAGAAGCATTAAAATAAAATCATCAATCGATGATTTTTTTTATTTACTAAATAAGCTTTCGTGGTATAATAATAGTGCCTAGAAATAATATGTGAGCTCAAATTTATAATAAACAGGAAATTGAGATTTGTTGGTGTGAATGATTACTAGTTTAATAATCCTAAAAACAAATAAAAAGAGATTTCCGCCTTAGAGAGAAAGATCTCTCAAATTTCTAGGCTTATTATTGGGAGGAAATATGCAAAATTTAAAGAAAAATAAAAATTTTAATTTAATTATGGCAATTATTTTTTATATTTTTGGTATATTTTTAGTAATAGATCATTATTTATGGCCAAAATTATTAGTTGCACAATCAATTACATTTTATCTAATTGGTGTATTATTTATATTATATTCAGTAACATTATTTTTTAAATTATTAAAAATAAATCAAAATAAAAATGTTCAAATATTTTTATTTATTGAATTTGTTATAAATATTGTTTGTTCTGTTTTAATAATGGTTCAAAAACAAGGATCACTTTATATCGGTATAATTCTTTATTTAAGAGGATTAAATGAATTAATTTGTCATTACATAACAAAATATAATAAATTAAGTAGATTTATACTTGCGATTATTTTATTAACTGTTGCAGTTTTTATGATTTCATCTAAAATAATTACTGATAATTATTTCTTATATTTTGTTTTTGCAATGGTATTTGCATTTGCAATATATTTTACTTTTATTTATATGAAATTACCTAAAAAAGCAAAAAAAACTAAAACAAAAACTAAAAAAAATGATAAAACAAAATAGAAAAAGGACAAAAAGTCCTTTTTCTTTTTTAAGTTAAGTATGTGAAAGGGAGAGGTGAAGTTAAATAAATTAACTTCAAGAAGAATAGGGGTATTCTTCTGCAACTTTTTTAGTTGCAATATTATTATTTACAATCTAAAAAAAAATATACATAATTTAAAAAATATTATATAATATATAGATAAAAGGGAGGGATTAAAATGCGTATAATAAGTGGGAAATATAAAAGAAGAAATATTAAATATATTAAAAACGATTATACTAGACCGACAATAGATAAAGTAAGAGAAGCAATTTTTAACATTATAACACCTTATTTATTATACGATAATTGTCTTGATTTATTTGCAGGAACAGGTTCATTAGGACTTGAAGCATTAAGTAGAGGTTATAATAAATGTTATTTTATAGATAATAATTATGAAGCAATAAAAACAATTAAAGAAAATTTAGATATTTTAAATGAAAAAGATGGATTAGTCATTAAAAATGATTATAATCAAGCACTAAATTATTTTAAAAGACATAATATTAAGTTTGATTTAATCTTTTTAGACCCACCATATAAATTAAATATATTAAATAATATTATAGATAAATTAATTGAATTTGATTTATTAAAAGATAATGCTATAATTGTTTTAGAACATCTAAATGAAAATAGAATTTTAAATGATAATTTTAAAATAATAAAAGAAGTATCATATGGTATAATGACAGTAACCATATTAAAAAAGGAGTAAAAATATGAAAAAATGTATGTATCCAGGAACATTTGATCCTATTACAAATGGGCATTTAGATATAATTAAAAGAGGATCTAAAATGTTTGATGAATTATATATAGTTATTGCGATTAATAAAAATAAAAAAACATTATTTACAGTAGAAGAAAGATATAATTTAATCAAAGAAGCTACTAAAGATATTAAAAATGTTAAGGTATTAACTTGTGATGAATTAGTCGTTGATTTTGCTAAAAAACATAATATTAACTTTATTTTGCGTGGTTTAAGAGCAGTAACTGATTTTGAATATGAATTACAAATGGCTGATACAAATAAAATATTAGATAGTGAAATAGAAACTATATTTATGACATCTAATAAAAATTATTCTTATTTATCAAGTTCAGTAGTTAAAGAAATAGCTTCATTTAGAAAAGATATTAAAAATTTAGTACCAGAATGCGTAAGTAAAGAATTAAATAAAAAAATAAATCTTTTGTGATTTATTTTTTTTATATATTAATTTTAATTTTTATTTTCTTTTAATTCTTGAAGTTTAACAAGCATTTCTCCAAATCTTTGGAAATGAACTATTTCTCTTTGCCTTAAAAATGATAACGGTTCTAATATATCAACATCATCAGTCATATTCATTAATTGTTCATAACAGGCTCTTGCTTTTTCTTCGGCAGCTAAATCTTCTAATAAACATGCAATATAATCTTCACTAATACTTATATAAGAAGCAGTAAAAGGGACTCCATTACTATTACTTGCAAAAATAGCATTACCATGTTCTGCATAATTAGTATCTAAACCAGCTTCTTTTAACTCATCAACAGTAGCATCTTTAGTTAATTGATAAATCATAGTAATAATCATTTCAATATGTGCTAATTCTTCAGTACCAATATCAGTTAATAAAGCTTTAGCTTCATTTGTAGGCATAATAAATCTTTGAGTTAAATATCTTAAAGCCGCTCCTAATTCTCCATTTCCACCACCAAATTGAGTAACTAAATATTTAGCCATTTTTAAATCTTTTTTCTTAATATTTACTGGAAATTCAAGAATTTTTTCATACTTCCACATTATAATTATCCTCCCATGGAAAGCTCTTTAAAGCCCAAGTAAATTCATTAGTTAAATTAGATGGTAAATCTAATTCAAGCATTTCATAATTATTTTTATAAAATTGTTTTAATTTAGTTAATTCTTTATTAATAAATAAATATTCATCAATAGCATTTTTACAATTTGGATGAGTATCTAAAAATAACGCTAAATCAATTAAAGCAAAATTATATTCTTGAATTAAAAGTAAAATTCTTTCTTGATTTGTTAAATTATCAATATTTTTAGTTTTAGGAACTAATTTATAAAAGCTATATAAATCATTAAAACTATTTCCTCTTAAAAATCTTTCATTTAAATCATATAAGTTTTTAAAATCTTGATTTTTAATATATGCTTTTCCTAATTTCATTTTTATCCTCCCATATTTAATCTATGAGAAATTATAAAAATGGTTAATAAATAAAAAAAATTCCAAAATTTTGGAATTTTTATTCAGCGATTATTGCTGAAACTGGGCATACTGATTCACATACACCACAATCGATACAAGAATCTGCATCTATAACGTAGATTTCTCCTTCTGAAATGCATGAAACAGGACAATCAACTTGGCAAGTTCCGCATGCAAGACAAGCATCTGTAATCTTTCTAGGCATTTTATACACTCCTTTTTTGATAATTTATTATAACAAACAAATTAAAAAAAGTAAAGAGATAAAAGAATATGCTTGAATATTTTTTAATATTAGTGTAAAATACTAAAAAAAAAGGAGTTTTAAATTATGATTATATATATGAGTACAGGTTGGCAAATTGCTTTACCTATTATTGCAGTTATAGTTGGGTTTATTATAGGGTTTTTAGTAGCTATGAAAGTGTTCAAAAGACAACTTGAGAAAAATCCTCCAGTTAATGAACAAATGATAAGAGCAATGATGCAAGGAATGGGAAGAACACCTTCTGAAAAACAAGTTCGTCAAATAATGAACCAAATGAATAGTAAAAAATAATTATGCAAGAAAATATAAAAAAATTTATAAATTCCAATTTATTTATTCCAGTAATCTTTATATTGGCGTTTATAAATTTTTTATTTAGTGGATATATTGTATTTACTAGTCTACTAGTAATATTTAGTTTCTTTATTTTAAAACTTGATTTAGATAGAAGAAGTTTAATTCCAGCTTTTTTAATATATGTTGTTGGATTTAAATTACCTAGTAATGGAATAAATTATTATTTTTATTATGGATCAATGATTTTAATAGTTTTAATATTAACAATCGATATATTAAAAAGAAAAAAAATAAATATTAAAAATCCTATTTTATATGGTTATTTTACATATTTATTTGCAATAATATTATCTGTTATTGCAAGTTATATAATAGATGAAAATAGTTTTATATATGCATTTAATGATTTATTAAGATTTATAATTTGGATGCTTCCAATTATTTATTTTTTAAATACTAAAGATGATTTAAAAGATAATCAAAAATATGTTTCAATTAACATGTTATGCTTAATGATTTTTATGTTATTACAAATATTTGTATTTTTAATAAATCATAATTTTGATTTAAAATATATTTATAATGCTAAAGAAATAACGTTGTGTTGGTCTAATTTTTCAACTCATATAGCATTATTATTTATGATGTGTTATCCATTTATTTTGTATTTATATTTAGAATCTAAAAAGAAAATATTTTTACTTTTTGCATTAATAGCAATAATTATACCTGTTTATTTACAATGTAGAGGAAGTATTTTAGCATTAATTCCAACTTTTATTATTAGTATAATAATATTATTTAAAAAAAGTAACGATAAGAAAAAAACATTTTTAGATATTATATATTGTATGATTATTCCAATAATAATTATTATTTTAACAACATATTTTACGGGTATATTAGATAAAATGCTGAATATATTATTCGATAAAGGTTTAGATGATAATGGAAGATTTATTTTATATAAAGTCGGCATTGAAAATTTTATAAAACATCCAATATTTGGTACAGGGTCACATACATCTATTTATTATCTAAATTTAAACTATAATACAATGATAAAAAATTATCATAATATTTATTTACAAATATTATCATGTACAGGTATTTTTGGATTTATTATGTTCATATATTTTATAATATGTATAATAAAAGAAGCATTCAGTACTGATAATTATAACTTAATGATATTACTCTTAATACTTTATTTATTAATTCATGGATTTGTAGATACAACATTTTTAAATTATCGAGTTATGGTTTTATTATCTATAATTTTACCTTTTATAAAAAAAAGAAATCAAGTTTTAAACTAGATTTCTTTTTTTAAATGACTTTTCTTCACCTTTAATCAATCTTTTATAATTTGGAATATGTCTATAACAGATTAATAAACATAATAAAATAAAGCAGATTAATACTTCTAAATCCCCACCAAAAAATAAATAAATAAATATGTAACTAATTAAGACTAACAATGTACTAATAGTAGAACTAACAGATACATATCCATGAATAAGCATATTAATTAAAAATGATATAATCGCAATTACTCCACAAATAGGAGATAAACATAAAACAATTCCAAGACTACTAGCAACACATTTTCCACCTTTAAATCTAGCAAATATTGGATATGAATGGCCAATACAAGAAACAATTCCAAATATTCCTGCTGGTAGTAATCCTTCTATATTAAATAAATTAAATTTAACAATAAGTAAAATAATCATTGGTTTAATTAAATCTAAAATAAATACAAGTAATCCAATTTTTAATCCCATAGTTCTAACTGCATTAGTAGAACCAAGATTTTTACTTCCATATTCTCTAACATCAATACCTTTTAATAATTTTCCAATTACTAACGCACTAGGAAATGATCCAATAAGATAAGCTAATATTAAAAATAAAATATTGTAAATCATAAAAATCACCTAAAATATTATAACATTATCTCACTTAAACTACAACAAAAAATTAAATTTAAATTATTGTTTAATAATATTATATATGATATAATATCGATAAAAAGGATGTGCGATTATGGCGAAAAAGCAAGAATATAATGCTGATTCCATTCAAATACTTCAAGGATTAGAACCAGTTCGTAAAAGACCTGGGATGTATATAGGTTCTACTGATCATAGGGGGTTGCATCATTTAGTATGGGAAATAATCGATAATGCAGTAGATGAAGTTTTAGCAGGATATGGAAATGAAATTATAGTAACAATACATGAAGATAATTCAATAACAGTTGAAGATTTTGGGCGAGGTGTCCCTTGTGGGATGCATAAATCAAATATACCAACATGTCAAGTTGTTTATACAGTGTTACATGCTGGTGGTAAATTTTCAAGTGAAGGTGGATATAAAGCAAGCGGTGGTTTACATGGTGTTGGATCATCTGTAGTTACTGCTTTATCAACATATTTAACAGTAACAATTCAAAGAGATGGAAATATTTATACTCAAACATATAAAAATGGTGGTAAAGATATTGAACCTTTAAAAATATTAGGTCAAAGTAAAAAAACTGGAACAAAAGTTCATTTTAAACCAGATCCAACTATTTTTTCAACAACTGTATATGATTATAATACTATTAAAGAAAGAATGCGTGAACAAGCCTTTTTAATCAGAGGATTAAAAATGGTTTTAATAAGTGAAAAAGATAAAAAAACTGAAACTTTTTGTTATGAAAAAGGAATTAATGAATATGTTGAATTCTTAAATAAAGGAAAAGATACAACAGCCCCTGTTTGTGATTTTACAGGAGAATTTAATGAAATATTAGTAGAAGTAGCTTTACAATATACAAAATCATATAGTGAAACAATATTATCTTTTGTTAATAATGTAAGAACAATAGATGGTGGTACACATGAAGTTGGATTTAAAATGGCATTAACAAAATCAATTAACGATTATGCAAGAAAATACCATATATTAAAAGAAAAAGATCCAAATTTAGAAGGTGTAGATATAAGAGAAGGAATGACTGCAATTGTATCTGTTAGAATAAAAGAAGATATTTTACAATTTGAAGGTCAAACAAAATCTAAATTAGGAACACCAGAAGCAAGAAATGCATTAGATAATGTTTTTTATGATAAATTCACTTATTTTTTAGAAGAAAATAAAGAATTAGCAAACGAAATAATTTCTAAAACATTAAAAGCATATAAAGTAAGAGAAGCAGCAAGAAAAGCTAGAGAAGAAGCAAGAATTGGAAAAGCAAAAAACAAAAAAGAAACTAATTTAAGTGGAAAATTATCTCCAGCTCAAAGTAAAAATAAAGATATAAATGAATTATTTATTGTCGAAGGTGATTCAGCTGGTGGTTCAGCAAAACAAGGTAGAGATAGAAAATTTCAAGCAATTTTACCATTAAGAGGTAAAGTATTGAATGTTGAAAAAACTAGGCCAGAAGAATTTTTAAAAAACGAAGAAATAAATACTATAATTCATACAATTGGAGCTGATTTTGGGCTTGATTTTGATTTAAAAAAATGTAATTACGATAAAATAATAATTATGACCGATGCTGATACTGATGGTGCTCATATTCAAGTATTATTATTAACATTCTTTTTTAGATATATGACTAAATTAGTAGAAGCAGGAAAAGTATATATAGCATTACCTCCTTTATATAAAATCACAAGAAAAGTTAAAGGAAAAAATGAAATTCATTATGCATGGAGTGATGAAGAATTAAAAGCCTTAACTAAAAATCAATCATCATATAATATTCAAAGATATAAAGGTCTTGGGGAAATGAATGCTGACCAATTATGGGAAACTACAATGGATCCTAAAACAAGAACACTTATTCAAGTTCATATTGATGATTTAAGTGATGCTGATCAAAGAGTTTCTGTTTTAATGGGTAATAATGTTGAATCAAGAAGAGATTGGATAGATAATCATGTATCATTTACATTAGAAGATTCATTCCAAATTGAGGAAGTGATTTATGATGAGTAAGACTATTAAAGAAAAATTAGATCAATTAGATAATATGCATGATAAATTAATCAAAGAACGCCTAGAAGATATTGTAGGAGATAGATTTGGTAAATATGCAAAATATATTATTCAAGACAGAGCAATCCCTGATGTAAGAGATGGATTAAAACCTGTTCAAAGAAGAATTTTATATGGTGTATATAAACTTGGAATTTTTTCTGATAAACCATTTAAAAAATCTGCTCGTATTTGTGGTGAAGTAATGGGTAAATATCACCCACACGGAGATACAAGTATTTATGATGCATTAGTAAGAATGTCACAAGATTTTAAAATGCGAATGCCATTAATAGATATGCAAGGAAATAACGGTTCAATAGATGGTGATAGTGCAGCTGCAATGCGTTATACAGAAGCAAGATTATCAAAAGCAAGTGAATTATTATTAGCTGATTTAGATAAAAGAACAGTAGATTTTGTTCCAAATTTTGATGATGAAGAATTAGAACCAATAGTTTTACCTGCTAAATTTCCGAATTTATTAATTAATGGGGCAAGCGGAATATCTGCGGGATATGCAACAGAAATTCCACCACATAACTTAAAAGAAGTTATAGATGGAACAATTTATTTAATTGATAATCCTGATGCTTCTTTAGATGAAATTATGAATTTTATTAAAGGCCCTGATTTTCCAACAGGTGGAATTATACAAGGAATTGATGGAATTAAAGAAGCATATAAAACAGGACGTGGAAAAATAATTATTAGAGCAAAAACTCATTTTGAAGAAGCTAAAGGGTTTGATAGATTAATAATTACAGAAATTCCTTATGAAGTTAATAAAAGTGAATTAGTTAAAAAAATTGATCAAATAAGAATTGATAAAAAATTTGAAGATTATGTTGAAGTAAGAGATGAATCAGACAGAGAAGGTTTAAGAATTGCAATCGATTTAAAGAAAAATGCTAATAAAGAACTAGTTTTAAACTATTTATTTAAAAATACTGATTTACAAGTTTCATATAATTTTAATATGGTTTCAATTTGTAACAGAAGACCACTATGTCAAGGAATAATTCCAATGCTTAGTGCATATATTAATCATCAAAAAGAAGTAATTACAAATAGATCAAATTATGAATTAGAAAAATCTAAAAAAAGATTACACATTGTTTTAGGTTTAATTAAAATGGTTTCTATATTGGATAGTGTAATTACTACAATTAGGGAAAGTAAAAATAAAGCTGATTCAAAAGAAAATTTAATTAAAAAATTTGATTTTTCAGAACAACAAGCAGAAGCAATTGTTATGTTACAACTATATAGATTATCAAATACTGATGTTAAAGCTTTAGAATTAGAAAATATTGAACTTGAAAAGAAAATAAAATTCTTAAATAAAATATTATCTAATGAAAAAACTCTGATGGATGTAATAAAAAAAGAATTATTAGAAGTCTCTAATTTATATAGTGATCCTAGAAGATCTCTTATTGAAAATGAAATTTCTCAAATAAAGATTAATGAAATAGATTTAATTAGTAATGATGATGTAATGGTCCAAGTATCAAAAGATGGATATATTAAACGTTCAAGTTTAAAATCATTAAAAACATCTACTGTAAATGGAATGAAAGAAAATGATACATATATCTTCCAAAAAGAAATAAACATGAAAGATACTTTATTGATTTTTACAAATCTTGGTAATTATCTATTCTTACCTGTTTATGAAATCCCAGATTTTAAATGGAAAGATATAGGAACATATATTAATAATGTAATAAAAATTCAAAATGAAGAAAAAATAATTAAAGTATTTCATATAAAAGACTTTAATGAAAATAAAGTTATTCTTTTAGCAAGTAAAAAAGGATATGTAAAACAAACTTTATTAAAAGATTTCTTAGTTACTAGATATAAAACAAGTATTAAAGCAATAAATCTTGCTAAAGACGATTATTTAAGAAGTTGTGATATTATGGAAATGCCTACTAATATTATTTTAACTAGTGAAAAAGGAGAAGTATTAAAATTTAGAGCAAGCGAAATTTCAATTGTTAAAACTAATGCTTCTGGAGTTTACGGATTAAAATTACAAGAAAACGATTATTTAGCATCTGCTAATTATACTAGAAATAACGATGAATTTGTTCTATTAACAAATAGAGGTAACATAAAAAGATTTAAAGTAAGTGAATTAAAATTATTTTCAAGATATCGTAGAGGAACTCAAATGATTAAATACATTAAAACAAATCCTCATATAGTAGTTTCTGCAAAAAGATTATCACCTGAACAATTAAAAGAAAATGTAGATGTAACTATAATTAATTTAATATCTAATTTAGAAATAAAAGCTAAAGATTTAAAAAATTCACAATCAGATAGTGGAATATTATTAGTAGATACAAAAACACTTGGTGAACCTATTGATATTTTAATAAATGATACATTAAAAAAAGAAGAATTTGATATTTTAGAAAATAATACAATTGAAAAAATAGAAGCTAAAACTAATAAAGAAGATAAAATTGATATTTTTAAAGGATTAGATATTGATTTAGATAAAAATGATAGTGAAGACGATATAATTGACTTATTTAACGATTTTTTAGAATAGGATGATATTTATGTTTAAATTAAAAATAAACGGTTTAATAAAGGAATTTAATAGCCCTATTAAATTAATTGATCTAGCACCTAAAAATGCAATTTGTGTTAAAGTTAATAATAGATTAAGAGAATTAAACTATGAAATTAATTTTGATGCTGATATTGAATTTTTATTTTTAGATAATTATGAATCAATGAGAATATATGAAGCGGGTTTAAGATATTTAATTTCAATGGTTATATCAAAAATAGATAAAAATGCAATTGTTACATATGATTATAGTGTTTCAAAAGCTATATTTTGTAAAATTGATTCAAATATAATTCAAATAAATAATCAATTTTTAAACGATTTATATAATGAATTAAAATTAATCAGCAAAAAAAATTATTCTATTAATCGATTAACCCTAACAAGAACTAATGCTGAAGAAATATTTTTAAAAGATAATAAATTAGATAAACTTAATATGTTAGAATATAGAAAAAATGAAAAAGTACATTTATATGAATGCAACGGATATAAAAATTATATGTATTCATATATGGTACCAAATACAAGTTTAATCAATGATTTTAAGTTTTTACTATATGCTAATGGATTTATAATTCAATATCCAAGATCTGAAAATAAAGGAATAATCCCTGAATTTAAAGATGATTTTAACTTTAGTAGAGCATTAGAAGATGAAAGAAAATGGATAAATATCTTAGAATGTAAAAACATTTATAAAATGAATTATTATATTAAAAATAATAATATAAGTGATTATGTCAATATGTGTGAAACAAGACATTCAAATATGCTTGCTGAATTAGGAAATATTATTAAACAAGACTTAGAACATATAAGATTAATTTGTGTTGCTGGTCCTTCATCATCTGGAAAAACTACATTTACAAATCGTCTTAGAATAGAATTAATGACTAAAGGAATAAAACCTTTAATGATTTCTCTTGATGATTATTATTTAAATGCAAGTGAAGCTCCAAAAGATGAAGATGGAAACCCTGATTTAGAACATATTAATGCATTAGATATTAATTTATTTAATGAACATATGTTTAAACTAATAAATGGTGAAGAAGTGAATTTACCAACTTATAATTTTATGTTAAAAAAACGTGAATTTAAAAGAACAGTTAAAATTGATAAAAATACTCCAATTTTAATTGAAGGAATTCATGCTTTAAATGATTTACTAACAACCTCAATTCCTAAACATCAAAAATATAAAATATATATTTCACCACAACCTCAATATCATATTGATAGTGAAAATCCAATAAGTATTACAGATATAAGACTAATAAGAAGAATAGTTAGAGATATGCAATTTAGAAACACTCCTATTGAAAAAACATTTGACATGTGGCCAAGTGTAAGAAGAGGAGAATTTAAATGGATTTATCCAAATCAAGATAATGCTGATTATGTATTTAACTCTGAATTATGTTATGAATTATCAGTATTAAAAAAATATGCAATAAAACCATTAGAAAATATAAAAGAAGATAGCCAATACTATATTGAAGCAAATAGATTATTAAAATTCTTAAAATATTTTATTGATATACCTGATAAATATGTTCCAGCAAATTCTTTATTAAGAGAATTTATTGGTGGAAGTTCATATTATATCTAAAATTGATTTAAAAGCCCTTTAAAAGGCTTTTTTATAGTCATATGAATTGTTTATCAAATATGGAAAGAATCACCTTAAAAGTAGATATGGTGATGGATTTAATTAAGGTATATGAATTTAAAGGTAAAGAATTTTATTATGATAATTGTTTAGAAGATGATTCTTTAAAATTAATGGAAGAAATTATCTATGAAAATACATTTTTTGTCGCAAAATTATTTGATTTAGATATTACTGATGCAAGATTAAAGTTATTAATAAAAAAAGATTTAGTTCCTAAAAATAAAACAGAAGTATTAATTAACAATATTAAACAAGTTTTTAATGAAATTCAGTTTAAAAAAGATGGATTTGAATATACTCCAAATCAATTTTTAGATTTTGCAAGATTTTTATTTAAAAATTATAAACAAATTAGTTTTAATCAAATAAAAACTATTGATAAATCATTATTAAAATTAGAAAGAAAAACTAAATCAAAAAGAGAAGAACTAAATAATTTATTAAAAGATTTTCAAAATAAATTAGATTCAAATTTATATGAACTTACTTTATTAATTACTAATTTTTATGTTGATTTTTTAAATATGGATATTTTTACATCTAATAATGAAGAATTAGGAATATTTATATTATATATACTTTTATATAAAGAAGGATTTAATGTTTTTAAATATGTGAGTTTTTTTAATATATTATATAAAAACTATGAATCGTTTAAAAAAACTATTTTACAAGCTAATTTTAATTGGGATGAAGGATTTTCTCAAACTAAATATTTAAATCAATTAATTATAAGATTTCTTTTAGAAGGATATAAGAAGTTAGAACCTATTGTAAGAGATTATTTATTTGAAAAAGAATTAAACAAATCTGATAGTATCGAAAATATAATTTTAAAATTTGATAATTTATTTACTAAAGATGATATTAGATTAAAATATCCTTATGTATCAGATTCAACAATTAATAGAACATTAAAGCGATTAAGAGATGAAAATAAGATTAAACCATTAGGAACAGGGAGAAGTGCTAAATGGATTAAAACTATTGAAACTCCTCAAAAAATTAAAATAGAAAAAGAAAAAGGTTTATTCGATTTTAGCGATTGATTATAAAAAATTCGATAAAAAGCGATCGGTTTGATATTTATTCGACAAATCGCTTTTTATTTTGCTATTTTTTAAGTGATAGTAGAATAAATTCGGTCAAAATATTTTTTTTGAGCATGTTTATTTAGATTGTTTTATTTAAATATATTGATTTTTTATAATCAAAAGAAGTAAAAATCCTTTTAAAACTATTTTATTTTTTTATTTTTCATATCTTTATTTGTTCCTATAATGTATATTATGTAAACCAATAAATTACATTGTAGTTATCAGAAAATTTTAAAAAATGTGGAAAAGTTAGATAATAAACATGACAATAAAGTCCAATATTTTTATATAAAAAAATAAAAAACTCTACTTTTATTAATTATGTAGAGTTATTAATTTTTGTAAAAAAAAAACAAGATTTTTTAATCTCGTTTTATTTCATTTAAAAATGATTTACCAATTTTAGGCTTTTCAATATTAAATATTTCAGCAATCGTTGCTCCTATATCTGCAAATGATTCTCTAATTCCTAAATTAGTTGATTTTAAATTTTTCTCATAAACTAATAATGGAACATATTCTCTAGTATGATCAGTTCCTTTAAATGTTGGATCATTTCCATGATCAGCTGTAATAATCAATAAATCATCATCTTTTAAAATATCTATTAATTCACTTAATCTATTATCAAATTCTACTAAACAATCTTTATATCCAACAGGATTTCTTCTATGACCATATATAGCATCAAAATCAACTAAATTTAAAAAACATAATCCATTAAAATCTTTTTTAGCTACATTTATAATATGATCCATTCCATTATTATTAGATAAATTTTTATAATGTTCAGTTATACCTTCGCCATCAAAAATATCATTAATTTTCCCAATTCCTATTGAATCATAATTATTTTCTTTTAAACTATCTAAAACTGTTTTATCAAATGGTTTTAAAGCATAATCATGTCTATTTGCTGTTCTTGTAAAATTTAGTTTATTATCACCAACAAATGGTCTTGCGATTACTCTACCAACTTTCCATTCATCTTTTAAGGTGATTTTTCTTGCTATACTACATATTCTATAAAGCTCATTAATTGGAACAATTTTTTCATTTGCTGCAATTTGTAATACAGAATCTTGTGATGTATAAATAATTAATTCATTTGTTTTTAAGTGTTGTTCTCCTAAATCTTTAATTATTTCAGTTCCTGATGCTGAGATATTACCAATAAATTTATATCCTGTTTTATCTTCTAATTCTTTTATTAATTCATTTGGAAATCCTGTTTCAGTAAATGTTATAAACGGTTTTTTAGTTAATAAACCCATCATTTCCCAATGACCTGTCATTGTATCTTTACCAACAGATAATTCACTCATTTTACCATATGAAGCAAGTGGGTTAATAACTGGATCTACTCCTTTTATTTTTTCAATATTTCCTAATCCTAATTTTTTTAGTGTAGGTAAATTCAAACCATTATTATATTTAGCAATATTTACTAATGTGTTTGCTCCTACATCATCATATTTATAAGCATCTGGTAAATAACCAATACCAACGCTATCAATTACAATTAAAAATACTCTTTTACTCATCTTTATCTTCCTTTCTTCTTGGATTTGCATATAAGAATGTTTCTTTTAATTTATCTTTTGCAATATGTGTATATATTTGAGTTGTTTGCAAATTTGTATGTCCTAATAATTCTTGTACATATCTTAAATCAACTCCATTTTGTAATAAATGTGTTGCAAAACTATGTCTTAATGTATGCGGAGATATTTCTTTATCAATATTAGCGTTTATTCTTAATTCATCTAATATTTTATAAAATCCTTGTCTTGAAATTTGTTCTCCTTTATAGTTTAAAAATAAATAAGGGTTATAACCTTTTAATAATTTAGTTCTAGCCTCTAAAATATATGTTTTAATCGCTTGTAATGCATATTCTCCAATAATTACTTTTCTTTCTTTATCACCTTTACCAAGTGTAATAATATATGATTTATTTAAATTAATATCACTTAATTTAATATTTAATAATTCAGATACTCTTAAACCTGTAGCATACAAAGTTTCAATTAAAGCTTTATTTCTTAAACCAATAGGTGTTTTTAAATCAATTGAATCAATAAGTCGATTAATTTCTTCAACAGATAAAACTTGTGGTAATTTTTTTTCAATTTTTGGAGTTTTAATATTAAAACTTACATCTTTTAAATCATATTCTAATTTATAAAAATTATGAAAATTTTTAATTGCTGATATTTTTCTTGAAATTGAAGTTGAAGAAATATTATCTTTTTTTAATTTTTTTAAATATTTTAAGATATCTTCTTCTTTTATTTCTTTTATATTATTTATGTTATTTTTTTTTATTAAATAATCTAAGTAAAGTGATATATCTTTTAAATAACTATTAATAGTATTAATACTATATCCTTTTTCTCTTTTTAAATAATATTCATAATCTTTTAAAATACTTTTTAAATTCATATAAATTTCTCCAATATTTGGTTTTCAACTAATAAACCTTTTTTAGTAAAAAATAAATCAAAATTTTTATTAATTTTCATAAATTTATTTTTTACATAAAATAAAACAAAAGGATATTTATTTAAAAAATCAATCTTAAATAACTCATTTATTTTATTTATATTTATCCCATTTATTTTTCTAAGTCCTAAAAATATATATTCTTTTAATAATTCTTCATTAGATAATATTAATTCATTTTGAAGTTTAAAATTATCAATATATTTTGTAACATTTTTTATTTTATCATATCTTTTATTAAAAATAAAGCCTGAAGCACCACTTCCAACTCCAATATAATTTTCTAAATTCCAATATTTTAAATTATGAATTGAATTATAATTTTTTTTAGAAAAACTACTTACTTCATATTGATAAAATTTTAATTTTTTTAAATAAGAGATAATGTATAAATAATATTTTGCTTCTAAATCAGGATTAAGCATTTTATATTTATTATTTACTATTTGATGTTTTAAAATACTTTTATCTTCTAAAATAAGATTATAATAAGAAATATGAGTAATATATTTTTTTAATTTTTTAATAGATCTTAAATCCTTTTTTAGATCTTTAAATGTTTGATTAGGTATAGCAAATATAAAATCTAAATTAATATTATTAAATCCATTTTTATTTAATTTAATTAATTTAGATTTTAAATCATTATAACTTTCATAACGATTAATTACTTCATATAATTTATTATTTAAAGTTTCAACTCCAATACTTAATCTTGTAATATTATATTTTTTTAGTAATTTAATTAAATCATCAGTTATAAACTTTAAATTTAATTCTATAGTATATTCTTTTATATTTAAATTTAAACTGTTTATATAACTTAATAATTGTTCTAAAACATCTAAATCAAGTGAATTTGGAGTTCCACCACCAATATAAATTGTATCTATTTTTGATAAATCATGCGTTTTAAGCTCTAAAATAAGCGTTTTAACGTATTTTTCTGTCATATCCTTATTGGTAGCTATTCTTTTAAAAAAATCGCAATATGAGCAAATATTTTTACAAAAAGGAATATGTATATAAAGTCCCTGCATGATTATTCTCCTTTTTTCGACTAATTAATAGTTTATAAAACAAAATATTGTATTTTTATATAGTATATTTTATGATGTTTTTGATTAATTAATCTAGTTTTGAAAACTATTAGTGTTTTGAAATATTTTTTTACTACTAATATTTTAGCATAATTTATAATAAAATGTAATTTATTAAATTAAAATAAAAAAATAAAAACCCAAAAAATGGGTTTAAATTATTGTTTTTATTAAATTTAATGTTTCAGGTACATACATATTATTAAATATAATTAAAAATATCATACCTATAAAAAATAATATTAGTCCACTAATTATAAGATGAGAATATGGAGCTTTATTATCAACTCTTTTTTTCTTATGATCATAATAACTTTCTGTATAAACATTAGGAGTAAATAAGGAAATCAATTTTTTAACTCCAAATGATAATATACTAAATGTTCCTTCGTTACCAATAAAAACCATAAGTCCAAAACTAATTAGTAAAAATCCTGAGATTGAAAATCCATCGCATAAATCTTTTATAGTTTCAATAGTTGATTCATATTTAAAACATCCATTAATTAGTAATATTATTAAACATATTATTAAACCAACACCAAATGAAATTAATGTAGATTTATGTTTATTTAAAAATTCTAACATTATTTTAATTCTTTCTTATAAGCTTCGAATTCTTGATTATTACAATGAATAAAATGACCTTCTGTTATTTCTTTTAATTCAGGTAAATCAGTTGAATAATCATGTGCTAAGATTGGATCATATACTATTCTTTTACGTTTTTCTTCATATCTTGGATCTGGTAGTGGGATTGCAGATAATAATGCTTTTGTATATGGATGTAAAGGATTTTTAAATAATTCTTCACATGTAGCAAGTTCAACTATTTTACCAAAGTACATAACAGCTATTCTATCTGAAAAATATTTAACTACTGATAAGTTATGAGCGATAAAAATGATTGTTAGATTCATTTTTTCTCTTAATTCATTTAATAAATTCATAACTTGAGCTTGAATTGAAACGTCTAATGCACTAATAGGTTCATCAGCTATAATCAATTCAGGTTCCATAATAATTGCACGTGCTATACCAATTCTTTGACGTTGTCCTCCTGAAAATTCATGAGGATATCTTGTTGCATGTTCAGGTAAAAGACCTACTAATTCTAATACTTCTTTTACTTTTTCATCAATATATTTTTTATCTTTTATTCCACGAATAATTAATCCTTCAGATATAATTTCATGAACAGTCATTCTTGGATCTAATGATGCAATAGGATCTTGAAAAATCATTTGCATTTTTTTCATTAATTTATTTTTCTTAGCAAGATTTATTTCTTCTTTTTTCTTAGCTTTTAATTTTAATGTTTCTTCTTTAGAAGTTGAATTAGCTAATAATTCTTTATATTTTTCTTCTATTTCATTAATTTGATCAAGAACATATTTATCAGCTCCATGTTTTTGATCCCATTTTGCATTAGATAAAGATGTTTCTAAATCATGAATTAAAGAGTTATATTTTTTTAATAATTCTTCTTTTTCTTCATTATAATTAGTTGAATTTTTATCTAATGATTTTAATGCGTTATTTTTTTCTTTTTTAGTTTTTTTAATATTTAATTTAATATCCATCACTCCAGATGATATAATTTGTCCTTTAAAACGAACTACACCACTTGATGGTTCATATAATCTAATAATTGATCTACCGGTTGTAGTTTTACCACATCCTGATTCACCAACTATTCCAAAAACTTCACCTTTATATATATCGAATGATACATCATCAACAGCTTTTATATAGCTGCCTCCAATTTTAAAATATTGTTTTAAATTTTGGACTTCAAGAATTTTTTCATTATTATTCATTATCTTTTACTTCCTTTTCTTCATTAATCATTCGATTTATTCTTTCTGTAACGATTGTTGGTGGTGTTGTTTTAGGTGCATCTGGATGTAATAACCAAGTTGCTGCATAGTGTGTATCTGTAACCTTAAATAAAGGTGGTTGCTTTTCAAAATCAATTTTTAAAGCATATTTGTTTCTTGCAGCAAATGCATCACCTTTTGGTGGGTAAATCATATTTGGAGGTGTACCTGGGATAGGAGATAATTTTTCTTTTGTTTCTAAGTCTGGCATTGATGCAAGTAAAGCCCATGTATAAGGATGTTTAGGATCGTAGAATAATTCTTCTTTTAAACCGTATTCAACAATTTTACCTGCATACATAACAGCTATTCTATCAGCCATATTAGCAACTACTCCTAAATCGTGAGTAATAAATATGATTGATAAATTACGTTCTTTTTTAAGTTTATTTATTAATTCTAGAATTTGTGCTTGAATAGTAACATCAAGTGCTGTTGTTGGTTCATCACAAATTAATACATCAGGGTTTGCTGATAAAGCAATTGCAATAACTATTCTTTGACGCATACCTCCAGAAAATTGGAACGGATATTGATTATATCTTTTTTCTGGTTCTGGAATACCTACTTCTTCCATTAAAATTAATGCACGTTCTTTTGCGCTTCTTCTTGATACTTTATATACAGTATTTCCTGATAATTCTTTTAAATAATCAATAATTGAAATTGTATAATCATGAGAATTAAAATGTTCATAATTTGTAATATCATTTTTATAACTATCAATTAATTTATTAATAATTCTTTTAATATTAAATTTAATAATATTTTCATCTAAATAATTTGGTTCTGCAACTGAATATGAAGGTTTTTTACCTTTAGAAACTATTTTATCAAATTTAGCTTTTTCTTTATTATATTTCTTTTTATTTTCAGCATTTAATTTATCTGAATTAAAATATAAATCTAAATTTTTTCTTATAGTTGGTTCAAATGTTGTTGTAAAAGTGTCTTTACCGATTCTTAAAGAATTATTACATTTATTAACATATTTATATAATTCATTAAAAATTGTATTTGCTTCTTTTTTATTTAGAGTTTTATTATTTTTAATATAAGATAATACATCTTCTAATTTAACAATTGCTTCTTTTTTAGCTTCATTTTTTGTATCAAATACATTTCTTACACCTTTTTCTAAATCTGAAATAAATTCAAGCATAAAATTATCATCTAAATATTTTCTATTATATGCATTCATTTCATTTACATCAGTAAAATTAGGTTCTTGATTATTATTTTTTACTAAATAATAACCTAATGAAAAGAAATTTGGTGAAACTTTATTTAAAGCATCAGATACATCAGATAATAAATTAGAAATTGTATCATATGCTTCATCAAAATTAAAATCATCTTTTTGTACGTTAGCTATTATATTTAATAAATCGTATTTGTTTGCTGTTGTTTCATCTAATGTATATTTATTTTTACTGCTTAAAATAAATTTATTAGCTGAAACTAATGATTTTAATAAATTTGTTTTTACTTTCTTTTCTAATAATAATTTAACATTTGTAAGGTCTTTTTTTGCATAACCTAACATTTCTATTGAATCATTATAAGCATTTTGTAATTCAATATATTTATTAACAAATAATTTGAATTCACTTATATCATTTTTGACTTTTTTTATTGTATTAGGATCTTTTGGTCCTAATACTTCAATCATGTTTTCTTCTAAGATTTTAAATGCATTTTTTAATTTAACACTATTTTCTTTTCTTGTTAATTTATTTTTCAAGATCATTGCTTCAGTTAATTGTTTTCCAATTTTAACAATTGGATTTAAACTTGATAATGGATCTTGGAAAACCATTGATATTTTGTCTCCTCTTAATGAATGGAAATCATCTTCTGTTATTTGCATTAAATCTTTTCCATCATATAAGATTTCTCCACTTTCAACAATTGCATTTGGAGCAAGTATTCCCATAATTGCACGAGAAGTGACTGATTTACCACTTCCTGATTCACCAACAATAGCTAAAGTTTCTCCTTCAAATAAATCAAATGAAATATTTCTTACTGCTTGTACACGACCATTGTTAGTTCTAAATGAAATTTTTAAATCATTAACTTGTAATTTCATTTTTTTATCAGCCATTATTCGTCAACTCCTCTCAATGATGGGTTAAATGCATCTCTTAACCCATTACCAAACAAGTTAAATGAAAGCATTAATAATGAAATTATTATTGCAGGCCATAAAATAACATGTGGATAGCTTTCTAGTTTTTGTTGTCCTGAAGCAAGTAATGTACCAAGTGAAGTAGCGTTTGGTCCATTTAAATCGATTATACCCAAATAAGATAATGATGTTTCACTAAATATAACTCCTGGAATTACTAATACAGATGATGTAATTATTGTACCTAATGAGTTAGGGAAAATGTGTTTAAACATTAATCTAGTATCTTTAGCACCTAATGTTCTAGAGGCTAACACATATTCTTGACCTTTAAATCTATAAAATTGAGTACGAACTCTATATGCTGTACCTAACCATCCTGTTGCAATGAATGCTAAAATAAATGACACTGCAGGTGAAACTTTATTGGTTTCAACAAAATAAATATTAAACAAAGTAATAACAACCATCGTTGGTATATTTCCTAAGATATCACTAATTCTTTCCATGATTAAATCGATTGTTCCACCATAATATCCTTCTATAGCACCATAAATTGTACCAATTACAAGGTTAATTGCAGAAACACAAACTGCAAGTAATAATGATAATCTAATACCATATGCAAGTCTTGTTGCAATATCATATCCTTGACCATCAGTTCCAAGTAAGAATGATGGTTCTTCTCCATATTCATAAACATATTCAGCAACTCTTAAAACTCTAATGTTATAACTGTTTGTACCTTTATTTTCAGTATAAACATAGTTTCCTTCACTATCAGTTAAATAGTTTGGTATTAATTCGTTAAAATCTTCTATTTTTTTAACAGATTTTCCATTTTTATTTAAAGGATACCCTTTTGAGTCTACTAAATACCACATATTGGCATTATCTTTTTTAGAATCAGGTAAATTTGTTTTATTAATTAATGGGTAAATAACTTGAATTCCACTTTCTTCTTGCCAAGCAACAATTTGTTCATATTGATCTTTTGTAACTTGTTTTTCATAAAATCCTAATTGATAATATTGATCTACTTTATAATTCATATATTGAATTTCAAAGTCATATTCAATACTTTTTACTTTTCCTAATGGATTATATTTAACATCACTAATATCATCCATAGTATATACAACACTTTCATTACCATATGTATGTAATGTTCCAAGTCCTATTCCTGCTGTTTCAGCGTAAGATACCATAGTACCTCTTTTTGTATATGTTCCATTCCATACATTTAATTCAGAAAATGCTAAATTTTTTGGACGCATATAACTATATGCTACTCTTTGATCTGATAATTTATATGGTGAAAAAAATGGAAATAATACACCATATAAAACGATTATTAAAATAATAAATGCTGCAAATACTGATGCTTTATTCTTTTTAAATCTTAACCATGCATCTTTCATATAACCTATTGGTTTAGTTTCAAATCTAGCATCATGAATTTTTTCATTTAGATTGACAAATTCAAAATCTTCTTTTGTTAATTTATAATCTTTATCCATTATTTTGATGCCCCCATTCTTATTCTTGGGTCAATGAATCCATAGCTTAAGTCAACAACAATAGCTGCTGCTAAACCAATAAATATATAGAATACATTACATCCCATAAAAACATCATAATCTAATTCAGAAATTGATCTCATATATAATCCACCAATTCCATTTATACTGAATACTTTTTCAATAACTAATGAACCTGATAAAACAGATACAAATGAAGAGATTATAGAAGGAAAAATTGGTACCATTGCATTTTTTAATGCATGTCTTGTAACTGCTTGACCATTAGTTAATCCTTTTGTTCTTGCAAGCAACATATAATCACTTGTTAATGATTCAGTTAATTCTGCTCTTGTAAATCTTGTTAAACCAGCAATAGATCCAAATGATAATGCTAATACTGGTAATATTAAACTTTTTGTCATTGTCCATGAAAAATAACTTCCACCCGCATCAGAAAGTGATGACATTTGGATAGGTAATAAATGCCATTTAAATCCAATAAAATATTGTAACATAAAGGCAAAAACAAATGAAGGCACAGAAACAAATAACATTACCATTGTAGATATAAAATGATCTTGCCATTTATTTTTTTTAAGTGCTGCATATATACCTAAAGCAATTCCAATAGGTGTTGATAATATTAATGAATAAATATTAATAATAACTGTTGGAGGAAGTTTAGATACAATCATTTGAGAAACAGGTGTAGTTCTTTGAATTTTCCATGAAATTCCTAAATCTAATTTAGTAACTAAATTTTTTAAATAAATACCTAATTGTGTAATGATTGGTTTATTATAACCAAGCGCTTCTCTTAATGCTTTTTCTGTTTCGTTTCTAATTTGATCAGTTCCATCTGTAACTGGAACTAATTTGATTAATACAAAACATATTGAAACAATGATTAAAAAGCTCATCAACATTAAACCTATTCTTTTTAATACATATTTAAACATGTTTTAATACCACTTCTTTCATAAAAATTTGGAGGTGTGATATAAAATCACATCTCCTTTATAATTTTTTAAATATTATTCGTAATTTAATGTTCCGCCTTGGCTTTTTACATATGCTTTCCATTCAGCATCTGTATGTGAATAAGTTAAATATCTTAATCCACCGAAACCATACATAATATTATATTCATCAGCTATATAATTTAAACGCTTAGAATTTAATGATGTATCAGCATCACAGTATAGAGGAATTGTATAGTAGAAACTTAATACTCCTTTTTCTAATTCAGCCATGATTTGATTTTTTAATTCAAATGAACTATTAGCATATTTACCGCTTGTTAATTCTTGACCCCATTTATTATATGTCATAGTAATTGTTTCATCTTCAGTAATTTCACCATCTTCATTAAAATCTAATGTCATAGTTAAATTTACTTTAAATGGATCCCAACATGCACCTTCATGTACTTTAGTAGTTGCAGCTGCATCATTTACATAACATTTAATAGTATTATATGGCCAGTAAACAGCACCACCCCATGCAGCAAAGATCATTTCACATGCACCATCTAACATTTGATTGTAATAATCACTTAAGTTAATTGGTTCTAATGTAATTCCACCTTTTTCAAATCCAGTTCCTTTTACTGCTTCTTTTAAGAATGCATCAAGAACAGTTGCATTTTTTCTTGCTGCTTCACTGATTGCATCACGTGATGTAACAACTAAGCTTAATACAATTGGTTGACCATCAGTATATGTACCATTAGTAATACATTCTTCATATGCTACTTGCATTAATCTTCTTGCTTCATCTAAATCGTAACCTGTAATAGCATCATAAGCTTCTCTTAATGTTTTATATGTTTTACCTTCACCATATTCGATTCCATACATACTACAAATTGCTTCCATAGCAGCTTCTGAATATCTATAAACTGAATTTGGATTATTTTCAACATCGTACATATATAAACTATTAATTAATGCATATGCAGGGCTTCCAGCACCTACTGCTTCATTAACGAATTTTTGTCTATCGATTGCTAAACTAAATGCATTTCTAAAATTAATATTAGCTAATACTTGTTTATTATTTCCTGAACTTCCTTCAAGTTTTTTCAATGTTTCTAAGTCAGTATTGAATGCTAAACGCCAAGTATATGTTGTATTAACAACAGTTAACCATTCACTGTTACCAAATTTTTGCATATCAACTGAGTCTAATGTTACATCATCATATAAACCTTGTTGGAATCCTAATAATGCTGTTGCATGTTCACTAACAACATCTAATACAATCGCATCAGTTTGATATTGTCCTTCGTGATTACCATCAGTATATCCATACCAATTATTATTTCTAGTAAATTTTAATTGTTTACCAACTTCATATGAACTAAATTTATATGGCCCATATGACATATATGTATCAACACTTGTTCCATAGTTAGTAGTTACTACATCACCAGTTGTTTTCTTACCTGCTTCATATAATGGTTCATAAACTAACCATGTAGAACTCATACTCATTTTAAAATAGAATTCAGAATAATAATCATTTAAAACATACATAATTGTATATTCATCAACTTTATATAATCCAACATTCCCATCATATTCTACTTCATCATAAGTATAAGGAACAGATAATACATAAATTGCATCACCTAATGCATTTAAGTCAGCTTCTGTTAATTCAGTTGTTTTGCTTGTAACTTCTAAAACAGTACTTACACTAGGCCATTCCATACCCATAGCTGCATAGAATGGTGTTTTAGCAAAATCATCAAAGAATTGAGTTAATAATTCGCTTGTTAATTCAACCCTACCGTCTTCTTCAAATAATTTACTATATGTATCATAGATATATACATCATTTCCACTAGCATCAGTATATTTTAAATATGAATCATATCTTGATCCTTTAACATCTTCTGGTGCTAATCCAAATCCAGCAGACATTAAAGCCGCAACATCTAAATAAACTCCTGTACCTTGAACACCAAATGAAGGATTTTCATCAAGTGTAACAAATGTTGTACAACCACCCCAATAATAATCATTTGCTCCAACAATTGAAGAATCACCACTTATAAAGTTATTAGCTCTATAATTATGCATTTTAGGGTTTAATAATTGTTGCATTGAATAAACATATGTATCAGCATTAATTGCTACCCCATTTGCCCATTTAGCATTTTTATTTAATGAGATTTTATACATACGACCAGATGTTTCATCTGCACCAATACCCCATTTTGCTTTTTCTTCTGCTGTTGCAGAACTTGTATAATCTTCAATGGCAGTTGCCATTTCATATGCCCATGTGTATGAACCATCATTTTTTTCTGTATCATAAACTGGTTCAATAAATCCAATTTCAGCATAACCACTTATAACTGAGTCAGAATTATTTTCCCAAGTATGAGGGTTAAAATCTGAAGGTTCAACAGCTATTGTAGAACGATATGTATATTTAGCTTCATCTTTAGGTGTTCTTTTACATCCACAAGCTAAACTAACAACAGCCGCTAATAAAACTACTGTAAATATTTTTTTAAATTTCATAAATTTTTCCTTCCCTTTCAAAAAATTTTCGTAAATTATATCACAGGTAATTAATGTTGGCAAGAAAAAAATATTTATTTTGTTATGAAAGCGTTTTACATCAAATATTTTATGAAAATTTATGTTTAGTTAACGCTTACATAATATTTTTAATACCATTTTATAATTAATTCACCTATAAAATTCACTTACATACATTATATTAAATATTATTATAATATATTATATAAATAATCATTTATATTAATAAAAAAATCACATTTTGTGATTTTATTAAACATTTATAAATTGATTTATAATATTCATTAATTTTTTACTTTGTTTATCAAATTCTTTTTTAATATTATAATCTAATAATTCAATCATATTATCATTTAAAACTAAATAATCATCTTTTATATCAGTTGCATTATAATTTACAATATATACTTTGTCTTTTAATTCGTTTTGATATTTAGTTTGTAATTCACTATCAGATTTACCATCATTTTTAATTTTATATCCGATTTTAAAATTATTATTTCCACTTCCTCTAAGTGTTTTAATTTCTTCTACATCAAATATAATTACTTTGTAATTTTCATCATAGTCTTTTATACTTTCCACTTCTTTAATTGTAATAATTTTTGATGTATTAGTTTTTTTAATTATTTCTGAATAATCTTGTTTATTACTACATCCATAAATTAAAAAAGAAAACATCATTAAACTTAAAAATAATATTTTTTTCATTTTTTCACCCTTTATTAGTTTAACCAAAAATAAATATTATATACAAAAAAAACTTATAAGAAAACTTATAAGTTAATTTTATTTGTTATTCACTTCTCAAAGCAACAACAGGATCTTTTTTAGAAGCATATTTTGCTGGGAATAATCCAGAAATTACAGTTAATAACATACTAATTACAACAAGTATAATAGCTCCTCCAACAGGTAAATATGCTAAATTTCCAATATTTGTTAAACTCTTTAATAATATATTAATTGGAATGATACATAATAAAGTAACAATTATTCCAAGCATTCCTGATGTAAATCCGATTATTAATGTTTCAGCATTAAATACATTACTTACATCGTGCTTGCTTGCTCCTATTGATCTTAAAATACCAATCTCTTTTGTTCTTTCTAAAACTGATATATATGTTATAATTCCAATCATTATTGATGAAACAATTAATGAAACTGATACAAATGCCATTAATACATAAGATATTGCATTTATTATTGTACTAATTGAACTCATCATTACTCCTAAATAATCTGTATATTTAATTTTTTTAGAATCATCAACAGTACTATTATATTCATTAATTAAATTAACTAATTCATCTTTTTCATTAAAACCTATTGGATAAAAATTTATTGAACTCGGATCTAAGTAATCACAAACTTGTAATAATGCTAAATTTTGTTCATATGATTCAGTATTTTTAAATTCTTCATTTGTAAAGATATTAATATTTGGGTTATTAATTTGTTCTTTTACAATATCGGAATCATTAATTTTATCAATTACATATTTAGTTAATTCACTACTATAACCTATTGCTCCTGTAATTGATGTAGAACTAACTCCTTCTTTTGGTCTTATAATTCCTGATATTTTTAAATCAAGACCATTATTTACTATTTCATTAATACTGTTTTGATCACTTATTTTTACATATTTATTATCTATTTTTTCATAAAAATCGGTTGTTACATTTAATTTATATGTTTTATTTTTAATATCACTAAATGAAAAACTTGATTTTTTTTCTACTTCAATTGTTGGATTTAATAAACTTCTTAATTCATCAGTATCTTTTAATCCCAGTGCTAATAATTGATAATCAAATATTTGATTATATTCATCAACTACTAAAACTAATTCATTGTAATTATTAGGCCATGAGCCATCTATTAAATCATATTGTTGATTTAATAAATCTTTATTATCAAACATTTCTTGCCAAATGACTAAATTTTGCATCATATTTTCTATTGGTGATAAATATGTTTTTAAATCATCTGGTAATGTATAGGGATTTAATTGTTGAACATTATTTTTATTATCATAAGAATATATATTTAATGTAACATCATATCCATATGATATTGCATTTGTATATTTATCAAATTTATCTTTGTTATCGGTTATATATTTTTTAAATTCTTTTAAATCATTTTTATAAGAATTAGATGTCATTGTTTCAAGCATTTTTATTAGCATATCTTGAGAAGTTATTACTTGTTCAGTAGGATATTTTTCTTTATTTACTTGATTTTGCATTTGATTTAATATTGAATCATAATTTGCAGTTTGACTTGTTATTTGTAGTGGATATGCAGATAAAGTATCAGCTTGAATTTGATCAATATATTTTTGAAATCCACTAGATATTGATAATATTAATGCAATTCCAATTATACCAATACTTCCTGCAAATGCAGTTAAAATTGTTCTTCCTTTTTTAGTAAATAAATTATTTAAACTTAAAGATAAAGCTGTAAAAAAACTCATATGTGCTTTTTTATTTTTCTTAGTAGATTTTTTCATATTTTCATCTTTTTTTATAACTACTTCATCACTTTTATAAGGATTAGAATCATCTATAATATTACCATCTAATAATTTAACTATTCTAGTTGCATAATTATTAGCTAATTCTGGATTATGAGTAACCATAATAATTAGTTTATTATTCGAAATTTCTTTTAATAATTCCATTACTTGAATAGATGTTTCAGTATCAAGTGCACCTGTAGGTTCATCTGCAAGGATTATTTCTGGATCATTTACTAAAGCTCTTGCGATTGCAACTCTTTGCATTTGACCTCCACTTAATTGATTAGGTTTTTTATTAATTTGGTTTTCTAATCCAACCTTTTTTAAAGCTTCTTTAGCTCTTTTTCTTCTTTCTTCTTTTGATACACCAGATAATGTTAAAGCAAGTTCAACATTACTTAAAACAGTTTGATGAGGGATTAAATTATAACTTTGAAAAACAAATCCTATTCGATGATTTCTATAATCATCCCAATCTCTATCTTGATATTCTTTTGTTTCTTGGTTATTAATAATTAAATTTCCACTTGTATATTGATCAAGACCACCTATAATATTTAATAACGTTGTTTTACCACATCCACTTGGACCTAATATTGATACAAATTCACTTTTTCTAAATTCAATATTAATACCTTTTAAAGCTTCTGTTTTTAAATTTTGAGTAATATAATCTTTTTTAATATTAACTAATTTTAACATTTCAATTGTTCCTTTCTAAAATTTCTTCTGTAAATTTAATTAGTTTTTGCATTAAATCATTTAAAACTAAAATATTTTCTTCTCCTATTTGTTCTTCGACTTTTTGAAAAAAGCCAATCATTTTCTCTTTTTCAATTTCATATTCATTCTTTTTTAAAAAGAATTTAAAAGTTGAACGATTATTTAAATTAATTTTTCTTTTTAAAAAACCTTTTTTTTCTAATTTAACAATTGTTTTACTAACAGCAACCTTAGATACGCCTAATTTTTCAGATATTTCTGTTAAGGTTATATTATCATTATCAACTATTAATCTTAAAGTTAATAATTCCGTTAAATTAAGGTTTGAAAAATTATTATTTTCTAATAAGGTTTTATACCTCCCTATTAAATTAAATGTTTCAATTGTTTTTAAATTCATATTCCCTCCGTTAACGGGTTAATTGTTAACCTGTTAACAGTATATTACTACATTTTATTTTTTAGTACAATATGAAAATGTTTACATAATTTTATAATAAAAAAACATTAGAAATCTAATGTTATTTTTCATCACTTGAAAGAATTGCTAAAAATGCTTCTTGAGGAACTTCAACAGAACCTATTTGTTTCATTTTTTTCTTTCCTTCTTTTTGTTTTTCTAATAATTTTTTCTTTCTAGAAACATCCCCTCCATAACATTTAGCAAGCACATCTTTTCTTAATGCTTTAATGTTAGTACGAGCTATAACTTTATTATTAACCACAGCTTGAACAGGGATTTCAAATAATTGTCTTGGAATAATATCTTTTAATTTTTCTGCAATAACTTTTCCTCTTTGATATGCAAAATCTTTATGAACAATTGTTGTAAATGCGTCAATAACATCACCATTTAACATTATTTCCATTTTAACTAGTTTGCTTTCTAAGTATTCACTCATTTCATAATCAAATGATGCATACCCTCTAGTACTTGATTTTAATTTATCGAAAAAATCATATACAATTTCAGATAATGGAATTAAATATTCTAATTGCATTCTTGTTTTATCAATATATTTCATATCTTTAAATATTCCACGTTTTTTTAAAGCTAAATCCATTACAGCACCAACATAAGTATCAGGTGTCATTATGGATGCTAAAACATATGGTTCTTCAATATGATCTATTTTTTGAATATCTGGTAATAATGATGGATTATCTAATTTAATCATTGTTCTATCTGTTAAATAAACGTTATATATAACAGATGGGGCAGTTGCAATTAATTCAATATTAAATTCTCTTTGAATTCTTTCTTTTATTATATCCATGTGTAATAATCCTAAAAAACCAGTTCTAAATCCAAATCCTAAGGCTTTTGATGATTCTGGTTCAAAAATTAATGAGGCATCATTTAATTTTAATTTTTCTAATGCTTCTTTTAAATCTAAATATTTTTTAGAATCAATTGGATATAACCCACAATATACCATTGGATTTAATACTTTATATCCTGGAAGACTTGTTTTAGCAGGATTTTCAAAATTTGTAACTGTATCTCCAACTCTTACATCTTTAATATCTTTTATTTGAGCTGCAATATATCCTACATCACCAGCATTTAAAACATCTCTTTTTTCTTCTTTTGGAGTATGAACTCCTACTTCTGTTACTTCATAAATTGAATTAGTTTGCATAAGAAGAATTTTATCACCTTTTTTTACGCTACCATTTTTTATACATACGTATAAAATAACCCCTCTGTATGCATCATACAATGAATCAAATATTAATGCTTGAAGTGGATTTGTTTTAGATCCATTAGGTGCTGGAATTAATTCAATTACTTTTTCTAATATATCTTCAATTCCAATTCCATTTTTAGCACTTGCTAAAACTACACTTTCTCTTGGTAAACCTATTACTTCTTCTATTTCATTAATTACTTTTTCAACATCAGCACTTGGTAAATCAATTTTATTTATGACAGGTACTATTTCTAAATTAGCATCAACAGCAAGATATAGGTTTGCTAGTGTTTGAGCTTCAATTCCTTGAGAAGCATCGATTACTAATATTGCTCCTTCACAAGCAGCAAGGCTTCTTGATACTTCATATGTAAAATCGACATGACCAGGAGTATCAATTAAATGTAATATATATTCATTATTATCTTTTGCAGTATATTTTAATTCAACTGCATTTAATTTAATTGTAATTCCTCTTTCTCTTTCTAAATCCATTTGATCTAGAAGTTGATCTTTCATTTCACGTTTTTGTATTGCATTAGTTTTTTCTAATATTCTATCTGCAATTGTTGATTTACCGTGATCTATATGAGCAATAATACAAAAATTTCTTATATTTTTCATTTAAACACCACTTTCAAAAAAAAGAGATTAAATCTCTTTTTAAATCAAAAATATTCTATAAGCCATGTTCTGTTCCTTTAAAAGGTGTAATCATTTATCTTTACATAATGTAACCAAAGCTTTGTTCATTTCCATTGCTTTAGCTCCCCTACCATAATTTGGGTTTCTAGCTTGCGGGGTTTACCTCGTTTCATTATTATATTTCTATAATACTCGTTTCTGTGGCACTTTATAAATCTTTACCATATCAAAGACTTAGGTATCAATTCGCCGTAACATAAGTTCTCTAAGTTATTTTTTCCTTAGACACAATCACTACATTCATCTCAGAATGTGCTAGCATGGACTTTCCTAACCATAAATGGCTCGATTACACAAATATTTTTGCATAATTATTATAACATTATGAATTTATTTGTCAATTTTATTTTTTCTTAGTTTATATATACATAATATAGTTGTTAAAATTAATGAAATAATACAAATCAAATAAATTAAAGACATAAATGAATTATCTAACGTATCATTTACAATAACATCAAAATAATAATAACTTGTAAGATCATTATCTGTTATTTTATAACATAATTTATATGTTCCACTTACTTGTTCATTATAATATCCTATTAATTCTATTTTATCTGTTATATCTTCATTATCCTTATTATATGCTTTTATATCAGTTGGTTTTTTTAATGTCCCATTTTTATTTACTTCATATGTATCTTTTAAATTTATTATTTTTGGACTATCTGGATTATTTTTATTATCAAGCATAGTTATTTTAATTTCATTATCAAAATTAAAATTATTATATAAGACACTAAAATCTAATTTAATCGGAATATCAAGGCCATTATAATATGAAAATTCATTATATTTAGTAGTATATAATGATTCATTTTTAAAAAATGTGTTTCCAGTAATCATAAATTCATCATCTTTTTTAGAATTATCTAAGTTATCTGCTTCTAAGATATCAATTAATTTATATTTAGTATCAGAATTATTATAGTAAAAATAACTTGGATAACTCGAATTATCATTTATTCCTTTTTTAGCCATTATATGATATACTTTAAAGCCATATAAATTAGTTGTATCATCATATAGATAATCAGTTAAATATGTATTTAAAATTGATTTTGGTGATATATATTCAACAATAAAATATTCGTTATATATATCAAAATTACCAATTGATATTATTAATATTGTTTCATCATCTAATTTTTCAGTAAAATTTTCTTTTTCGTAATTAGTTGTATTAATATAATGAATATTAGATTCATTATACCAACCAAGAATTAATTTAGAAAAGGCATTATGATCACCAACATTAGCATCCATCATATCATAATATCCTAGTCCACCATTTGCACCGATATCATAATAATAATCGTAATAATCTTCTAATCCTAATAAATGACCTGTTTCATGAATGATTACACTACTACTATTATAAGCTCCACCAATTAATTCATTTTTTGTTAAAAAATTATATCCAAACCAACAAAAATTATTGATGTAATCTGGTTTTTTATATGAATTATAATTAGCAGTAAAAGCCCAATAAAAATCACTGTTTTGATCTACTTTATGATTATATATTAAATATAATGCATCAATTTTACCATCATTATCTAAATCGTATTTTGAATAATCAAAATCTTCTAGATTTTTAAAATATTCATAAATTATAACTTCTACTCCTGTATATCCTGTTTTAGAATCATAGTGTGAACTACTTTTTTCTGTAACATATGGTTCTAGAATTGTAGTTGTTATATTTAATTTATTGTTTGAACTAATTAAATAGTACTCTTTTAATGAAATATCATTTATGTTTTTATATCCAACATTATTAAATGATTTTTCTAATAAATTATTATCAAATTCACATTTTTCACCCTTAAAACAAATAGGTAATGCTAAGGCATTAACATCACCTGTTGAAGGCATTAAATAATCATTATTTTCATTATATAAATCACTTATAGGACTAGCATTTATATTTTTTAATGTAAATACTGATAATAATATAAAAAGTGTAATAAATATTTTTTTCAAATTAATCACCCTTATTTTAAAGCATCTTTTCTAGATAAATCAATTCTTCCTTTATCATCGATTCCTATACATTTAACAATTATAATATCATTAAGTGATAGTACGTCTTCAATTTTTTCTACTCTTTCTTTAGAAATTTTTGAAATATGAACTAATCCTTCACATCCAGGCCATAATTCTACAAAGCATCCGAATTTTTCAATTCTAACAACTTTACCTTCATAAACTTCACCTATTTTAGCTTCTTTTGTTAATAAATCAATTTTTTCTAAAGCTTTATCAATCCATTTAGATTCAGAATGCATTACATATACTCTACCATCTTGTTCTATATCGATTTTAACTTCATTACATTCTTCAATAATTTGAGAAATAATTTTTCCACCAGCACCAATGACATCTTTAATTTTATTCGGATTAATTCTCATCATTTTAACTTTTGGAGCATACTCACTCATTTCTTTTCTTGGTTCAGCAATAGTATTTGCCATGTGATCTAATATTTCAAAACGACCTTTTTTAGCTTGAGCTAATGCTTCTGATAATATTTCTTTTGTGATTCCATCGATTTTAATATCCATTTGTAAAGCTGTTATACCATTTTTTGTACCCGCAACTTTAAAATCCATATCTCCTAAATGGTCTTCCATACCTTGAATATCAGTTAAAATAATATAATGTTCATTTTCTTTAATTAATCCCATTGCAATCCCTGCAACAGGAGCAACAATAGGAACACCTGCTGCCATTAATGCCATACATCCAGAACAAATACTTGCTTGGCTTGATGATCCATTTGACTCTAATATTTCTGATACAACTCTAACTGTATATGGAAATTCATCTTCGTTAGGCATAACTTGTAATAATGCTCTTTCAGCTAATGCACCATGTCCGATTTCTCTTCTTCCTGGAGCACCATATCTTCCTGTTTCACCAACACTGAATGGTGGAAAATTATAATGGAACATAAATGTTTTATTATCTTCTTCTAATCCATCAATTATTTGATTATCACCTTTACTTCCAAGTGTAACAACACCTAAACTTTGTGTTTGTCCACGAGTAAATAAGGCTGAACCATGAGTTCTTGGTAAAACATCTACCCTTGATGATAGTGGTCTTATTTCATCTTGTGTTCTTCCATCAGGTCTGATTTTTTCAACAGTTATTAATCTTCTAAATTCATCTTTTAAAATATTGTGTAAAGCAACTTCACAAGTTTTAATTACTTCTTGTTTTCTTTCTTCATCAATTACTCTTATTCCATCTAAATCTTTAAAATAATTTCTATTTTCAAATACATTTAATGTTTCTTCATCGATTTCATCTATTTTTTGATATCTTAAAAGTTTATCTTCAATTCTAATTGCTTCGCAAATTCTATCTTTAGCAAGGCTATATACTTCTTTTTCAATTTCTTTATCCATTTCAAAAATGACTACAGGCATTTTTTCTTTTTTATTTTCTTCAATAATTTTTTCTTGGAAACTGATTATTTCTTTAATAGCTTCATGTCCAAATAAAATTGCATCAAGCATATCTTGTTCACTTACTTGTTTTGCACCTGCTTCAACCATATTAATAGCTTGTTTTGTTCCAGCAACAGTTAAGTTAATATCACTTTTTTCTAATTCAGCTGGTGTTGGGTTAATAATAAATTTACCATCAACTCTACCAACAACAACTCCAGCAATTGGTCCTAAAAATGGTACATCTGAAATCATTAATGCAATACTTGATCCAAGCATAGCAGTCATTTCTGGTGTACAATCTGGATCACTACTTAATACTGTATTTACAATTTGTACTTCATTTGAAAATCCTTCAGGGAATAATGGTCTAATAGGTCTATCAATTACTCTTGAAGTTAATGTTTCATGTTCAGATGGTCTTCCTTCTCTTCTTAAAAATCCACCAGGAATTTTCCCTGCAGCATATAATTTTTCTTGATATATTACCATTAATGGGAAAAAATCTAATTTTGTTACTTCTTTTACTGCAGTAACTGCAGTTAATACGGTACTTCCACCGTATGTGATTAAACATGCTCCGTTTGCTTGTTTAGCAACTTCGCCGATTTCAACTTTTAATGGACGCCCCGCCCAATTAATTTCATATGTTCTCTTATTTTCCATATCTTACTCCTTATATAATCTATATTATTATAACATATTTAAAACAATTTATATATAAAAATGTTAAAAATAAATAAAAGAAGATAAAATTATCTTCTTAAATTTAATTTTTTAATTAAAGTTTCATATCTATCATAGTCTTTTTCTTTTAAATAAGCTAATAAGTCACGACGATGTCCAACTTTTTGTAAAAGACCTCTTCTTGATAAATAATCATGAATATGAACTGATAAATGTTTGTTTAATTCATTGATTTCATAAGTCAAAATTGCAATTTGAACTTCTGGAGAACCTGTATCTCCTTCTTTTACTTGATATTCTTTAATTAAATTTTGTTTTACTTCTTTTGTTAAAGCCATTTTTTATTTTCTCCTTTATTATTTTAGTCGTTTAACCAAGAAATCGTCGGAGATTCGAAAACCTAGTAAAACGCATTTTAATTATATCAAAAAAATTGATATTTGCAAGTATATTTATTAAATTTTAATAAATTGTTCTACATCAATAACAAACACAGTTGCTCCTCCAACATTTACTTCTATTGGAGCTTTTGTAAAAGATGTAAATTCATTATTAACAGGACTTGTAATGTATTTTACTCTTCTTTTAGACTCGTTTTTGATTATTTCAATTACTAAATTAACTTCTTCATTATTAGCTCCTATTAATAATGTAGTGTTTCCACTCATTAAAAATCCTCCTGTTGTAGCAAGTTTTGTTACTGAATAATGTTCTTTTACTAATGCTTTTGTTAATCTTGAAGCATCTTCATTAGCTACAATTGCCATTATCAATTTCATAATTTAAAATCAACTCCTTATCTTTTGTTATTTGATTAATAAGATCTGTTTTTGAATTAAATTTTAATTCATCTCTTATAAAATCTATAAAATAAATATCAATATATTCATCATAAATATATCCATTAAAATCAATTATATTTACTTCAATTCTTTTATCTTTAGAATAATTTATTGATGGATTATGTCCGATATTTAATATTCCTTTATATTTTTCATTTTCGTAAACTATATTTACATAATAAACTCCATTTTTGGGTAAATATGTGTTTAAATCTATAATGTTTGCAGTTGGAAAACCAATTTTTCTTCCTATTTCATTTCCGTGTGTAACTTTAGATTTTAAATGATAATTTCTTGTTAATAATTTATTTACTTGTTTTATATTTCCATTATCTAATAATTCTTTAATTCTTGTAGAAGAAACTTTTAAATTATCTAAATAAAATAATTTAATTACTTTTACCGGAAAATATTCTTCTAAATCTGATATTTTACCGCTATTATTTTTCCCAAATTTAAAATCTTCTCCAATAATTATTTTTTCTACATTTAATTTTTTTAATATATTAATAAATTCTATTTTAGATAAATTTAAAAAATCCATATTAATTTCAACAATAATTAATTCATCTATATTATATGTAGAAAAAATATTTATTTTATCTTCTAAAGTTAGTATTGATTTAAAATTTGGATTAAATAATTTTGTTGGATGAGGTAAAAATGTCATTACTGTTTTATAGTTATTTTCTTCTTCTAATTTTTTTAGTAATTGTTGATGTCCTAAATGTATCCCATCAAAATTACCTATACACATAGTATTTTTTTTATTTATTTTTATATTATTTATATTATCTATTTGAACTTTCATTTTATTTCCTCATTTAAAACTATAACTGGTTTATATTTATATATATTATCTTCTACTGGTTTATAAATAGCAAGTAATTTATTTTTATAGTAAACTTTAAATATATTTTTAGTTTTTATTTGTCTTTCATCTAAATAAATTCCATTTAAAATTAATTTTTTTAAATAATCATTTACATTTATAAATTCATAATCTTTAAAATATTCATCAATTTCGATTATTTTATAATTATTATTAGTTATATCGTTTAATGTATATGAATTTATAAGACAAAAATTTCCTGCTTTAGTTCTTATAAGATCAAATAATGTACCTATATTATTTAATTTTAAGGCTAAATCATTAGTAAAACTTCTGATATAAAATCCTTTACTAACATTAAGTTTTACTTTATAAAAGAATAAATCATCTTTAAAATAATAATCAAGTAATTTTAAATCATATATTTTAACTTTTCTTGATTCAATTTTTACTTCGATATTTTTTCTTGCATATTCATATAATTTTTTCCCGTTTACTTTAATTGCACTATATATAGGAGGTGTTTGATCATATTCACCTATAAAGTTATTTAATACATTTATAAATTTTTTAACATCAAAATTCAATTCATTAACAACTTTTTTTTCTAAAATATTACCAGATATATCATATGTATCAGTTTTTAAACCGATTATACCGGTTGCAATATATTCTTTATCTTTATTTATTAATATATCACTTAGTTTTGTTGCCTCGTTAATTAAAATTGGTAATACACCACTAGCATCCGGATCAAGAGTTCCAATATGTCCTACTTTTTTTAAATTTAAAGCTTTTTTAACATTTAATATTGCTTTATTGGATGTTATGCCTTTTTCTTTATTTAAGATTAATATTCCATTACTCATTTTAAATACACCACCGTACAACCATTTAATCCTTCACCTTCAGCACCGTATCTATATTCTTTTACATATTTATTATTTTTTAAATAATCCCATACTAATTTTCTTATAGTTCCAGTTCCAAATCCATGAATTATTCTAAATTGTTTCATTTTTAAAAATAATGCAGTATCAAAATATTTATCTAACTCTAATTTTGCTTCTTCATATCTTAAGCCTCTTAAATCCAACTCTAATTTAAATTGTTTTTTTATATTAGATGTATCAATATTATTTATTTTATTTTTTTGTTTTATTGGATTATATGTTCTAATAAATCTTAAAGAAGATAAATCGTATTCTAATTTCAAATTACCTAATTGTACTTTTGCTTTATTTTTATTAATTTCTTTTATTATTCCTTCTTTTTCTAAAGGAATAACATAAACTACATCATTTATTTTAAATTCATGACTATCTAAATCATTTTCAATTTTTAAATTGTCTTTATTTAAATTTTTTAAATCATATTTAACTTTTGCAATTTCATGTTCTTTTGTTTTAGTTTTAATATCATCTAAAATATTTAAAGCTTTTTCTTTAATATCTTTAATATAATTATCTGCTTTTTTATAAGCATTTTTAATTATTTCATCTTTTAAAGATACAAGATTATTTTTTTCTTTTTCTAACTCTAATTTTAAATTATTATTAATTTTAATATTTTCTTCTAACTCTAATTTCAATTTTTCAGTTTTAAATTGTTCTTGCTCTAACTTTTTAATTAGATTAAATGTATCACTTTTTGAGTTAGATAGATTTGTTTCTGCATCTAATATTATATCATTATTTAATCCTAAGCGTTTTGATATTAATATTGCATTTGATTTACCAGGAGTTCCTATTTTTAAAATATAGGTTGGTGATAATGTTTCAGTATCAAATAATACTGAAGCATTTGTAAATAAATCATTTGAAAATGCAAATTCTTTTAACTCATGATAATGTGATGTTACAATCATTCTAATATCAAATTTAATTAAGTATTTTAAAATTGATTTAGCAAGGCTTGCTCCTTCTGTTGGATCTGTTCCTGATCCTAATTCATCAATTAATACTAATGAATTATCTTTTATATTATTTGTAATATTAATTATCTTTTTTAAATGTGATGAAAATGTTGAAAGATTTTGTTCGATTGATTGTTCATCTCCAATATCTACATATATATTATCAAAAACATTTATTAACGAATTTTCATCAGCAGGAATTAATATACCTGATTGAGCCATTACTGTTAATAATCCAACAGTTTTTAAAGTGACAGTTTTACCTCCAGTATTTGGTCCTGTAATTATAATTGCGTTAAAATCTTTGCCTAAATTAATATTTATTGGAACAACCTTATTTTTATCTATTAATGGATGCCTTGCATTTATTAAATTAATTTCTTTATTATTTAATTTAGGCATATAAGCATCGATTTCTATTGCATATCTTGCTTTTGCTTGAATAAAATCTAAATTTATTAAAATATTATAGTTATTTTCTAAAAAATCAATGAAATTATATAAATAAATTGTTGTTTCATATAAAATTTTATCAATTTCTTTTTTTTCTTTATTTTTTAAACTTTGAATTGCATTTTCAATTATTTGAGTTTGTTCTGGTTCGATATATACAGTTTGTCCACTACTTGATTCATCATGAATTATTCCTTTAAAAGAATTTTTATATTCAATTTTGACACCTAAACAATATCTATTATTTCTTAAAACAATTAGATTATCTGTTAACATTTTAGATCTTGTTTGAACTAATTCATTTAATTTTTGTTTTAATTTTGTTTCATTTATTTTTATTTGTTTTCTAATATCAAATAATTCATTTGATGCAGTATCTAATATTAATGCATCATTATCAATTATTTGATTTAATTTATCTTTAATTTCTTTAAAATATTTTAAGTTAGTAAAATATTCTAATAAATAATTTAAATCAAAATTCTCTTTTAATGCATTTTTTCTATACTCAATAATATTACTTATATTATTATTAAACTCTAAGATTGTTAATAACTCTAATGGTGATAATGTTGAAAATATTTTAATTTTTTTTAAGATATGATTTAAATCTTTAAAATCAATTATATCAATATTAGAAAAAGAAATAATTAATTTACGCATTTCATCTGTTTTATTTAACTCTTTTTCAATTAAATTTTTATTATTAGATGGAAATAACTCATTTAAAACTTTTCTTGTATCATCTAATTTAATATAATTATTTATTTTATCTTTTATTTTTTCAAATTCTAATGTTGAAATATCATAATTCATTTAAATCACCACTACTATTTTACCAAAAAATATGTTAAAATAAAAGTGGTTTGGAGGCAATTATGAAATATTATACATACCAAATTAATAAATTAGAATTAGATATAATCTTAGATTATTATAAAGATAAAATTAAATCTGATGAAAATTATGTATTATATGTTATAAATAAAAAAGATTTTAAAATAAAAATTTATAGTACTTTAAAAATTTTATTTATGGGAGACAATTTTTTTGATGAAATAAATATTCTTGATAATTTATTAAATAGAAAAATAACAAGCCTTATTGGCTCTGATGAAGTTGGTTTTGGTGATTTATTTGGTCCTATTATTGTTGTTTCTTGTTATTTAGATGAATCAAATTATGAATTAGTAAGAAATATTGGTGTTAGAGATTCAAAACAAATTAAAGATGATAAAATTATTTTAATCGCAAAAAAACTAATTGAAGAAATAAAAATTCCTTATTCATGTTTAGTTGTTGATAATAAGAAATATAATGAAATAAATCAAAAATATAATATGAATAAAATAAAAGCAATTTTACATAATAAAGCAATAATTGATACTGCAAAAAAAATTAAAAAAGATAATTTAGCTGTTATAGATCAGTTTTGTGAACCAAAAAAATATTATGAGTACTTAAATACAGAAAATAATATTTATACTAATATAAAATTTGAAACTAAAGCTGAAAGTAAATATTTAGCTGTAGCATGTGCTTCTATTATTGCAAGGTATTGTTTTATTATGAAATTTGATGAATTATCAAAAAAATATAATATTAATTTTTTAAAGGGTTGTTCTAACGATGTAAAAAAACAATTTAAAGAAATTAAAAATAATAATCCTGATTTATTAAATAAAATAGCAAAATTAAATTTTAATGTCAAAGAAAATTATTAATAAAAAAACACTTTATCATGGTTGATAAGGTGCTTTTTTTAAATACTAAAATCTAATTTTTTTAATTAATTCATAAACTTCAGGAATATCAATTAAAACTGTATCAATAATAATACTATAGTCAACTTCACCATAATCATGCACAATACGATTTCTCATACCTTTTAATGACATCCAAGGAATAGAATTATTTTGTTTTTTAAATGTATCAGTAAGTTTATTACAATTTTCTGAAATTTGAATGATTCTAAACATAATACTATCTAATAATAATTCATTTTCTTCAATTTCTTCTTTAGTATAATTTTTTGTATGTTTTATTAAAAATTCTAAATCAATTATAATCTTATTAACATAATAATTGTTATTTTTTATATTATCCATAGATTTTTATTCCTTCTTTTAAAATTTCTTCAATTATGATTTGATTATTTTCTAATTGCTTTTGATTTAATACATCTACTTTCTTTTTTAATTTTTCTCTTAATAATTCAACCATTTCAAAAAATTGTAAACCGGAAACATCACATGATACTAATAAATCAATATCACTTAATTCCGTTGCTTTATTTTTTGCATAAGAACCAAATAAATAGCAATAATTAACTTTATAATTATCAAATACTTCTTTACATATCATTTTTATATCATCAAATTTTAAAATTCCATTATTTTCATCTATTAAATTAATAGTTTTAAGTTTTTCAACTATATAATTATATTTAATAGTATCAATTTTATTTTCATCATTTTCATATCTAATATATGTCCTAAGGGGTATATTTAAAAAAATTGATACTTCTTTTTGAGTTAATCCTTTTTGTTTCCTTAATTCTTTTAATGACATATTTATCGCCTCTATAATAATATTATCATTTATTTTTATAAAAATCAATAGCAATATGCCATTTTGGCACTTTTTATTATTATATAATATGCCATTTTGGCAGTTTATAAATTTTAATAAATAAAAAAATTATCTAATTATATAAATGAAGTCAACATGTTAAAATATAAATTATTTCTTATTAAAAAAACAAAAGTATTAGTAAATACAATTTTTATATCTACTAATACTTTGTAAGTTTAAATCTATTTTTATTTTCCAACAATATTTATAGTTATATCTGATGTTACATTTTTAATTTCAAGTTGATATGTATATTTTTTATTTATAACACCTGATTCTTTATTTGTTAGTGTTGCAAAACTATCTATTTCAATATCATTTTCACCATTAATTGTAAGTTCTTTACTATTTCTTTCACCATGCAAAGTAATAGTTTGTTCACTATGCATATAAAAATCCCATTTCCCACCAGCAACTGCTTTTACTTCATCGTTATATTTGACATTAATAACATAATTTTTATTACCCCAATTATTAAAAGTATCACTTGTCAAATTAATTGAAATAGATATTTTTTTTGCAACATTAATTGTAAATGTTAAGTTTTCTTTAATTACTATATTATTTATATCATCAAGATTTTTATCACTATCAGAATATGTATATTCAATACCATTAATTGTTACTGCTACAGATTCAATATAATATTGTTTTAAAATATCTTCTTTATATTCAAAATATGTACTAAAATAATTTGATAATTCAGATATTTCAGATATTGTTGTTCCATGATTGATATTTTTAATTGTTTTTTCAGAATTTTTAAGATTATCATTGCCTTCTACTTTTACAGTAAATGTTTTTATTTTAAATTTAGCATATAAATCAAATTGTGCAACT
>CAYZIB010000004.1:0-90315 GCA_964478425.1 uncultured Anaeroplasmatales bacterium | reverse complement strand
TAGGTATTGTTGTATTACTTATATTATTAAGTTTTTGTGGACCAATAATTTCTGTAATATTACAAATTTTAATATCTATTATTAAAATCTTTTTTAAAGGTATTATAACAATAATTTCATTGCCATTTAAGATACTTGGATTGATATTTAATCCAAAAATAAAAAAGCCTTAATAGGCTTAGAAAGGATATTTATTGTGAAAATATATCATATTAAAAATAGTTATATGTATAATAAACAAGATAAAAATGGTACTCATAGATATGCCGTTTTTAAGGATAAAAAGACAAATGAAACACGTGTAGTCCAATTAACACATTTGTATGAAATACCGAGTAATAAACAACGTCAAATAAATAATGGACACTTAAAAAAATATAAATTGAGTTGCTATTCTTTACCTAGTGGTATTAATACTGGATATAAAACAAAAGATATTAATGGCAACCCTATCCGCTTGACTTCTTTAAATTCAAGAGGCAGTTATAATTTATCAAAAAAAGATAGTAAAAAAATCAAATCGATTGCAAAAAGACGTATAAATTAAAAAAAACTGCTGATACAAAAGTCAGCAGTTATCTTAACTATGTGTAGTTAAGTGTGAGGAATTTCACCTCGTTAATATTATTATATGCTAAAAAGTTAAAAAAATCAAGTATTTTAATAAAAAAAGGTAAAAATTTATGAGTAAGAGTAAGAATATTTTTAAAATTATATTATATTTAGTTATTTTATTTATTATAGGATATTGTATTTATACAGCAAAGCAGTTAGGAATATGAAAAAGATAAACGATTATAGACATTATATTTGTATCAGTATTACATTCATATTCTTACTGCTTGCTATATTTTATTTTAGATACGCATACTTGCGTATTTTTGAAAGTTTGAAAGATTTATATACTTCTTTCAAGTTTTATTTAAATGAGTTATTTGATTTGAATTTACAAGGCAAAATAACCATAAACGATTTTACAAAGCAACCATTTCAAATGCCTTTTAATCTTCCTAATACTTGGGAAGAATTTAAAGTTATATGGAGTAATTATTGGAAACTTTGGGCAACATCAGACAATTTTAAATCTTATTTTAATTGGATTGGAAATATACTTTATTATTTATCAAGATATTTAGTAATATTTATGCCATTTATACTTGCAATTGTTTTAGTTTTAAATAATCAATCTAAAACTAATAATGATTATAATAAAGATTCACAAGCATTAATTAAATTTAAGAAGTTTGAAAAAAAGGTCTATTTACCAATTAAACATTGGGTATTAGACTTTATTCAGTTCATCAAAGAAAATTCAATTTACGCTAAAATATGGGCTTTTATTTGGTGTTATAACTTTAATTTCATTGTTATTATTATAGAAGCAATTGCTTATTATTTATACTTTATTGCAAGCTTTAAGTTAACTACTTTATATGTTCAAATAGTAAAACTATTTATGGACTTATCTATTGTGATTGATTTTATACCTATTATTGGTTGGATTATAATTACTTTAATAGTAATAAATATAATTCGAAAAAATATCGGTTATTCAAGATTAAATCATATGGAAAATAAAGACCGTGGATTTATTAATGAAAGACCAATTGTATTAATGTTATGTGGTACTATGGGTAAAAAGAAAACAACGATTATAACAGATATTGCATTATCACAAGAAATAATGCTACGAGATAAAGCTTTTGAAAAGATTCTTGAAACGGACTTAAAGTTCCCCTACTTCCCTTGGATTAATCTTGAAAATAGTTTAAAGAAAGCAATAGAAAATCATTCAGTATATAATCTTGCAACATGTAAAAGATTTGCAAGAAGTAAAATGCTTAAGTTTTATAAGAATCCAAATAAACAAAACATTTTCTTCTATGATTTCGAACGCTATAATATGATTTATAATGACAAATTAAAGGTTATAAATATATGGGAAGCAATAGAAACATATTGTCAATTGTACTTCGTTTATATCATACAATCAAGTTTAATTATTTCTAATTATTCTATTAGAACCGATAATATATTACAAGATTTAGGCAACTTTCCTTTATGGGATAGTGATTTATTTAAACGAGATACAAAAACAGCTGAAGCATATTCAAGACATGCACATATACTTGATTTTGATAGCTTAAGACTTGGTAAAAAAGTATTGGAAGAAAATCCATGTGCTGATTCATTTGAATTTGGTGTTATTAATATAACAGAAATTGGTAAAGAACGTGGTAATAATTTAGAATTACAACAAGTAAAGAAAAATGATAACACTACAAATCAAAAGAATGATTTGTTTAATTCTTGGCTTAAGATGGTTAGACACTCCGCAACAATAGATAATTTTCCGTTTGTAAAAATTATTACGGATGAACAAAGACCTGAATCTTGGGGTGCTGATGCAAGGGATTTGTGTGAAATAGTACATATTGATGATTGTGGTAAAATGAATCTTGCAATGCCACTATTTGCAATAGAAGATTTAATAATTCAATTATTAGTTGGTAAATTTAGTGATAGATATTATAAATATAGATTTGAGCGAGCCGATAATACTTTGTTTATGTATCTATATCATGGATTTATTAGTTTGCTTAATAATTATAAATCACGAATTTATAATATATTTGGATATTATAAAGTAAATGTTTCTGTTGAAAAAGGCACACAAGATGAAGATAAAAAATCAAATAAATACTATTTAATGAGCAAAAAGATTTATAGTAAACGATTTAGTACTGATTGCTTTAGCGATTTCTTTAATGAAAAAGCACTTCGTTCAAAAATTGGTATAGATGATTTACAAGAATTTAAAAATGAAAGAGCTACATTTGAAGAATTAGAAAAAGAAAATAGCTACTTCTTCAACGATTTAACAAAATTAAAATAGACTGCTTAATTTGAAAGCGGTCTTTTCATTATAAGTTAATGTTTTTTCCTTTTTAGATTGCAGAGGCAAAAAAGATACAATATTAATTCTACAACTAGCGAATGTTTTTTTGTTATACGATTGAATTGACGAAATGCAACTTAAAATGTTTTTTCCTTTTTGAGTTGCTTTCGGCAAGGCAAAAGGCGAACAAAAAATAATAATGTCAAGTACACCGTGAAATAAATAGTGTAACGTTTTATGTCGCGAAAGGTACTTTATCATTAGTAAATGAGCGATTTTTGTAAAACAAATCATTTTGCTAAAATAATAAAATATGAGAAAATAAAAATATAAATATTAGTTTTTAGTCAATACTCTTTATACAAATAATGTTTTAAAGTAAAACAAAAAATATGGTGGTATTGAATAAAGCGGATTAGCTATTCAAACCACCTTTTGTTTTACAATAACATTTTAAAGAAAGAATAAAGGAAAGGTAAATATGCGAACTTTTAATCATCTTACAAAAACCCAACGATTACAATTAGAAACACTTCTTAAAACTAAAACATCAAAAAAAGATATTGCTTCATATTTAGGAGTTCATATTTCAACGATTTATCGAGAAATAAAACGTGGAACATATGATCATCTAAATGGCAATACTTGGTTATATGAAAAAAGATATAGTTGCGATATAGCTGAAGAAAAATATCGACAACATCTTAAAGATAAAGGTCGTGATTTAAAAATTGCTAACGATTATAAATTTGCAAATTACATTGAAAAACGAATTGTAAAAGATAAACTAAGTCCTTTAGCTGTTTTAGGTGAAATCAAAAAGAAAGGACTTGTTTTTGACACGACTATTTGTGTAAATACTCTTTATAGTTATATCGAAAAAGAAATTTTTTCAAAATTAACAATTCATCATTTACCAATGAAAGATAAACGAAAAAATAAAAAACGTTCTATTGTAATAAAACAAGCTCCTAAAGGAACTAGTATTGAAAAAAGACCAACTGAAATTAAAGAACGTAAAACCTTTGGTCATTGGGAAATGGATTGTGTTTGTGGTAGTACAAAAGCTACTTTACTTGTTTTAACTGAAAGACTAACAAGAAAAGAAATCATTATGCCAATGATAAATCAAAAAAGTGAAAGTGTTATACATTGTTTAAATATCATTGAACATCAATATGGCAAAAATTTTAAAAAGATATTTAAAACTATTACTGTTGATAATGGTAGTGAATTTGCTGACTTTAAAAGACTAGAAAAATCAAGATATGGTAAAGGCAAACGTACTTCTGTTTACTATTGTCATCCATATTGTTCAAGCGAACGTGGAAGCAATGAAAGATTAAATAGAGAAATTAGACGATTGATACCTAAAGGTACTGACATATCAAAATTCACTCGTGAAGAAATACAAAAAGTTGAAGATTGGGTTAATGATTATCCAAGACAAGTATTAAGTTTTGCTTCTTCAAGAGAATTATTTAATCTTCAGCTTCAAGCTGTAGCATAATTTAATTATTTATTATAGTAAAAAAACAAGATTTATAGTCTTGTTCTTTTGTCATGTTAAAAATACATTTTTTTATCCATTAAATTGATTAAATCTACTTTAAAAAGAAGATTTAATCTTATTACAAGTCAAATTATATTCTTTTTTTAAAATTTTTTAATAATTTTCGCATTTACTATTGACATTTAAATAAGTAAATATATCTTAAATGCTTGTATAAATTTTTTTAAATTGATATAATATTAACGGGTGAAATTTATGACAAAATTATTTAAAAATGCAAATATTATTTTAAAAGATAAAATAATTTACGGAAATCTTTTAGTAGAAGACAATTTAATTAAAGAAATCGATACAAAAGTGTTGACTGCTGATGAAATTATTGATGTTGATGGAAAGTATTTATCTCCTGGATTTATTGATATCCATTTACATGGTGGTGGTGGACATGATTTTATGGAAGCTACAGAAAAAGCTATTTTAAAAATTACAGAAGCGCATTTAAAAAATGGTACTACATCAATGTATCCAACAACTGTTGCTGCTTCTTTAACAAATTTAGAAAATGTTATTTTAAGTGTTAGAAATGCAAATAGTAAAAACTTAACTAAAACTAGATTATTAGGTGTTCATTTAGAAGGTCCTTATTTTTCAATGAATAAAAGAGGAGCACATGAAATTGAACAATTAAGAAATCCTGATAAAAAAGAATATGAATATTTAGTAAATAATTATCCTGAAATTAAAAGATGGACAATTGCATGTGAATTAGATGGAGCAATCGAACTTGGTAATTTCTTAAAAAGTAAAAATATTAATGCTTCTATCGGACATAGCGATGCTTCATTTAAAGATTGTATAAACGCATTTAATAACGGATATACATCAATGACACATTTTTATAATGCTATGAGTAGTACATATAAAAAAGGTGCTTTTAGATATGCAGGTTGTGTTGAAGCAGGTTATATTGATGATGATATTTATACTGAAGTAATTTGTGATGGATTACATGTTACAAGTGACTTATTAAAATTAATTTATAAAAATAAAACATCTGAAAAAATGATTTTAATAACCGACTCAATGATGGCTTCTTGTTGCCCTGATGGTAATTATTTTATCGGTTCTGAAAAAGCAGGATTAAAAGCTGTAAAAAAAGATAATGCTGCATATGTTGAAGATTTTTCATGTTTAGCAGGATCTGTTGCTACTACTAATTTATTAGTAAGAACAATAAAAAATTTAAATATTCCATTATATGAAGCAGTTAAAATGGTAACATATACTCCAGCTAAATTAATGAATTTAGAAAAATTAGGATCATTAGAAGTTAATAAATATGCTGATTTAATTATATTTGATGAAAACATTAATGTAACAAGTGCTTATATTGATGGTAAAAAAGTATTTTAAATTAAAAAAAGATTTTAGTTAAATTGCTAAAATCTTTTTTTTACTCTTAAATAATAAATTGGTCCTTGATTAAATTTCTTTTCAAATTCAGTTTCAATATTAAAAATAGGATCTTCATGTAAATTTAATGATAATTCTAAAAAATCAAATTCTAAATCATTAAAATTAATTAAACTAAATTCAAAAAGTTTTCGATTATCAGTTTTAAAATTAATAATTTTTTCATCTTTTAAAATGTCTAAATACTTATTTATAAAAATTTTACTTGTAAGTCTTCTATCAGCATGTCTTTTTTTAGGCCATGGATCACAAAAATTAATAAATAATTCACTAATTTCATTTTTATCAAATAAATCTAAAATATTTGTTGCATCATTTCTCATTAATTTTAGATTACTTAATGAGATATTTTCATCAATTAATTTTTCTAATGCTCTTACTAATACAGAATCATATTTTTCAATCCCAATAAAATTAATATTGGGATATTTTTTTGCCATTTCAATTATAAATGTTCCTTTACCCATTCCAAGTTCAACAAAAATTGGGTTATCATTTTTAAATAATTCTTTATTTTTTCCTTTAAAACTTTGATTCATTATAACAATATCAGGATAACTAGAAAGCTTTTCTTTAGCGTATGGGACATTTTTTAAGCGCATAATCTAACAATTGCCTCAATATATATTGCACAAGTTAATAAAGCTTTATCGATATCTATAAACTCATTTACTTGATGAACACAATCAACATCTCCAATAAATGATGGTCCAAAAGCTACATTATTTTTAAGCATTCTAGCATATGTACCTCCACCGATTGTAAATGGTTTATTTACTTTATCATTTGTATATTTTAAATAAGAATCGTATAATGTTTTAACTAAAAAAGAATTTTTATCTACTATATGAACATTTGATTTACTTAACATTTCAAATTTAAAATTATATTTATTAACTGCTTTTAAGCTTTCTTCTTCTATTTTATTAATACATTCATTTTTTGGAACTCTATAATTTATTCCAATTAGAAAATGATTATTTTCTAATTTAAACATTCCAGGATTAGATGTTAAATACAACATATCAGGGTCATATGTTTTTAAATTTAATTTTTCACCATAATGATCAAAACTTAAATATTCAAAAATAAATTTTAAAAAATCTGATTTGATATATTTATTTAAAAATGTTGCCATTAAAATACATGCATTGATACCTTTTTCAGGTTGCATTGCATGACTACTTACTCCATACATATAATAAACATCATCTTTTATTTCACCATTTAAATTATTTTCTTTTAAATAATTTAAAAATTCATTTTTTAAATCAATTTTAAGTTTTACACTACATAAATCTGGCACTAGATTTAACCTTTCTCCACCATTAAAACTGATTATATCAGAATAATCAAATCCGCTAATTTTAGTAGAAACAATACCTTTTTCACCATATATAACAGGAAAATCTGCATCAGGTGTAAATCCTATTTTTGGTAATTCCTCATTTTTATTTATGTAATGATTTAAACATCTCATATTTAGTTCTTCATCACAACCAACAATTATTCTTACTCTTTTATTTAATTTAATATTTAAATCTTTTATGATTTTTAATGCGTAAAAAGCTAAAATAGCAGGACCCTTATCATCGATTGCTCCTCTACCATATAATTTATTATCATCAATAATTCCAGCAAATGGATCAAATTTCCAATTACCTGTAGCAGGAACTACATCTAAATGTCCTAAAATTCCAAGCATATCTAAATTCTTATTTCCATATTCGATATATCCACAGTAATTATCGATATTTTTAATATTAAAATTTTCTTTTTTTCCTAAATTAAGATAATAGTCTAAAGCATCTTTTATACTTTTACCAAATGGTGCATTTAAACTAATTGAAGATTCATCATAATAACTTGGTATTTCTATAATTTCTTTTAAGCTTTTTATAATATCATTTTTATATTTTTTTACTATTTCTAAATAATCCATTTTATACTCCTATTAAAATAGTTGATAAAAATCAACTATAATTCTTTTGCCCATTTATTTTCGGTTAATAATTTTGTAATATTTTTCATTGCATCTATTTCATCTAAACCATTTATATCAATTACAATTGTTGCTTCATTATAAATTCCAAGAGACATAACACCGATTATAGATTTCATATTCACAAATGTTTCATTTAATCCTAATAATATTTTTGAATTATATTTGTAAGCTTCACTTACAAGTATAGTAGCAGGTTTAGCATGAATACCGTTTACTTGTGTTACTTTAAACTTTTTAATCATTTTGTTTCCTCCTATATTCTAATTCTTTTTTTAAAATATCAGAATTATAATTAAATAATGCTTTAATATTATTTCCTGAAACAAAAACACCACTATTACTTACTTTTTTTATACTTTCTAAATCAACTTGTTTTAAATTTTTAACTAGGACTTTTAATCTAGCATTATCAATTTTAATATCTAATATATTACTAAATCCTCCATAATAATTAATTAATTCATCAACAAATTTATTATCAATAACAGGTTTTTTAGATTTTTTCTTTAATAATAAAATACATATTGGTATTATTATTAAAACAAAACAAATAATTAATATAAGTAAATTTTCTTTAAAAAAGTTTGCATAAATCATACTATCACCAATTATATTATACTTTAAAAAAAAATAATTTACAACATAAATTATATTTAAATAACATATAAATTATTGGTGATATTTTGAGATTATATTATTATATTTTACTTGCTTTAATTCAAGGTTTAACAGAACCACTTCCTATATCATCAAGTGCACATGTAATGATTTTAGAAAATATCTTAAAGATAAAACAAGATAATTTATTAATTGAAATAATAACTAATTTTGGTTCTTTGGTTGCTATTATTATTTATTATTTTAATGATATTTCCAATTTAATAAAAGGTATATTAAAAAATAATAAAAAAGATATCATTTATTTTAAAAAAATAATAATTGCTTCTATACCAAGTATATTATTAGGTATTTTATTATATAAATTTATAAGTATTAATAAATCATTTTTAATTATTGGTATAGCCTTTTTATTTACTTCTATAATTTTATTTAGTTCAAATAAAAAAATAAATAAAGCTAAAAATGAAAATATCACCTATAAAAATGCTTTTTTTATAGGTTTAAGTCAAATTTTAGCTTTATTTCCCGGAATATCAAGAAGTGGAATTACAACTATTAAAGGTTTAGATGAAAAAATTGAATTTGAAACAAGTTTAAAATTTTCTTTTATGTTATATATAATAATATCATTTGGAAGTATTTTTATATCGTTATTTGAATTAAATAATCTCAAAAAAAATTTTTTAGGTTATAGTTTATCTTTTTTTGTTAGTTTTATAACTACATATTTTAGTTTAAAAATATTTATTAAAGTAGTAAAAAAATATAAATTCAAATATTTTGCAATTTACTGTTTAATTTTAGGTTTAACATTAATATTTATAAATTTAATATAAAATATAATCAAAAAATAAATTTTATCATATTTTATAATAGGAGGTGGAAAAATGACTTGCGAAAATAAAGAACGCAATATCATTTTAGAAAATGTTTTACATATAGATATGATTCAAAAAGAAATAATATCTGGGGTTGAAACTAATTGTATAACATGTGAAACATCTTTAATAACAAGAGCTTATAATACTGTTCCTGTAAGTTTTAGATGCTGTTCTGGTAATACCTTAGAAGCATATTTAAATACTACAGGAACAACTACATCTTTATTTAGAATTGAAAATGTTAAAGATAATAGATATATTACTGTAAGATTAATAACAAGCGAAAATAATGAATTAACATGTACTAATCAAACAGCTATCATTGATTTAAATTGTGTAATGATGTTACAATGTTTTGAACCAATTAATTGTTCTATGTGTGGATAAAAAAAGTGAAGATTAAATTCTTCACATTTTTTATACTTTTAAAATATTTATTTCTTGAATTTTTGTTGGATCTATTAATATTTCTTTATCAAACGATTTAATTTTTAATACATCTTCTTTTCTTTCAAGTAATTCTCCTTCTATAATTGTATCGGTTAAAATAAATTCACAAATAATTGTTCTTTTTGTATTAATAAATTTTTCTAATCGATCTAATTTTTTTATATATTCCTTATTTTCATTTAAATTAGGTTTATTACTTATATCAGAATAGTATGTTTTTTGATTCTTAGCTTCAAATGAGCCATCTTGAGATGTATCAATATACATTAAAGGACCATCTTTATTCAATAATTATCACCAATAAATATTATGTTATAAAATTAAAAATTATGTTTATTTTTTATTATATACATAAGTTAAAACATTGTCACCAACATTAATATCAAATCTTATTTCATTATTTGATATACTTAATAAATCAGTAATAACAACACCATTAGAGTAATATTTAAATTCTAAAGTATTATTTTTATAAAATACTGCTCCTTTAGTTATTTCTTCATTAGTATTATTTAATTTAACATGTGTTTCATATTCACCATTATTATTTAAAACTAAATAATTAAATTCATATTCATTATCTATTAATGTTTCATTTTTGTATACATTTACTAATTCATATGTTCCACAAATTGATTCATCTAATTTTTCTAGTTTTACTCCTGGCATATAATAACATTTTTCTTGATTTGGATCTTCACTACAGCTTTTATCTTTATTATTGTTAGTGCAGCCAAATGAAAATAATAATAAAGTAAAAATCATCAATAAACTTAATTTTTTCATAAAATTCTCCTATCTAAATGATCTTTGAATAAAGCAATATTGATCTGCTCTATAAAAAGATTCTACATATTCAACGGATCTACCACTATCTAAAAATGAAATATTTTTTACATATAATAATGGATCTGTTTCTTTTATTTCTAATATTTCTGATTTAAATTTACCTGCAAGTATTGCTTCTATTTTTTGAGTTGCATAATATATATGTAAATTTAACTTTTTTTCTATAAAATTATAAAACGAATTATTAAATACATTAATATCTAAATTTTTAAATAAATCATATGGAAGATACATAATTTCAAATAAAATGGGGATGTCATTAGCATATCTTATTCTTTTAATACAATAAACAAATTCATTTTCATTTAAACTTAAATTTTCATAAATCTTTTTTTCAGGTTTAATTAATTCAAAAGATAAAACTTTATTTGTAACTTTTTTATTGTTTAATTCCATATATTCAGTAAATCCTTGCATACCAAAAATATTTTTTTCAATTTTCATATTACAAACAAATGTTCCTTTTCCTTTATGCCTATAAATTAGTCCTTGATTAACTAAATTATTTATGGCTTGTCTAACTGTCATTCTTGAAACATTATATTTATCTTTTAATTCATTTTCGCTTGGTATTCTATCTCCATTTTTCAATTTTCCATCTTTTATACTATTTTTTATGTCATCTTCAATTATTTGGTATATATTTTTCTTTTTTACTTCCATAATACCTCCTACTTAAAAACTTCCAAAGGCCAAGATAAATTTACTCCTTTTTCTTTAATATATTCTTGAAATTCTTTTACCATATCAATATCATTATACATATTTTGTGGTGTTATATTTTTTTTATTTAAAAAGCTAACTAAATAACCACTAACTTCACCAATATTCCATTCTACTGGATGTAATCTAAAGCATCCATTTGTAATATGAGTTGTACCTATATTTTTTGAAGCAGGAAAATAGTTTTCACATTTAATCGGAATTAATGAACCTAAAGGTATTTCAAAAGGCCATGTTTCATCAAAAAAGAATGAATGAGATTTTGTTGTATAGTGAACATCAATATTATAATGTCCAATACCACAACTATCAAAAAAATGTTTTGGTGTTTTATTTAATTTTTTTGATATATCTTGTTCTTTTATTGTGTACAAGGCTTTTAATCTTCTTCCTTCTCTAATATAAGGAGCAGGAGCAAACCCATCTTTAGTATCAAATATATCAGTAACTAAATTTATTTCTGGATATCCATATCCATTGTTATCATGTCTTTTTGCTTCTGTTTTTAACCAATATACTAGTGATTTTGTTAATTCTTTTGCTTCTTCTATATGTAATTTATCTTGATTAGTTTCAATAATATTATTAAAAAAATAATCATTTTGTGGCCAATTTAATAATGTAATTGGACCATCATATTTTAAATTATCATTATATTTGTTTGGATCATAGATTTGTCTATATGTGAATAAAGGTGTAACTACTTCTCCTTCTTCCATCCAATCTCCAAGAAGTTTTCTTTTTACATATCCTTTATCATTTAATGATACTGTTATCCAACTTAATAAAGGATTATTTGTTTCATCTAGATAATAATTTTTATAATAATCATATAATTTTGGTTTTTCCATTTCATATGATTTATCTTTAAAATATCCTATAGCACATACATATGTAATTGGTTGTAAATCTTCTTTATCTGCTATTGTTGCATGTAATTCATTAAATTCTTCTTTTGATTCAGATCCTATTCTATAAGGAATATCTGCAATAGGTAATAAATCTCCATTATCAGTAGCATCAATAAAATAATTAGCTGTTATTTCTGTATTTTCATTTGTAATGTTATTTGTAACAGTTACTGAAACAATTTTTTCTATTTTTTTATTAGCTTTGATAACTTCTGTATTATATAAGATTTTTAATTTACCATTTAAGATAAATGGATTTAAATAATCTAAAAGAACATTTAATGCAACTTTAGGTTCAACACATAAGCCTGAAACCCAACCTCCACCAGGATTTAAATTTGGTGTTTTTAATTCTTCTTTAAAATTAGGTAATTTATAATAATAATTTCTTAAATCATTTCTAAATTTCCTATAACTTAAAGTACAACCGCATTCTTCAATATATTTATGTTCATCTAAAGGAACACCTTGAGTTGTTATTTGCCCACCAATCCAATTTGTAGATTCAGTGATAATAACTTCTAATCCTTCATTAAGTAAACTTAATGCAGCACTTACTCCCCCTAAACTTCCTCCTAATATTAAACAATCACATTTCATATATCTTTTCCAATCTTTTAAAAAAAGCCCTAAAGGTAGGGCTTTTAAATTTATTCTGTAGTTTCTCCTTCAGGTGTATAACCATCTTGCTCAATTTCAAATTTTTGAATAACTAAACCTTTTAAAGTATTAGCTGTATAAGTTAATGTTGAAGCAACATCTGCTTTTTCACCAACAATGGCGATTTCAACACTTGATACTGTAGAACTTATAGCAAGAGAGTTAGCTTCTCCACCCATAGCAAATAATGTATCAGGTCTAATAGCAAATATTATATCTTCATGAGCACTGATTGATTCTCCACCTTGTGGATAAAGGTTGAAATATTTATTTGTAACATATTCTTCAATATATGCTTCTTTATAATCTTCATATGTTTCATATTGTTCGTCAACAGCACTAAATTGAATATCATGCCAAATTCTAAATACTAATTCATCATCAAATTCATAACCTTTTTGGAAGTTAGGATCATCAGATTTATCCCAACCAGATGAAATTACCCATCCAGCTGCTCCCCAAGCACCAATATTAGCATAATCATCAGTAAAGTAAATTAAATCATCTGTATCACATGTAGTTGAACCATCTTTACATCTTCCACCAGGAACATATGTACTTTCTGGAATTGGGTAAGGTACTACACCAACTTCAAATAATTTATTTTCACCCATAACATATTTACCTAATTTAGTATTACTATTAATATACCAAGTTTGACCGTCTTGAAATACTACTTTACCGTTTTTAAATTGAACTTGTAATGTATCTGAATATTCACTATCCATTGCCCAAGTGTTACCTTCACCTACTGTAACTTGTGCTTCATCTTCATAAGCTAAGTAAGGACCACCTGAAATATGATATATTTCATTTAAATATGTAATAGCTTCTGTTACACTAGTACTTTCCATTTGAACTTTTAAGTCAGTGTCAACATAAACACCACCATTAGCACCAATAAAATTAAATGCCCAGTTGCTTGATCTTCCTCCTAAAACATATGTTGATTCATCTGTTTCAGTTTTCCTAGTCATTTTTCCATCTAATTCAGTTACTAATGCTTTAAATGTATCCCAAGTCCATTCACCCTTATTCCATAATTTTGAAGGGTATTCATCTTCATATCCTAATTCTTTTAGCATTGTATTATTATAAATAATAATATTATCATTTAATGGAATATTTGATGTATAAGCATATACACTACCAAATACTGTAAAATATTGTTTTGTATAATCACCATATAAATGGCTTCCTAATGCTTCAATATAATTATCAAGTGGTAATATAGCACCAGAATGTGCTAATGTAGGAATACTACTTGATGAAACTTCATAAACATGAGCTGTTGGAGTTTGAGCAGTTGCATCGTTAATAATCCAAGTGTCTCTATCATCACCCCATGATGCAGTATATCCTTTATATACAACTTTAATATTATATTTTTCTTCTGCTTTTGCAATAGCAGCAACTCTTTCTTCTTTCATAAGACCTTCGTAATCATCATTTCTAGGGTCTGCTGTATTAGGTGAGTTTGCATAAATTAAAAATTGAACTCCACCTAAATCAATTTTACATCCATCTGCATACGGATCATCTGTACATTTATTTGTAGGTATAACTTGTTGACATTTTTCTTGTGTTGGATCTTCAGCACAAGTTTTTTCACCATTTCCTTGTTCTGGTTTTTTACCACAAGCTACTAAACCTAAAGTAAATGTTAATAAAAATAAAAGCGTTATTATTTTTTTCATTTTAATCTATCCTTTCAACAATATTATATAATAAACAACTTGTATAGTCAATTATATTTATAAAAAAATAATAATTTTTATATACAAAAAAAAGGACTTAAAGTCCTTTTTAATATTATCCAACAATTCCGCTTCTTTCAACACCTTCAATAAAGAATCTTTGAAAGAATACATAACCTATTAAAAGTGGTGCCATTACTAATAATGCAGCAGTATTTACAATCATAGATGTAAATAATGGGTTTTTCTCTGCACCTTCTCCTAATGTGTTCCATAAACCTGCAACTGTTAAGATATTTCTTAATTGATATTGTAATGATTCCATTTTAGTAGTTAAAACAGGATATGATGCTGATTCACTACCAAAGAATAAATTTGCATAATATGAATCGTTCCATTGCCATACAAATGAGAATAATGAGACAGTTATTATAGCTCCTCTTGCATTTGGAATCATAACTCTTAAGAACACTTTAAATGGTCCTGCACCATCAACTAATGCTGCTTCTTCTAATTCAACTGGAATTCCTCTAAAAAATTGTCTAAATAAGAATATAAATATACCAGATTTTAATCCAACACCTAAAAATGATAATAAATATATTGCTTTAGGATTTCCATATAAACCTAAATTTCTAAAGATTTGTAATTGAGGAATAGCAAGTGTTGTTGGAGGAACTATTATAGTTAATATTACTAATCCAAATAAATATTTGCTACCCCAGAATTTTAATCTTGTAAAAGCATAACCAACAAGTCCTGTAATAAACACTTGAATAAGTGTTACAAATGTACATAAAATAATTGTATTAGATAAACTTTTCCAATAATCAAGACCAATTAAAGCCATTTTAAAGTTTTGAACACTAAATGTTTTTGGAATCCATAAAACAAGTGGGTCATTTAAGTCTAATGGATGTCTAAAAGCTACTGCTAATTGTTGTAAAATAGGATAAATTATTAAAAATCCTAATCCTAATAAAATTACATATTTTAAAACTATTGAAATCCAATTAGATGTTTTTCTTTTTAATTTATCTCGTTTAACTTTATCTTTAGATAAAACTTTTATTTCATTTGAAACATTTGAAAGGCTTTCTTTTAAGCGATCTTTTAATGAAAATTTATTATTATTTTCTGTCATCATAATAGAACACAACTCCTTTCAATGCTAAGAATGAAACTACAATAACAACTGCATTAAATAAGAAATATAATACACTCATCGCAGATGCTAATCCATAATTTTGTAAACTATCTCTAGCGTTATCAACCATTGTTAAGATTGATGAACGTGTAAAGTTATCTACAATTGTATAAACTACACAAGTTAAAAATATTGGCGTTACCATTGGAAATGTTATTTTCCAGAATTTTTCATAACCTGTACAACCTTCCATATCTGCTGCTTCATATAAATTTTTTGGTATTGATTGTAATGCAGCAAGGAATATTAATATTTGAACACCTGATAGATTTATTATTGATTGAATTCTATCAACAGTTTGAATTAAAAATGAAATAATTCCTTGTCCTAATCCCATTTGAACTAAGAAAGATGTAAATGTATCAGCAATTACTGTTAAATCACTATTTAATCTATCTCCCATTTGTCCATCAGTTATTTGGGTAATAACTGTAACATTATATACAACTGGAATGAAGAATAAAACTTTAATAAATTTACTTCCTTTAAAATCCTTACTTAATAAAACTGCAATAAATAATGAGAATATTAATATTACAGGTACATTTATAACAACATCAAGCATTGAATTTAATAATTCTTCTAAATATAATGCTCCATAATATGTATATGTTGTAAATAAATATTTATATTGCCCAAATCCATCAAATACAGTAGTTATTTTACCATTATAAGGTTTAGTAACATTAAAACTATACCATATTGTTTTAAATAATGGGAACAAAAAGAAGAATATAACTCCCACTAACCATGGACTTATAAATATAATACCCCATATTTTCTTTTGTGTTTCATAAGGTATTTGGCGGAATTTTTGTTTAATTCTTTCATATACATTTTTATAAACATAAACTCCGTTATCAATTTTTAATAATTCAGTTTCATGATACTTAATAACCATTTCATAATGATTAATCTTTTGACCTAATCTAAAAACTTTCTTATTAGCTTTTTTACCTTTTTCTCTTCTTGTTTTAATATATTCATGATATTTAATTGTCGTTTTTTCTTTTCTATCTAATGATTTAGAAATTAATTTTTCATGAAATCTTTTACCTTTTTGTTTTTGTATATCTGATGCATATACAAAAATCTTGTTTTTATCAACATATGAATTATTATTAATAGCCTCTAATTTTAAATTAGCTTTAACAATTTGTTTTTTATAAAATTGTGCTAATGTATCATTTAAATTTTGTAATAGTCCTTTTTTATTTTGTACTTTTTCTAATGTCTTATTTAATTTTACTTCTAATTTAGAAATTAATTTTTCAAGTCTTAAAATTTTTGTTTCTCTTTTCATTAGATTGTACCTCTTATTTCAATATATTCATTTGGACTAATTACTTGGCTATTATTAAATGTATAAGATGATGATGAGTAATTTATTATATATGTTACGTATGAATTATCATTTAATAAATAAGTTGAAGCAACTACATTATCAATTAATTGTTGATGTTTAACTAATTTACCTTTGTATAAATCTAATGATTTTAATTCATTATACATGCTAATTGCTACATCATATGAATTTTTATAATATGTTGAATAATAATAATTATATTCTGTATTAATTAATTTATATGTTTCATCATATGACCATGTAAAACTAATATTAGAACCAGTTTCAATACATTTTAATTTATGATATATAAATTGTTCTTTATCGTTTATATTAAATGATTCACTACTATAATCATAAACACCTGATAATAATAATTGTGTAAATGGAATCATACGGTCAACAACAACATAGTTAGTACCTGTTTCAGGTAAATCTAATATTAAATTAGAATATTTTAATGCATATTCACTTGGAGAGTAACTTACTAATAAAGTATCACTACCTAATGTATTAATTAATGTTTCCATAGAATTATAATATGCAGTTAAAGCATCAGATCTAAATTCTGTTGAAGTATTATTATATGTACCATTTAAATTATTACCTAAATCTGAGATTGCTAAATTATCTAATTTTAATTTGTTATATTTTTTAGCAAAACTACTTACTTGTTCTGTAATTTTAGATGGTTTTAAATAATAATAAACTGTTGTTGTTTCATCTTTTAGTGTTGTTGCTTGATTAAAATCATAAAATTCAATAACACCTGTTTGTGAATTTCTTATTGCTTCTTTTGATGGACTAAATCCTTTATCAGTGTAATTTGTTTGTAAATTAACAAGTGGATAGAAATTATAACCATCAATATTATTTATATAATTGTTTAATTTTTGAATATCTTTTTTACTTCCAACATTACTATTAAAATAGATATCTCTATAAGTTGTTGATTTAACACCATTATTAGACCATCCTGTATAAATCAAATTAAGATTATTAACATTATCATTTTTTAATTCATCGACAATTAATTTAACTTCATTTGTACTTGTTAATGAATCTACATATTTATAAGGAATACCTAATATTGATTTTTCTGTTTTATATCCACCAATTAAAGTTAAGTTTAATGTAACTTCATCAGTAGAATCATTGTCTTTAATTTTTTTGCTTTCAATTAAATAATTTCTATATTCTAAAGCCATTCCACTATAAGATTTATCTTCTGTTAAAATATTATAAGAAATTGTTAAATCATCTTTAATGTATGTTTTAGTTCTTGCTGTAACTGTTAATGGATTTTGCCAGTCAGGGAATACATAAGATGTACCTTCTCTTAAATAAAATCTAAAATTTGCATAATTATAATATTCTTTTAATGCATTATTTGAACTATTTTTTAAACTGTTTGATGCTGTTATATAACACATTTCAGCACCATTTTCAACTATTGAAATAAATCCATTTTCAGTATTGTCTGCATTTTTACTATATACTCCAAATAATGGATATGAAATATCATATGTTTCTTCTTTTAAATAATCTGATTTATTTACAGCATCAGAACCATAAATTCTAACAGGTCCATATGTATTTGAAGATTTATTATTGTTATGTTCAATTAATATACCTGAACCATCAGGAATCATTGTATAACCTTCATTTTCTTTAGAATTAGCTCCAAAATAAGGTAATAATTCTAAATATACTAATGGTTTTGATGATGTTTCTTGAATTGAATCATTTGGAATAGTTGCTTTAATTCCATCATTTGTTAATTCATATACAATTGAAGCACCAATAAATGTTCTTTCAGTTCTATATGCAGTTATTCCAACAAATTCTTTATCATCTTTAAAAACTTCATCATAAACTTCTTTATCTTTTAATAATACATCTTCACTATATCCATCTTTAACAAATGATTTATTAGGATATTCTGTTTCTAAGAAGCTAGTTATAGTTTCTATTTGAGTTTCTGTAATTGTTTTATATTTTGTTTTTAAATAAGTTTTAAATGAATCACCTTTAGCATATTCAATTAATAACTCATTATAATATTCATAGAATAATCTATATACAGAAGTTGTTGTTGCTGTACTTCCTGATAAATTACCTTTTTGACTTGTTAATCTAGGATAATATCCTAAATCTTTATATGTATTATTAATGTTAAATACTGATTTAAATACATTTTTAAAATATTTACTTTCATAACCGTTTTTATTTGCTAAATCAGCAAGCAAATATAACATATCATATTTTTCAATTGAAAGTGCTCTTGGAAAATCAGTATCAGAAATACCTTTATTATTAAAATCATAAAATACTTCTAATTTATTATTTTCTTGATCAACACTTAAATAATATGATTGTGTATCTATTGAGTTAGCTCTATTTCCTTGTGTATATGCGTTTCCTAAATCATCATAATACGCAAGTACTAAAGTATCAAAATTCAAATATTTACCATCTACCATAGGCACAGATGTATAAACTGAATTATCATTTAAATTTGTTAATTTAAAATTTGTAGTAGTAAGATCAAATCTAAATTCAAAATTACTATTTGTGAAAATCACTTCGTTATTTTCATCGTTTTCACATGTGAAATTACCACTATCATCTATTTGACAACGATCTGTTATTTTTTGCATAGTTTGCATTTTATCATGTCTAGGATGAATTGATGTATCAATTTTATTTGTTAAAATAATTGCTACTAATACACCAAATAATAAAATAACTAATGCAATAATAATTAATAATGTATAATTGATTTTAAAATTTTCTTTTTTACCCTTGAAATATTTTTTAATGTTATACCACATTTTTTTATAGAAGGGCCACATAAAATAATCATTATTAAAATTGTTTTCCATATTAACCCTCCTTCTAAAAATACCTTATTCTAATTTCACGATATATTTGATCAACAAATCCATATACATCTTGAATTAATGATAAGAATAATAGTCCTATAAATATAATTACACATACTGCAACAAGTGTACATAAAATTGTTCCAACATTTTGCATGAAACCATATTCATGAATACCCATAAGTCCGAAAAATATATTATAAAATAATAATACATAAGCAATTATGTTAATTACAATATAAAATGTTTGTTCGTCTGCAGTCATAACATTACTTATTAAAATATTAGGAAAACCTAGCCATACTACTGGAAAAAAACAATATCCAGATAATGTAAATATATCTTTCATTGTTCCTTTACCACTCATTAATACAGTTATTGACCAGTTACCTACTACTACTAGTAACACTGGTGCTATTTGTAATAATATAATTTGAAATGCATTAAATTTATTTGGATCATTATGATTGATTAAAAAACCATTTCCATTATAACTTACTAAACTTAATACACAATACATTACAAGATAAAATATAGAAACCCATATTTTACCTTTATTGTATCTTTTAAATTCATAAAATCCTTCTATTGGATGAGACATTAAATATAATGGATATTTAATTGCATCGCGATAAAATATTTTAAGTAAATTTAAAATTTTGTTCATAAATGATTTAAATTTTATCATACAATATCACCCTCATCCTTATTTTTAATAAATTGTGCTTTAAATGAACGATAAAATCCATATACAACTAATAATGCAAATCCTAATAATACATATGGCATTATTTGTTCTAATTTTGTTTGTCTGTATTCTTTATATGCATTTGAATAATTTGTTCTATTATAACCTTTTTTAAAGTAATTCATTGCAGATTCATAATCACCATTTCTATATAAGCTCTTACCAATTCCTGAATATGCAAGATAATAATTTGTATTATATTTTAATACTTTTTCCCAATCTTCTCTTGCCCCATCATAATCTCCATCGTAATATTTTCTAGTCGCATTATTAACTGTTAAACCAAATTCAGTTGGTTCAAATACAATAACTTGATTTTTTTCACGGTCAGAAACTAATACTTCATTATTATAATAAGAGATTGCTGTAGGTTGTTTTAAATTTCCACTTGTATTTCCATTTTGTCCAAAAATATATAATAAATTACCTTCAAAATCATATGTATATATTCTATCGTAATTTGTATCAACTACTGAATACATGCTTTCATCTTTTAAAGCAATATCCATTAATATTGAAGATCCCATAGCAAACGCATCTGTATCATACCATTGAGTGACTAATTCACCATTTGGTCTTGTTACACTTGGTTTTAAAACATCACTTCCAAGGAAGTTTAACTTTTTAATCATCAATCCACTTCCAGATGGAGATACTGTATAAATATATCCTTTTTCATCAATTGTTAAATTTGTAAATGTTAATTGTAATTTAATACCTGTAACTTGTCTTTGAAATGCACTTTTGAATAAATCCCAAATACTTGATGTTGCTACAGAGTTTGTACCATAATATCTTGAAAAAGTACCTTTTTGAGCTGCTAATTCAGAAAAATTAACGTAGTGTTCCCAAACTTCTTCACCTTTTTTATAGATATTACCAGATATATAATCAATATAATAATCGTTTATTGTTCCATTTGAATGTTCTGGAATATTTGTACCAACAAACCAAGTATGATTATCTAAATCCTTAGATTCATAATAATTACCATTTAGATCTTTAAATTTAACATATTCAATATATTCATTGTTTACTTTTTTATAAATAATTCCTTCATGTTGATTAAAGAACATATCATCATTTTCACCTAAATCATTATTAGGTATTTGAGTCCCCAAATAGATTTTATTACTTGGTAAATATGATAACTTTGATAATGATTCAGTTGTTTTATAATTAAACATTTCTTGCCAACCACTTGCACCATATTCATATAATACTTTATTAGCAACATCTAAGAAAAAGTCATTATATGTTGGAGTAACTAGTGTAGAATCTAATCCGATAAACCATTTATGATTTAAATTATCTTGATAATAATCATAAGTTAATGTTTTATTTGTTGGATCAATTATAGCAATATTAAAATTATTTTTACTTATATATATTAAATTATCTTTAAATTCAATTTTACTATTAGTATTTTCATTATATGTTACTTCACCAATTGTAACACTTTTAGAATTTTCTAAAAAATTCTTTGTACTAATATTAAATTGATAAACCCATTTAGATCCATTATTATAATAAAAATCTAATGTTTCATTATCAACATAATAAACTCTTGTATCATTTTTTTCATATTTAGGAGTTCCATTTTGAACTGCCCAAACAATTCCATAATTATCAATAAATGATTCAGTTAATGTTTGTAAATTTAAATTTTCAATTTGATTCCAATTATTGTTGTATTTATAAAATACATTTTTATCATTATCAATAAAATATGATGAATCTCCTAATTCTGAAGAATCAATATTATCAGAAGTTCCAAAATATGTTTTTGAAACTTTTGTTTGTTCTTGCAATTGAGTTTTATCATTAACTTTTCCAAAATAATTCCAAGTTCCATCTAATTTATAATAAATTGATAATGTAACTGAATCAATATAAATATCATTATTTTCTCCAATTGTACTTTTTGGAGATCCTTCAGCCATCATCCATGCTTCATTTAATAAATTACTATAATCAGCAAATTCAATCCATGAATTATCTTGATAAATAAAAGCATTTTTATTTGATAAATCAAAATTAATATCATTATAACTTGGAGTTATTGTATTTAAATCATAATTAATAAATCTTTGATATGTAATTTTTCCTTGAGCATAACCATCTTCTAATTCTTTATGGCTTGCAGCTTTAAAATCAACTATTCCTTCATATACACCACTTGCAACTGAATAAACTCTTCCAGTATTTTCTGCATAAACAAATTTTGTAGGTTTAAATGCCGTTGATGTAAATGTTATATCATCAGGATTTTGAAATAAACTAACATTTTCACTTTCTAATCTTGATAAATCTTTATTTAAAGTAAATATTCTACCATTTTCTGTATCAGATACATATACATAATTATCTGATACAAAAAGTGCTGTAGGTAAATTTAAATATTTTGTTTGAAAAGTTTGTTTATATAATTCAAATTGTTCAAGTGTCAGTTCTTGTAAATTTGGATATCTTGCTACATACTTATATTCATTATCAACTGCTACAATTTTACCTAATGAAACTTCAAAATATGTTTCACCAGATAAAACTTCATTTGATTCAACTGGAACAGCTTTATTATTTCTTATTACATATCCAATTGAAGTTTTTTGATCTAAAATATAAATTCTATCAAGTGAATCATCTTCTTCATCAGAAACATATATATCTTCAATATATGTAAATGATTCATATTTTCCTTTTTCATTAATTATACTTTTAGAATCAATAATAGATTTAACAGTCATTGCTTCTGCAGAAGAAATAGCTGTGTTATATTGTGAATAAATATAAGCGGAATTAATATCTGTACATAACATAAATGAACAAACAAATATAAACATTATTAATATTGTAATTTTTTTCATAATTCCACCTCCTATTTAATTCCAGAATAAGCCATTGTGTTAATAACTTTAGTTTGGTTAATAACAAATACAGTAATAGGCACAATAAGCATTACAACTGATACAGCTGATGCTGCCCCTGTTCTTGATATACCACCTGATACTATTTGACTTAAAGCATAACTTAATGGTTTTAATTTATCAGTATAAATATATGTTCCACCATCTGTACCCCATAATTGTTGAAACAATAATATTATTAATGTAAGCCATGCTGGTTTAACATAAGGCATAACTACACTCCAAAATACTCTAAATTCGCTTGCCCCATCAATTTTAGCAGCTTCAATTATTTCCATTGGAACTGATTCCATAAATTGTTTCATTAAATATAAACCTAATGTATAACCAATTGCAGGTATTATAACGGCCCATTGAGTATCTACTAATCCTAATTTTGAAATGATTAAATAGTTTGGAATACCTGTAACAGCAGATGAGAACATTAATGAATAAACAATAAGTGTAAATATAATTGTTTTACCAGGAAATTGATATTTAGCTAGTGGATAAGCACACATAGAAGCTAAGATAACATGTCCTACTGTTCCCATTAAAGTTATAAATAAAGTATTATAAATAAATCTTGAAACTGGTATTTGACTATTTCCAATTAAGTTAAATAAATCAACAAAGTTATTTAATGTAACATTTCTTGGAAATAATGTTGGCGGGAATCTAAATAATTCATCTAATGGTTTAAAAGCATTACATATTGTATAGATTAAAGGATATGCACTAAATAATCCAAAGAAAGCTAAGAAAAGGAATAAGAATAAATCACCATACCATGATCTACTTAATCTTTTTACTTTTTTACTTTTTCTTTTGATTTTTGCTTTTGAAAGCCATGAATAATCATCTTTATTTAATTCTAATATTGTTTTTCTTTTTTCGTCTTCTTTAAGACTTTTTTTATTATTTAATTCTTCTTTTAATTTATCTTTTTTCATTATCTTCCAACTCCTTTCAAAATCTTTTGAACGAGTAGGTTACATGCAATCATTATTATAAATAGAATTGTTGCTATTGCACTAGCATATCCCATTTCCATCATATTTGATCCATAATCGGTAAGGTGAATTAAGATAGTATGTCCTGCATATTCTACAGAAGGCATTCCACATAACGCCATAGAAACGGAACCAACTCCTAAACTTGATGTAATTTGCATGATCGCACCAAACAATAATAAAGGTTTCATTTGAGGTAATGTTATATACCATAATTCTTGCCAACGGTTTTTTATACCATCAATTGCACCTGCTTCATAAAGTGTTTTATCACAACTTTGAAGACCGGCAATAAATGCTAAGAATGATACACCTAAACTTAACCATAATTGAACTATTATTAAAATAGGCATTATATATTCTGGTGTAGTTAACCATTGAATTGGTGTATTAATTAAACCTAAATTAATTAATATACCATTTGCATAACCGTTAATATCTGATGAGAAAATTAATGACCATAATAAATATGCATTACCTGATATTGATGGTGCATAAAATATTAATGTCATAAACCATCTTATTTTTGTAGGTAATTCGTTTATTAACCAAGCTATAACAAACGCTAATAAATAACTTATTGGTCCTGTAAAAATAGCAAGTATAAACGTATTTTTTACAGCAATTAAGAATACTTCGTCATTTATTAACAAATCTAAATAATTTTTAAATCCAACAAAATTTGGAAATTCTAACATATTATAATCTGTAAAACTTAAGATTAAAGAAAGAGCAACAGGCAAAATTGTAAATGTAAAGAAAATTACTAAATATGGAATCATCATAAAGTAAAGACTTTTTTTCTTTTTCATTTCTTTAAAGACCATTTGTCTTTTTTGTTTTCTTTTTTCTTTTCTCTTTAGTTTAATATTTTGTTTTAAACTTAAATCTTCCACTTTAGTCCTCCTTTACTGGTAAATCAAATTCTTTTCTTTTTCTTGTTAACTCTTTATTAATTTTAATATAGTTTTCATATAAAACATCTTTAGCATTTTCACCGTCATTATAAACTGCTCTAAATGCATTTTCAATATAACGACCAACTATATAACTTCCAGGAACAACAGGAGCTCCTTCAGTATTTTCCATTTGAGCTTTTAATACTCTATATTCTTTACTTGGCCAAGGTAAATTATCAAATGCCGCTTTATTTGATACAGGATATCTTCCTGATGGACCTAAAATAGATTCCATTTCACGAGCATATGTTGTTTGAGTTGTTTCATCTGTCCACCATTTTAAGAATTCCCAAGATTCATTTTTATATTTTGAGCTTTCCATAATAACAATACCAGTTGTAGATGAATAACTAACATTGTTAATATTACCATTTTCATCTTCAACACCAGGTAATAAAGCAAATTGCCATTCACCAGAAATTTCTGGAGCAAATACACTTAATGTATTATAAGCTGTATAATATTCAATTCCTATTGGCATTTCTCCAGATCTAAATCTATTAGAAAATACTGCAGAAATTGTTAATCCATAATTTGAGAAAAAATCTGTAAAATATTCAAATGAATAAATAGCTTCTGGTGTATTAAATCCAGAAATTTTTCCACCTTCTGAATATAATTCAGCACCATTTTGAAACATTAACGAATATAATACTGGGCTTGATCCACCTGATGGTATATAAAATTCAAGATTTTTTTGTTGTAATTCTATTACTAATGCTTCTACTTCTTTCCATGTTTTAGGAACTTCTAAATTTAATGAATCTAAAATATCAGTTCTATAAAACATTGTTAAGAAGATATGTTGTTCTGGTAATCCATAACATTTTTTAGATAAGTTTTTACCATCCCAATAATCAGTATGACAATAAGGTGTCATTGCACTATCATAAAATCTGCTTGCTACTTCTTCAAAATCACTAAATTGTGTTAAATCATAAATAGCGTTACGAATACCATAGTTAACCGGAATATTTTCGCCAACATTCAACGAAACATCAGGGCCATTACCTGCAACTGTTGCTGGTAATAATACACCTGAATTAACTAATTTTAATTTAACATTTATTCCATATTCAGGAGTAAATGTTTCATCTATCATTTGTCTTATAACTTGTACTTGGTCTCTACCAAGAGATGTCCAAACTTCAATTGTTTCTCCTTCTCCTGTTACATTGCTTTGTAAATCATAATCATAGATAAAAGATCCAACAAACAATACAACTTGTCTCCATAATTTTTGGAAGAAATTAGAACTTGCTTTTGGAATATCAGCATCTTCACCATGTACCATAATTGTATCAAGTGCTAAATATTGTGCTTTAATTTCAATTATCCATGTTCCAAGAGCACTTATATTTTCTTTAAATTCAGCAAGACCTTTTGTAATGTTATATGTATCTTTTAAGAATTTTTTAAGTTGAGTTAAACATCTATCAAGAGGACCAATTTTATCACTTCTTGTACCAGCATATTTAATCATTTGTTCTTTAATTGATTCAATTTCAGATTTGATATTTTTTAATCTTCCATTTAAATTATCAACTTTTTCAGTTAAAAAATATTCAACTGTAGTATCTGGATTTGTTGTAGTAATAACGATAATATCACGATATAATGTATTCATTTCATTTATTACTGAGTCCATTTGTCTTGAAATATCTTTATAATTACCTAAATTAACTTTTAATGATAAATAGTTTTCACCTTCATTTAAATAAAACCAGTAATCACCATCTTCATTACCTAAAGTCATATTTTGCCAATCACCTTTATATGAAAATTCTAACGCTTTCATTTCTTCAAAAGGGATTTCACCATTAATATAAAGCATTCTATTAGATGTCATACCACGCGTATAGTTTTGTAAAAATTTAAGTGTTATATTATATAATCCAGCCTTAGGAGCGTTAATTTGCCATGTAATTGTATCTCCTACTGTTTGCCATGATTCACCACCAATAATATTTAATCTTGTATATTGATTATCATATGGTTCAACCTTTGAACTTGAATTATCTGATTGTGCAGTTAAGATTGCTGATGTTTTTGAATATGGTTCTTCAGCTTGAATTTTGTCTAAATAATCACTATTTATTTTTGTTGCATTTTTATATTTGTCTAAATATTCATTATATGTAGGTGTCTTTTCTTTATTGAATAATCTTATTTCAGATATTACCATTGGTTCACGATTTGATGTAAATGTAATTCTATTTGTTCCTTTTACAAAATAAAAACAATATGGTTCTAAATAATATCCTTCATCATCTTCAATATAAGTTGTTTTCCATTCAGATTTTTCTTCTTGTTTCGGTTTTATATCATTTCTATTTTCAACTCTTGTTTCAGTTAAATTTGATAAATCAACCCATGTTCTTGAAAAAGAAAAACTCTTCGCTTCTTTAAATGGATAATAAGCTTCATCATAACTATTATGTGCTATTTTTATTCCTTTTGAATAATTAGCACTTCTTCCATCAACTTCATTATGATCTTTTTGATCTAAATAATATGTTGATGATGTATAATAATCAAATTGAATATTATAATATCCACTTTCAGGTACTTCAACAAGCCATGAAACAATACCTTCTTCAGGAACAAACAATCCTGTTTTTCCATTAAATGTATTAACTTCAAAATCTGGCCCGTCTAAATAAGTCTCATCATCAGTTTTATATGAATTAGACTTATCATATTTAGTAGCATCTATTACTACTGTTTCATCTGGAAAAATTTGTTCATACTTTTCAATATAAGATAAGTAATCGCTTTCTACATCAGCTTTAGATGGTGCAACATAACTATCGCTTGCATAGACGATCTTATTTGTATCTGTATTAAAAGCAAAAACAACGACTAATGTTAAAACAGAAATCATTGCTATTATTACAAATTTTTTCATACCTTCACCTCTTCCGTTATTTATACATAATTATATATTATATATTATATATAATAAAACCTGTATAGTCAAGGTATACAGGTTAATTTTTGTTTCTTTTTTTGAGTTTCTTTAAATTGTTTTCATAGATAATATCTACAACATCCATAGGTTTTTTAATGTTTGTGTCAGATACTAAATAATTATAATCTTTTCGATATATTAAAAATACAATATATAAATATATACTAACAACAATAAGTGGAATTAAATAGATAAATGCTGTTGCAATATATATAAAAGAGACTGTTACAAATATTGTTAATAATGTTTTTATTGGTAATGATAAAACAAATTTTAAGGAATATTTTATTTTTTCTTTGTTATTTAAATAAGGAAAATAAATATTTATTAAAGCACAATTTATTACCATTAAAAATAAAGTAATAGCCATCAATAAAAATAAGTAATAACAGATAAGTCCAAATGTTCTATCTTCTTTTTTATTTGCTAAAACATTTTTTTCTTCAATATCTGAATTATATAATCTTATATTTATTAAATTATCGTTTTCTAATTCTTTTTTTAAATCTTCTAAAAATTCATCAGCATGTCCATACATACTTTTAGGCGAAGTTAATAAAACATATCCTTCTTCATTTAAATTCATTTCAAGATTAAAGAAAATATTTTTATTTTCACTTCCCCATAAATTATTAGTGTAATCATATTCTTTATAAGAGTTTTCTTCTAATACTAAAAAATATCCAGAACCATCTCTTATTTGAGTTATTTTTCCTGTATGATCTAATAATATTAATAAACCATCTGAATAAATATTATTTTTCTTTTCACTATAAATTATTGAATCTTGATGATCAAAATCTAAAATATAAAAATTATTTCTTGTATTTAAGATTATTTGACTATTTTTATCTGTTGTAAATAAATTTTCATTATTTAATTTATATTCATAATTGATATTATTTAGTGTAATTACTTTATAATCTCTTATTGATTCATAAAAATAAATAGAATTAAAAATGACTATAAATAACATTGATGAATATGATAAGGATAATAAAACATTTTTCTTAAAATTATGGAAAAATATTGTAAAATAGCCTTCTATTAAAGAAAATTCACGATTTTTATTAAATCCTTTAACAACAGTAAAATATGCTGTTAAAGAAGGAATTAAGGTAAATACAACAAGTCCACATAATAATGTACATAAAAAGAATATGTTTAAAACAACAAATTTATAAATATAATCACAGATAATAAAAAATTTACTATTTGAAAATCTTTCAAAAAAACTCATATAACACCTCATAAATATTAGGTCGAGGATAACCCTCGACCTTATATATAATTTTTATTTAATTATTTAACAAATGTTAATGTAGCAGTTGCTAATTCTTCAACACTTAAAGTAGCTAAAGCATTAAATAAATCAATTGCTAAAGTATATGTATCAGTATCACAAGCATTTGCAAATACTAACATACCACATGTAGGAAGTAAATCATTAACACCATTTAATACATTTGTATCAGCTAATGTTCCTTCAGTCATTCCTGTTTCAGTTCTTGTGAATGTTTTATTAACATCGCCAACATTTACTGCAACATATTGAATTAAACCATCTTTATCAACGATAACTGCAATTCCACCATCACAAGTTAAATCCGGATTCCATGATTTATTTTGTTCTGATAATCCAAAATACCAGTCAGAATTTCCAGCAGTATTAGCTGTAAAACTAGAACCCCAATGTCTTGATGTATTCATTCCACCAGGACCCATAGTTGTAGAATTTTCACCAACTGTTAACACTAAATTACCACCATCAACAACAGGAGCTGCAAATGGATCAGAATCAATGAAATTTAATGTTAATAATTCATCATCAGTTAATGCACTAAATAATGGATCAAAGATATCAGCTAAATTAATAGCATTTCCCCAGCGTCCAATAAAGATTAATTTTCCACCTTCAGGAATTAAATCTTTTGCACCAAACCAATTTTCACCCATTGGAACTGTTGTTCTAACGATTGCACCATTTTCAACTTTAATTAAAGTATATTCAGTATCTGAGTTACCCCACCAGTTAGCAAGGATTAAAGAAGATAATTTATTATTTTCATCTAAAATAAGAATATCTTGACCCCATTGAGCACCACATACATCTAATAATTGTTTATTATCATATGTAACAACATGTAATGTGTTATTGTTAGCAGGCATTCTAGCTACAAATCCATAACCGCTAGTATCAATTTTCCACATTTCTGCATCATCTAATGAAGCTACAAATGTTCTACCAGCCCATGTAATTTCCATTTCTTTTACTGCTGGGAATGGATCTGATGTAAAGAAATCTGCTTCTAAAATTTCTTTATCTGACATTTGGTTAAATAAATCAGTAAATTTTTGAGCTAAATTTTGTTTTTCACCAAATCTATTTGCATAAATGAATTTTCCACCCTCAGGTATCATATCTTTTAAGCCATAGAAATTATCACCAGGAGCAACAGTTTCTCTTACAAGAGCATCACCATCAACAGTTACAAGAGTTTGAGTATTACCCCATGCTGGACCTAATAATGCTGCAACAAATTTATTATTAGCATCTAATACTAATGCAAATCCATCTCCTGCACCACCATTACAAATATCTAAATAATCACTGTGTTCATATGTTACAATGTGTAATGTGTCACCTTGATCAATATATCTTGCAACAAATTCATACCAGTTAGGATCTGTTGCCCACATTGCAGGATCATCATATGAAACTGTATAGTTTTTACCACCCCAGAATAAATCTAAAGTTTTTGGTAATTCAGTAACAATACCACTTATAGGTTTTCCACTATATGCCCATGCCAAACCAGTAACAGAACTAATTTCATTTAACCATCCACCACCAGCACATCCGAATAATACGAATCCACCTTCAGGAATAGCTTCATCTAAACCTTCAAAGATATTACCAGTGTTGTAATCCCATAATAAATTACCATCAGCATCACTTGCACACCATAATAAACCATCTAAAATCATATGACCCCATAATTGACGCCATTCAATAGCTTTACCATCAGCATCACAAATAATTGCAAATACATCACTACCACTTGTTGAGAAACCTAAATCTTTAATTCCTAATTCATCATACATATCACGTGTGATTGCTTGTAAATATCCGCTATATAAGCTACTTGCACCAACAAATGTATATGTATCATCTGGAGTTAATAAGAATCTTTGGTCAACAGCAACATCATAAGTTGTACCACAGATATCAACTTTTTGAGTTCTAAATTTAACTGGAGTTTGAGAAGAAGCTTTATAAGTTTCAAATGAAACAGTTACATCTGTTAAATCAGCAGGTGCTTCTGTTGTTCCAACAAATTTAGCTAACGCATATGCTAATACTTTATTTTCATTACCATCAGCAGGGAAGATAGCTACATATCCATTTTCAGGAACTAATCCAACTAATCCATCCATAACTTGAGTTTGAGTTTTACCATTTGTATTAGTAACCCAATTAGAACCATCAAATACTGTATCAGTACCTTCAGTTTCACCTAAAGAGTTTCTAACACCAACAACTTTACCTTCTGCATCTAATACAACTACTAAACCAGCTAATACTGGATAAGTTGTATCAGTATAGAATGTAGATAATACTTCTTTAGAATATACATAGAAGAAACTTGTATAATCAGCTGTATTAATATAAGTTTGACCATCAGTATTAGTTTTTAATGCATATTGATTATCAACTTTAACACCGAAATCTTCATAAGTAAATTCTGGAGATTCAGATTTAAATACATCTTCATCAATAGTAACTTTAACGAATGTTAATCCAGGAATTTTTAAATCAAGAGTAACTTCCGGATATTTTACTTTATAAATTCTATAAACTCTATCAGATAAACCAGTAGTTTCATCTGTATAAGTTATACTATAGTAATAAGTAACAGTTTGGTTTTCTAACCAGCGAGCAAATATATCAGATTTTAAGTTAGCAAATAATTCATAATATTCTGTTTCATCACCAGCAACATAATCTAATCCTCTATATCTACAAACTTCTTCAAACATTTCTCTATTGTCTTCTGCAAATTGAGCAAATATTTCATCATTAGTAATAGCAGATAAATTAAAATCAACAGGAGCTAAATTAGAATCACACATTACACCTAAATCAGTTAAATCTAATTTATTATCTTTATTTCCAACAAATCCATAAATTCCATCTAAGAAGTTAGGAGCTTCATCTCCTCTAGTTAAAGTAGTAGTAATACTTCCTTCATCAGTAACAGGAACATAAATAACTGGACCCATTTCATTTGCATTAAATTCTGGAATTGTACCTGTAAATTTAACACTAGTCATTAATCCTCTTGTTGTATCATTTGATGTAAAAATAACATCACCAGTAGCTCTTGCTGAACCATCAGCATTTGTACCATCATTAACGAATACTAAGCAATAATCTCCTTCATCCATATGATCGAAAATATTGGCTAACATTCTTCCTGTATGAGTATATTTATAAGCACCATTATAAGATGTAGCATCTCCTGTAGACCAATCAGTAATTGTATCAACATCTTTACTTACTACACCAGGTACCATAATTGGGTTACCATCAGCATCAACAGCTCCAGTAACATTACCATCAGCATCTACTTCTTCTTTTTGTACATCTGTAACATATAATTCATTTGTTTGATAATGTCTAACATATTTTAAATATCCTGTTTCATCACAAATATAAACAATAGACCATTGAGCAACTAATCTTTCAGGTGCATTTTCAGAATACCATTTAACATAATCATAAGTTAAACCAATTACATGTTGTAAATTATCAGTACCCCATGCAATTTCTTGAATAGTATATTGTGAATATAATACTGGATTCCATACCATTGTATGACTTACACTATCAATAACATTACCATCAGCATCTAAAACATCATATAATACTGCATCAACTAATTCAGTAACAGTTACTTTTAAGCTAACTCTTACTTCATTATTTCCTGGGTCAGTATAATGATAAACAACTTCACCTACTCCAGGAGCACAATCAGTTGTATCTAATACACCATTAACTACTTTAGCACCAGGTAAACCAGTTACATCGTATTCAACATTATCAGTAAAATGTCCACGACCTGGGTCAATAGCACTATTAATGTTTGCTTTTAAGTTATAACTTAAAGATTGCATTAAAGTAATTTCAGTTTCTTTTATTGTAAGGATAGGCGCTTGTGTATCAACTAATTTAACAGTTATAATAACATTAACCATATCTCCGTTTTCATTTCTTGCAACAACCATTACTCTATGTTCTGGATTTAATATATCGTTATAATCGATAAGAACTGCAGAGTTACCTGTTTCATCAAATAATGAGTAAGAAACAGTTCCAGACAAGTTAACAGTTTTAATCACATTTTCTAATTTTCCACCTTGTGGAACATTAATTACTTTATTATTAGTAATTTTTTCATTTGTTTCAATTAGAACGAAATAAGGTTTTTTTGAATCTTTTTTACATCCTACAAAGAAAAAAGCAACTAAAAATAAAGAAAAAACAATTAAAATTTTTTTTAATCTCATTTTTAACTCTCCTTTTTAATTTATGTAAACGATTTTACTCTCTTATTATATATCATTAAAGTTGTATAGTCAATCTAAATTTAATTAAAAAATTAATTATTTTATAAAAAATTAAAAACCCTTTCAAAAAAAGTTTTAAAAGGGCTTAAATTTATAAATTTAATTGTCTTTAATACTATCTAAATAACTTTTGCCAACAAGAGCTGTTCTAACATTACAAACTGTATCTAACAATATAACACTATCATTTGTAAGATATAATCTAAATGTTTTATTATAAACTTTAGTAATAGATTTATTAGAATCATCTAAATATTTATATTGTAATTTTATTTCTGTAACATCATTTAAATTAAAATCACTAATGCTTGCTTTTGCTACACCTTTAATAAATACAACTTTTTTATCATTTATTAAAATATGGGATGATTTAATAGAACTACTATCACCATTAAATGTATATTCAAATTTAATTTCACTATTATTTCTTGTAACAGTTAAATCAAAATTATTTGGTGCAATAAAAATTTTATTTTCTTTTGTATTATGAATATATGATCTAGAATACATTGTTTTTTCAACACCATTTTCTATATAAATATATTCTAAACTAACAAAATTATCTTTATCAGGAATAAATGCTATATCTAATTCCTTATTTTCATCTATTTTAACTTTATTCCCATTTAAAACTAAATTTATTTCTTTTAATGTAATGTTAGTGTTTGTTATTACATTACTTACATTAACTTTAACATTTGTATCATCATATTGATTTAATGTTAATTTACTATCAACTTTTGGAACAACTAAAAACCATGCATCTGAAACAGATCTTTCATTACCGTCACTTAATTGATTTACAGTAACAAGTTCATTATTAGTATTTCTTAATAATAAAGTAGTAGATCCTCCACCATCCATCATATATGCAATTTTTGCTCCATAGTTTTTCATTGTTATTCCAAGTTCATAAGAAGTCATACCATATCTTCCAGTACTTTCTTCTCTACCATCTACTGCCATTAAAATAAATGATCCATCTTCTCTTTGTCCAATAGCAGTTCTTGGATGTCTACCTTTTGCAGTACTATTTTCAGCTAAAGATACATCTCTTGCTTTACCGTTATTAACAATCAATCCTCCAGTACCACCCATATGATAAGCACTTTCATATTGACCTGTTACATTTTTTTGAACTTGAAATTTAGTTTTACCAACTTTAACTAAATCAATTAATGTTTGGTCTTTACTAGCAATAGTAAACATATTACTATCTAATTCTATTCCACCACCTATTGAACTTACTACACCTTCAGCATAATAAAATTCATAACTAGAATCACTTAATGGATATTTGATAAAATCTCTTTCATCTTCCATAGATCCATTTATGGCATCTTTTATACCTACATTAAAATAAGCAACAGATTCATCGTTTGGTACTTGGCCATCTTTATACATAATAATAGAACTTCTATTTTCTCCAACTTCTTTACCTTTTTGTAAATTAAATGATCCAATTAAATAATTTCCAGTTTCATCATAAACATATAAAGTATATGTAGTTTCATATGTTGCATGAGCGACAGTTGCTGAAAATATTTCGTTATTATCATTTACACCCATATTATAACTATCATGATTAAGCCAACTCATATAATTAGACATTACTCTACCATTAAAAACTCCATCACCAAATGGATAATAAGGTGAACTCATGTTAAAGAAACATCCATTCATCCCAGCAATTATTTCATAATCAGGGTTTCTTTTTTCATAATCCTTAGCAAGTTCAGATAATGTTCTTAAACTCCATGTATAATCATGGTTATATGTCCAATGCACTAATTTAATATTTTTATATTCTGGTAATGTTTCAACATAATTAATTATTTGAGTTGAATCATTTCCATTTTCATCAACCGAAGAAGCTTTTACTATATTTAATTTTGCTCCTTCGTAATAAAGATTACTTGTTGTTTTACTTTTTTCAGTATATACAGGTGTGCTAGCTAGCGATGTTTTACTTATAAATGTTAATGCTAACATTGATAATAATCCAGTACTTAATATTTTTTTCATAATTTCACCAATTATCTTTCTTCGTTAAATATTCTCCACCATAAATTACCGCGTTTTTTCTTAACATATTCATTAAATTCTTCTTTAGTTAACCAATCATATTTAATAATTAAATAATCTAGTAATTCACATCCTAAAACAACATCTTGACTTACTACTTTTATTAATTCTTCTTTTTTAAACTCATTTGTTTTTAAATAATCTAAAACAAATTCACTTTCAGTTTTACCTCTTATAAGCCATGGATTTAATTCATCAGTTATTTTTAAATCCATTTTTAATAAACTATTACATGATTCTAAAAGTTCATTATAAAATTTTTCTATTTCAAGTTTAGAATTATTTTCTACATATGATTTAAATAAAACATTTGAACCATAACTCATTACAGTTTCATCATTAGCATATAAAAATGCTTTTGATTTTTCATAAAATTCTAAACCAAATTCTTTAATTGCATTTATAAATGATATATCTTTATTATATCTTTCTGTATTCCAAGCATAATCTGCCATTGTAGCTATACCAATTTTACTTGTTTCAATTTGAATCATTGGATTAATTACATATGCACTACTGCATGTATTTAATTTAGAACTTCTATTTTCAATTGGACCTGTATAAATTCTTGAAGCAACAAATTTTTTAGTTGTAATAAAATCATTAACAGGATAATTATCCCAAATATAAATATCATGTCCAAAATAATTTTTTTGATCTAAAATATTTTCTTTTGTAATAACTTCAGCACAAACATTATCACCTGTAAAAAATACATTAATATCTTTATTCATATATTTTTTTAAATCATTTTTATATTCACTATTTTTTAATTGATGATATTCTGTTGGACACATTATTAAATTACATAATTCATTTTTACTTTTAATATAATCATATACTTTATTACAAATATATGCATGAGCTTGTCCAGGTCTTTCAAATTTAACTTTAACTGTTTTAGATAGTTTATAATCTATATCATCTAATAATAAACCAAAGTTTTTAACACCATGTAAAAGTACTTGATCAAGTTTTTTAAATAATAAATCAAATTCTTCATCAGTAAATTTAAATGCATCTTCAATTTTTTCAGCATATCCAGGAGAAATACAATAATAAAAATCCATTTTATAACTTTCACATTTTTCTTTAATTTGAATTAAATTTTCTAATTCATTTTCTGGATACAATTCTTGCCATTTTAAACGGTGATAGATATCAGATTTAGGAGCATACATGTATGTATTTAAACGATGTTTATCCATAAAACTTATTAAATCAAGTCTAGCATTAAAATCCCAAGGTGTTCCATAAAATCCTTCTATTACCCCACGAATTTTAAATGAAGGTTCATCATAAATTTCAACATATGGTAATATATTATCTTTATAAAGTTCATTTAGTTTATAAAATGCATATCTGATTCCTCTTAAATTATTTGCTTGAATACGAATATATTTTTTTGTACTTATTTTTAATTTATAAGCATCAGGAAGCATATTTTCATCATATTCAATATATAATGAAAAATCAGCATCAACTAATTCAGCAAATTCAAATTTATCCATCAAATCATAATTATGTTCAAAAAACATTTTAAAAGATATTGTTCTATCTGTATTGAATAACTTTATTTTATAATTTTCGGGATATATTTTATAGTTATTCAAATAAAATAAATCTCTTGTTAAATAATTATCTAATTTCATATTCTTCTCCTAATTTCTTTTTTTAATTATTATACATGTAAGACCGATTGCAAAAACAAAACTAATTAATTCAATTGATAACGATAAACTATTACATGAACATCCATTATTTTTAATTTCTGAACTTGAGTTATTTGTATTACCATTATTAGAATTTAAGATACCTTCTAAAACTAATTTTTCTCTAGTATCATCTTCTAATTCAAAAGTGTAATTACTAATATCATCCATTTTATCATCTAATAAAGGATTATAATATCCATTATTAATCATTAATCTTGTTATTTTTAAATTAATTGAATTTTTTAAATTATTTATATAACCTTCTACTATTTCACCTGAACTTTGGCTAATACCATAAAATAACGCATAAATACTATCAAAATGATCAAAAGAATTTAACCAATTAGTAGGTGTATATAAATCAGAACTTAAAATTTGATTTAAAAATCCTAAAATTTGATTATATTTAACATCATTTAAAGCATTATATTGATTATATAAAACATCTAAATAATCTTTAATTTTTAATACAGTATCTTCTATTTGTTTTCTACCGCTATCAAATATCGATGCAGCTTTTTCTCTATTTGTACCATTTTTTAATAAATATTCACATGTAGCATTATTAATAACATTTTGAGTTGCAAACATTGCACTACCGCTTGCTCCTGCATTTGTTGCAGCAATTATTTCTTCTTTATTTGCAATTTCATCATATCCATAATATATAGGTGCAATACCAGCTACCAAATAACATAATCCATTTATTTTAGCTTTAATTTGTTTAACCATTGTTGCAACTTGACTGTAACTACCTGTATAAATCATTGGACATAGCATATCTATATAACCTGCATTAACCCAACTTTCCCAATCTTGCATATAAACACTTTTTGCTTCTGTTATATTAGCAACAACATCAGCTGAAACAACTACATTTTTATTAATACTTTTTACTTTATTTGTAAAAGTTTTAACTGCATTTGTAATTTGTAATTGTCTCCATTTATTCCATTTTTCTAACACACTACTATCTTTTTTTAAAAGTGTTCTTAAATCTCCAGTAAGATTATAAGCATTCATAAATAATTTAATTGAATTTTCACTATAACCACTATCTTGAGTTTTAGTAGATGTAAAATATGAATCATAATATCTTATATAGTCATATTGGATACCTTTTATATCATAATTAGTAACTAATTCTTCTAAAATACTACATAAATAGTTAATTACTTCAGGATTACTTGGATCTAAATAATATTGACTACCATATGTTGTTGGATGAGCAATATCACCTTCATAATTTTCAACAAGCCAGCTATTATCAAATGATAACGAACCATTAAACATATGACACCATGAATGAACTTCAATATTATATTTATTACATATTGCAACTAATGCTTTTAAATAATCATTACCATATTCACCATAATTAACATTTTTAAATTTATCATGGACTTCTGCAATAGTTGAATTATAAACAGCTTTCCCTCCATATAATGTTTCAACAAATAACATATTAATATTTAATTCTGATAAGTGTTTAACAAATCCTTCTAATCCACTAAGTGTAGTTTCATCATAGCTAGTGGCATTAGGTCTATGCCAGATTGCTCTTGCTTCTATATTTAATGGATCGACTAATAATTCATTTATTTCATCAATTATATCTTGTACGGCATTCGATTTTCTGTTTACTTTATTTAAAGCTAATTGAAGGCTTGTTCCAGTTAAACTAGAATCAAAATTATTAACTGCATTTTGATATTCTTCATATGCTGTTTCATATTTTAAAAATAATTCATCTATTTTTTTTATATCGATATTTTGTTTATTTGTTTTAGCATTTAAAAACAAATCTTTTGCTTTTTTATAAGATAAATCAACTTGTGCTTTTACACTTAATAAAGAATTTCTTGAAATTTTTACACTTTTATTAACAAATTCAACTATATCTCCTACTAAGCAATTTTCTAGATATGCTTTTTTAGTTCCATGTGCTGATAAAATTTTCATACCTGTTTGATATGTAACATTTGAACCAACTTCAATAACTATTCCTTCTTCGTTAATTAATATTTCATATCCATATCCATTTGTATTTGGATTTTTAGTGTATAAGATCATTTTATCTTGACCACGTTGAACATTTTCTGCATCATAAGAAAATGTAGATATTATTGTTTCTAAAGATGCTGCTTTTATATTTAATGGTAAAAAGAATAAACAACTAAATAAAAATATAAAAGCTAATATTATTTTTTTCATTTAATCACCATAGAAAATTATAAATAAAAAGACAATTTATGTCAATAGTTGTCTATATAAGTTTTATAATATTATTTATATGTTTTTATTATAATTACTTAAAATGAAACCTTCATCGTCTTGATATTTTTCTAAATAAAATACTGAATAAATCCCAATTAAAAATAAAATTCCTCCTATAATGTAATCAAAATTAGTTGTTTTATTAAAATCTAAATCATGGATGATTGGAATTAATGAAGATATAAGTAATGAAATAATAGCTGTATATGTTAAATTTCTATACTTTTTAAATAAGAATACAACTAATTTTGAAACATAAAATATTCCTAAAATTAAGCCTAATATGACAGGTAATAAATTTATGAAATAATAAAAAAAATCATTAAATTTAAAGCTAAATAAACTAATTATTGCATTACTTCCATTGCTTATTAAATAATTGTAATATCCTAATGCCATTAATAAAATTGAACCAGATATTCCAGGAATTACTAAAGTAAATGCGCACATATTTCCAAGCAAAAATTTTGTAAAAACATTTGGAATTTTATCTAGACTTGATTTAGGATTTATATATGTGAAAAAGATTACAACAAGTAAAATAAATATAAATATAAAATAATTTTTAAAATCAATTTTTTCTTTTTTTATTTCTTTAAAAATTAAAGGAACGCCTCCAATTATTAAACCAATAAAAAGCATTGTTGTTATAACCTTTTCACTTTGATAAAAATGATTGATTAATACTACCGATAAAAAAACTCCAATTAAAATACTTATTATATAAATTGATAAATCTTTTAAAACCATTTTAGGATATTTAATAAAATTATTAACCCCATTAACAAACCTATGATATACGCCAAATATTATCGATAAAGTTCCTCCACTTAATCCTGGAATAATCGCTGCAATTCCAATTATTAATCCTTTTAAAAAATTAACTATTTTTTTCATATATTCATCTCCTAATTGAAATATATTAAAAATAATGATAAAATATGTATTAGAAAGGATGTTATAAATGAATAAAAAAATTATAGTATTAGTCTCATATTTAATTGCTTCTGCAATAATTTTAATTTTAGGTGTAACAAATGTATTAGAAAAAAGTTGGGGAAATTTAATTTGGGGTGTTGGATTTTTAACTTGTGGTTTTACTATATTATTAAATAAAAATGATACTTATCCATTTAAACAATCAGGCTACATTTTAAATTTATTTGGGTTTTTTGGTTTATCTTTTTATTTATTTGATGTATTAGATATTAAAAATAAATTAGTAATTGCAATAGCTGTATGTATTATTTTAGAAGCTATAGTAATTTTAGTATTTCAATTATTAAAACAAAAAAAATAGTGTAGTTGTACACTATTTTTTATTTATAGGCATTTTATATTTCTTAGTATTAATTAAAATGTCATTTGATAATGGTATAAAATCAATAAAATAAATATGATCTTTAATTATTTGTTTATTTTTTTTCATTTTATCACCAATATTATTTTTTGCTTATAATTTTATATTATCAAGGAAATTTTTTCCTTTTAATGTGTCTGGTTCTTCTTGTTCTAGATTTTTGAAACCATTTTCAGAATAATACTTAAAACTCATCATCGCAACACAATTACTTAAATTTAGACTTCTAACTTTATCTGTTGTTGGAATTCTAAAACATTTATCTAAATTATTTTTTAATATTGCTTTATCAATTCCGGTTGATTCTTTCCCGAAAACTAAATATATTTCATTACTATAATTAAATTTAATTTGATTAGGATTTTTATGACCATATCTTGTTAAAAAATAAAAGTCACCTTTATTTGAATTTAAAAAATCTTGGAAATTTTCATAAACATAATATTTTAAATGTTCAATATAATTAACTCCTGCTCTTTTTAAACTTTTTTCATCTAAACTAAATCCTAAAGGTTTTATTAAATGTAAAGTTGCAGGTAAACCAACACATGTTCTCATAATATTTCCTGTATTTTGTGGTATTTCAGGTTCAAATAATACAATATGTAATCCCATATTAGCCTCCTATTACTTTTTTAATTACTTTTTTCTTTTTATCATTAAAAGGGGGATATCTTAAATTAATATCAATAGTAGTTGATTTATTTAAAATACTTCTTTCATTAGAAAAATTAATAAATCCAATTTTTCCATGATATCTTCCCATACCAGATTCTTTAACACCACCAAAAGGTAAATTATGTTCAGTTAAATGCATTAATGTATCATTTATACATCCTCCACCAAAGCTGACTTCATTTAAAACTTTTTTTATCACTTTTTTATTTTTTGTAAATAAATATAAAGCAAGAGGATTTGGATTATTTTCATTTATAATTTTAATTGCATCATTAAGATCCTCATAAACAATAATCGGTAAAATTGGACCAAATATTTCTTCTTTCATTGATTTTTCTTTTAAGTTAATAACACTTAGTAAAGTTGGTTCAATTTTTAATTTTTCTGCATCATAAGATCCCCCATAAATAATTCTTCCTTCTTTTAAAATTTCTAATAATCTTAAAAATTCCTTATTATTAATAATTTTAGGATAATTTGAATTATTTAATGCGTTAGAAGCAAATAAATCAATATATTTTTTTAAGCAATTAATTACTTTTGTTTTATTATATCTAGGAACAAGTAAATAATCTGGTGCAACACAAGTTTGTCCTGAATTAATTATTTTGCCCCATATAATTCTTTTACATGCTTTTTCTATATTAACATCTCTATCAATAATAACTGGGCTTTTACCACCTAATTCTAATTGAATAGGCGTTAAATTATCTCTAGCATTTTTTAAAAATAATTTACCTGTTTCAAGTCCACCTGTAAAAAATATATGATCATACTTATAAGTTAATAGATCTTTTGTTTCTTTTTTATCATATAAAACATATATATAGTTTGATTTAAAATTTGATTTAAAAATTTCTTTAATAATGCTAGATGTATAAAATGAATTATTAGACATTTTTAATATTACACAATTTCCTGCACTAATAGAATAAATTAAAGGAATAAGTGATAAATTAATTGGATAATTCCAAGGAGTTACAATCAAAGATATACCATATGGTTCATATGATATAAATCCTTTTGATTTAAAATTTATCAAACTTGTTTTAACAGTTTTATTTTTAACCCATTTTTTTAAATTTTTTAAAACATAATTTAGTTCTTTAATTACAATACCAAGTTCTGTCATATATGCTTCTTGGCTTGATTTTCCTAAATCTTTATTTAAAGCATTTAATATATCTGATTCATTTTCTTTTAAAATTTTTTTTAATAATTTTAATTGTTTAATTCTAAAATCATATGATTTAGTTTTATTTGTTTTAAAAAATTCTTTTTGACTATTATAAATATCTAAAAAGCTCATTTTATCACCTTCTTTTTTTATTAAAAAATTCAATAAGCTCTTTTTTTATTTTATCATTATCATTTATTATTTTATAATTTTTCCATTCTTTTGGAAAAATATTTTTATATTTTGGCATTTTAAACCTATAATCAATTAAAATTGCAAATCCATAATCCGTATTACTTCTTATTACTCTACCAACAGCTTGAATAACTTTATTAAATCCAGGATATAGATATGCATAATCAAAACCATTTTGGTATTTTAAATTATAATGTTCCATTAAAAGATTATTCATGTCATTTATTATTGGAAGGCAAACGGTTATAACATATACTCCACTAAGCATATCTCCTATATAATCTATTCCTTCTGAAAAACTTCCTCCTGTTACAAATAATCCTAATTGACTTTTATCTTTAATATTTTTAAATTCATTTAAAATATAATTTTTATCCTCTAAATTTTGGTTTTGAACTTGTAAATAAATATAAATATCATTAAAAAATTCATCTTTTAAAATATTTTCTTTAAATATATTTAAATACTCATATGATGGAAAAAATATTATATAGTTCCCAATTTTTATATTAATTGTTTTTTTAATTAAATCAATAATATCATTTAATGAAATATATCTATTTTTATATGTCGTATCAATATCTTTAATAATTAATTTTAAATTAGAGTAATCAAATGGTGAATTTATTATAAGACTATTAGAGTCATTATATAATAACTTTTTATAATAAAACAAAGGATACATAGTTGCACTAAAAAAAATAATAGGTATATTATGTTTAGCATAACTAGATATTATATTACTTGCATCTAAACATTTTATCAGATATTTTTTATCTGAATTATCTTTAGATATTACAAATTTAAAATTTGAATCATAATATTCAGATATTTTTAAAAAATCATTAATTTTAAAATAAATATCTAATATTTCATCTTTATTATTTAATTCATTATTTTTTCTTAAAATTTTTTCAATTTTAGATTTTAAATTTTTTAAATATTCAATTAGTAATATAGATAAATCATCTTTATAAATAAAATTACTTTCTATAGTTAGTAAATCATCCATATGATTTATTAATAGTTCAATATCTTTTTTAATATAAGGTTTTAATCCTTTTAAAAATTTCTTTAAATCTAAAATTTCATTATATGATATTTCTTTAGTATACATATCTTGAGACCTTTTTACTAAATTATGGGCTTCATCAATTAAAATTATTGGTTTATATGTATAATTTTCAAAATATCTTATTAAATGAACTAAAGGATCAAACACATAATTATAATCACAAATTATAATATCAGCATAATAAGATAAATCTAGCTGAAACTCAAAAGGACATATTTCATTTTTAATAGCAAATTCTTTTATTGTTAATTTATCGTAAATAGAATAATTTAAAAACATTTCATTTATTAAATTATTTAATTTATCATAATATTTTTTTGCATAAATACAGTTTTCTGTATCACATTTTTTTAAACCTAATGCACACATTTCTTCTTTTTTTGTAATAATAATAGCTTTTAAAAAAATATTTTGTTCTTTTAAAAGTTTTATAGTATTTATCGCAATATCTTTTCCAGAAGATTTTGCAGTTAAATAAAATATTTTTTCATTATAATGACTTAAAGCTTTTAAGCTTGAAAATATGGAAGATATAGTTTTACCTATTCCTGTTGGTGCAATAGCGTGCAAACATAAATTGTTTTTTATTGAATAATATGTTTGAATCATAAATTCTCTTTGCCCACGTCTATAATTTTCAAAAGGAAATTTAAGACTTTTAAGAGAATTAAATTTATTAATTTGGTATTTATCAATCATTTTAATATGACTTATGTATTTATTTAATGATTCTATAAAAAAATCTTTTAATTCTAAAAATGTGTAATTTTTTATAAACTCATATTCATTATAATCATCAACATTTATATAAACTATTTTAATATTAATTGATGTTAAATTGTTTTTTAAAGCATAAATATAGCCATAAAATAATGCTTGAGCTAAATGTTCTTTTTTTATGTTAGAAAAATTAAAATCAATAAAATTATTTTTTGTACTTTTAATTTCAATAATAGTTGGAATTAAGTCTAAAATTATACAATCAATTCTTCCTCTTAAAAAAAAGTTTATATCATCTAAAATAAAATCATATTCTAAATATACTTCAATATCTTCTTTTTTAAATTTAGATTGATAATATCTATGAATTCTATTACCATCTTCTTGAGTAATACTCCTAAATAATTCATTAGATAAATTACCAAATAAATATAAAAATTCAGCAAGTTCTCTTATTGATAGTTCAATTTTATTAATAAGCATTAAATAATATTAAAAGATTTCCTAAATAGATTATAAAAGAACCTACTAATAATAGTAACGGAATATAATATTCTTTATTTTTTAAATTAAGAATATTGTATCTTAATAAAAAACTAAATAAATAAAATAATGATCCAATAATATAAATAATTGCTAAAAAAATAAAGTTTTTATATTTAAATAAAATAAATGAAACAACAATAAATATAGCTTCTAATAGTAATACTAAATATTTACCTATTTTTTTATAGATTAAATTTTCTTTATAAAAAACATATAAAAGAATATAAATCATTGCCATAATCCAAATAATTGGTGCTAGTGTTGTCCCAAATGAATCAAATGTCCCAAATATTAGATTTAACATTGGACTAACTGTTCCACAAAGTAAAAAAATCAAATTAACATCTTTATAATCAATAAATTCTATTTTTAAATTATAGTCTAATCTTTTAATTGTAGAATTCCAAAATGTTAATCCATATAAAATAAGAAGTGAGCTATAATAAAGCAAAAATGCAAAATCTTTTGATATATTAATTGAGATTGCTCCATTTTCAATTTTCGGAAAAAATGAAAATGTGACAACAATTGAAAAAATAAGTCCAATAATTAAAATTATAAAATTATATTTTTTTATATCTACTTTCATATTTTACCTCTTAAATTATAAACATTGCATCGCCAAATGAAAAAAATCTATATTTTAATCTAATTGCCTCATTGTAACATTTCATAATATTATCTTTTCCAGCAAGTGCTGATACTAACATAATTAGTGTGGATTTAGGCAAATGAAAATTAGTAATTAATCCATCAACAACTTTAAATTTATATCCAGGATATATAAAAATATTAGTATAACCTTCTAATTTTTTAAATCCATTATCATACGCAGATTCAAGTGTTCTTGTAGATGTAGTCCCACAACTTATTACACGTCTATTTTCTAATTTGGCTTTTTCAATTATTTCTTTTGTTTCAGTTGGTATTATATAATATTCACTATGCATAACATGTTTATCTATATCAGTAACATTAACAGGTCTAAAAGTTCCAAGTCCAACATGTAAAGTTACATATGTTATTATTACACCTTTTTTTTCTAATTCGCTTAATAATTCTTTTGTAAAATGTAAACCTGCAGTAGGTGCTGCTGCACTTCCTTCAAGCTTTGCATAAACTGTTTGATATCTATTTTTATCTTCTAATTTTTCATGAATATATGGTGGGGTTGGCATTTCACCAACTTCATCTAATGCTTCATATATATTTTTTTTAGAAATTAATTTTAAAATTCTTATTCCTTCTTCTCTTTCTTCTAAACAGATTGCTTCTAATACATCTTTTTTAAAAACAATTTTAGATCCAACTTTAACTCTTTTTGCTGGTTTTGCTAGTACTTCCCATGTATCTAATAATGTTTGTTTTAATAATAAAACTTCAATATGAGCATTAGTGTCTTCTTTTATTCCATATAATCTTGCAGGAATAACTTTACTATTATTTAATACTAAAACATCACCTTTTTTAAAATAATCTAATATATTATGAAAAATTGTATGTGTAATAGTATCGTTTTTTCTATCATATACTAATAATCGAGATTCATCTCTATTTAATATTGGAGTTTGAGCTATTAAACTTTCGTCTAACTCAAAATCAAAATCACTTACTTTCATTATATTCACCTATATTCTTTAAATGTATAATTGCTTTTTCTGTAATAACTCTTCCTCTTGGAGTTCTTTTAATAAATCCTTCTTGGAGTAAATATGGTTCATAAACATCTTCAATAGTTGATTGTTCTTCACCTATTTGAGCTGCAATTGCTTCAAGACCAACAGGTCCTCCATTAAATTTTTCTAATATCCCAAGTAAATATCTAATATCAGTACTATCTAATCCATAATTATCAATATGTAATTTCTTTAACGCTAAATTAGTTGTTTCTAAAGATATTTCTTTTTCATTTTTTACTTGAGAAAAATCTCTTAATCTTCTAAATAATCGATTTGCAATTCTAGGAGTACCTCTACTTCTTTTAGCAAGCTCTAACGATGCTTTTTCACTTATGCTATATTCATATACTCTACTTGTTCTTTCGATTATTTGTTGCAATTCAGATATATTATAAAATTCTAATCTTTCAACAATTCCAAATCTTTCTCTAAGAGGGCTTGATAAATCACCATATCTTGTAGTTGCCCCAATTAATGTAAAAGGTGGCAAATCAATTCTAATACTTCTTGCTTTATCATCTTTTCCTATCATAATATCTAAAACAAAATCTTCCATTGCACTATATAAAACTTCTTCAACATAACTAGGTATTCTATGAATTTCATCAATAAATAAAATATCACCAGGTTCTAATGTGCTTAAAATTGCTGCTAAATCTCCGCTTCTTTCAATAATTGGTCCGCTTGTAACTTTTATATTTGCATTCATTTCATTTGCGATTATATGAGCTAATGTAGTTTTTCCTAATCCTGGTGGACCATATAATAAGATATGATCCATTGCTTCATTACGCATTTTAGCAGCCTTAAGATAAACATCTAGCATTTCTTTAATATTGGCTTGTCCAATATAATCATTTAACAATAATGGTCTAAGAGATTCTTCTTTATAATCTTCTTCCATTTTTTCACTTTCTATTAATCTTGCCATGATTTACCTCATTTCAACATATTTTGTAATGCTTGTTTTAATAAGACATCAATATTATTATTGTAATCTAACTTATTAATTACTTTATTTATTTCTTGTTTTTTATATCCTAAATTTAATAATGCTTGTTCTAAATCTTCTTTAACTTGATTTTTGATTGTAATTTCGTTATTTAAAACTAATTTACCTTTTAAATCAAGTATAATTTGTTGAGCTGTTTTCAAACCGATACCAGGATATTTTGTTAAATACTTGGCATTTCCACTTTCAATTGCGTTAATAAATTCATCAATTTGCATTGATGCAAGAATACTTAAAGCTGATTTTGGTCCGATTCCTGTTACACTTATTAATTTTAAAAACATTTTCTTTTCATCTTGAGTTTTAAATCCAAATAATTGAATCATATCTTCTCTTACATATTGATATATATATAATGTTATATCTGTATTTAAACTAAATTGATAGGGATTTGAAACTGTTACTAAATACCCTATAAGATTATTTTCTAAAACAATGTAAGTTGGTTCTATAGTAGTAATTTTACCTTTTATATATTCATACATTTTCTTACACCTCATTATATAATTTTATCATATATATATTAAATATACAAATGAATAAAATAAAAAAATAGTTTTAAAACTATTTTCTTTTGGAATATAAATGTCTAAAATAATCGTAATAATACTTATAATAATTTTGATATTGCCTTAAATAATTTTGATAAAGATTTAATTGCTTAAAATATTCTTCTTGGTAATAATTTTTATAATTATTTATGTAATTCAAATTTTTTTGATCTAATTCTTTTTTTCTTATTTTTTCTTCATCTTTAAGATATTCATTAGTAGAATTTAACTTTATATCATCATCATTTTTATTTTGATTTTTTTCTTCAGGTTTTAAATCATTATTATCATTTTGATTATCTAATGGTTCTTCATATATTTCATCATTTACAACTTCTTCTTTCTTTTTATAATAATCTTCTATAAAAGGTTCACTTTCTTCTAATTCACTTATCACATTTTCATTTAATAATGGTATATAAATTTTCATTCCAGCTTTTAAATTTTTCCAATCAGATATGTGTTTATTATTTGTAATAATATCATTTTTAGAAACATTATAACTTTCAGAAATCATTTTTAATGTCTGGTTTTCTTTTATTATATGAACAATCATCTTATCACCAATATTATTATATGAAAAAACAAAATTAAAATTCATTTCATATTTTATAAAATATGCTATAATTATAAAAAAGGAGGCAAAAACATGGAAAATAATGTAAAAAATGAATTTAAAGATTTAAGTAGTTTTATTACTAAATGTAATAATGAATTAATTGCCTCTATAAATGATTTTACTAATAACATTAATTATGAAATCAATATTTTAGAAAAAAAATTTATAAAAACATTAGAAGATTATAATGAATTTAAAAAAAATACTAAAATAAAATATGATAATCTATTAAATATAAATAATAATTCAATAAATAAAAGCAATGAAAAAATAAATGATTTTAATAAAAAAATTGATATTTCATTAAGAAAAAAAATAAATGATTTAAATAAACACTTTGAGCAAGAATCAATTATTTTAAATCAAAAATACAAAGAAGAATTAAATAAATACAAAATAGATAAAAATTACTATGATGAAAGAAAGAAAACTGAACAAATTTTTTATGAATATAAATATGGAATTTGTTATGACTTAAGAAAAAAATATGAAGATGATCTTAACCAAACATTAGATTCATATAATCAAGAATTAAAAATTTTAAATAATATCTATCAATTAAAAAATATCGAATTAGAAACCCCATATAATAAAGAAAAAACAAGCATTTATGATGAATATCAAAAAAATATTGATATTATAGATAAAAACTATTCATTAGAAATAAGTGTAATTAATCAAAAAATTATGGAAATAAAAAACGATTCGATAAAAAAAATTAAATTTTATGATCAAGAATTAGAAAATAAATTAAAACTATATAAAGATTCATTATCTTCATTATTAAAAATTAACTTATCTGATCAAGAAAAAGTAATTACTAATTATAGCAATTCTTTAAATAATATTGAAAAAGATTTAAGCATTAAAAAAATTAATCTTAAAAAACAAGAACTAGAAAATAAAAAAAATCAAAACTTATCAGAATTAAATTCTAAAAAAGAATTATTAATTCAACTAAATAATTTAAAAGTTGACAAAGAAAAAAAATCTATTGATTATTTAAAAAATTTAAATACTACTTCTTCTGAAATTTTAATCTTAGAAGAAGAAAAAAAAGCATTAATTGCAAGAGCAACCAAAGAATATTTAAAAAAGAAAGAAGAAATGATTAAAGATTATTTAATGCAAGATTTAAAAAAATCTCATGAAAACACATTAGAGATTTCAAAACTTGAATATGAACATCAAAAACGCCAATTAGAGTTAAATAAAGAAATTTCAATTAAAGAAAAAGAAATGAAAGATATCGATAATATTTTAAATGTTAGAAATTATGAAAATTTAAAAAATTTAAATTATAAATTATATGATTTAACAATTGAAAATATTCTTTATGAAAAAGAAAAATATGAATCATTTTATAATTTAAAATTATCGTATGTAAAAAAAAGTAATGAAAATCAAATTAAAATATTAGAAAATAAATACAAAAACAAAAAATTAACTCATAACAAAATAAATAATATCATAATTGAAAATAATAAATTTGAAGAAAAGAAAGTAAAAAATCAATTTAAAAAAGATTTAATAAAATTAGATATAGAAAAAGATCATCAAATTCATTTAATGTCTTTAGAAGAAATTAATTATATTGATCATGCATTACAAAAACCATTTAATATCTATTATAAAAATACATTAAAAATATTAAATCAATTTAATAATTCTTTAAATAACTTATCAAATAGTAATAATATTGAATTAAAAAAAACAATCTCTGAATTTAGTAACTATTTAAATTCAACTTATAATGAGTTAATAATTATATTAAATAAAGAAGCTTATCATCAAAAAAATAATTATAATAAAAGAATTACTCAATTAACAAAAGATAAAACCTTAAAAAAGATTACTAACATTAAAGAAATATATAATCAAGATAAAGAAAAAATTAAAAATCAAATAAATGAAAACAATAATAAATTAAATATTATAAAAAATAAAACCAAAGAAAAAAACCGTGATATAGTTTTACTAGAACAAGAAATTTTTGAGCTTGAAAAATCATTTCAAAATATTAAATCTGAAATAATAAATAAAACAATTAATTATAAAAGATTAATAAATTTAAAGAAAAAAGAATTAAAAGAATATCACTTAGATATAATATATTTAAAACAAGAACAAGAAAAAATTAAAAACGAAATACATAAATTAAATTTAAAAGAAAAATCTATTGATAAATTATATAATAAAAATTTATTAAAAGTTGAAAAAAATAAAAATAGATCAGTAAAAAAATATTTTATCGCAATTAAAAAAACAGAAAAAATTTTAAATATAATTAAAACAAAATTAAAAAAATATTTTGATAAAATTAATTTAATTTTAACTAATACGAATTATTCTTCTAATAATTTAGATAAAACTAAAAAAAATATAAATAAAATTATAAAAATAATTAAATATCAAAAAATATTTTTTGAAAAGAAAAATATTGTTAAACATAAAATAGGTTATATTGTTTATAATTCAACAATAAAAAAACAAAAATTAATTGTAAAACGTGAAGAAAATAAATTAAATATTAATACTAAAAAATCTAAAAATAATTCAAATAGAATAATATTAAATATTAATAAAAAATATAAAAAACAAATAAAAAATTTAGAATTAGAAAATATTAAATTAAATCTTGAAAAAAAACTATATGATTCAAAAATAGAAAATCAAGAATTTAAATTTTCTACTATTTTTAAAGAAGAAAAATGGTATAACGAATACCTTAATTTTAAAGAAAAATCAAAATCAATTGAAGAAAATAAAAATAATTTAAAAAATAGTATTGAAAATAAAATCGCAATATATAAAGATGAACTATTGTCTGATTCTGAAACTAAATTGCAAAATGCTAAAACTTCTTCTTTTTCTAAACCAATATATCCTAATTTAAATGAACTTAAAAATTTAAATAGTATAAAAATTAAAAATTTATCTCAAGATATAAATGCTAAAATTAAAAAACAAGAAGATATTATATCAAAATTAAAACAAGAAGAAAAGCAACAAGTTCTAGCATTTAATCATCAACAAAAACAACTAAAAGAGCAATTTAAAAATAAATTTCACAAATAAGTGAAATTTTTTTTATAAAAAAATAAGACTTAAAAATAAGCCTTATTCATAATATTCAAATTCAAAATCAAAAACTTTAACAATATCACCATTTTTAGCATCTAAATTTCTTAGTTCTTCATCTAAATTTAGTGATCTTAATTGTCTTACAAAGCGTTTAATATTTTCTTCTTTAGTAAAATCTGTCATCAAATATAATTTTTTTAATTTTTCACCTGTTACATAAAAGATATTTCCATTTTTTTCAATTTCAAAAGGTTTTTCATCTTCAATAAATTTATATATAACTTCACTAGAAACATCTTCAAATAATTTTATATCTTTTAACTTTTCTAATTCTCTAGAAATTGCATATATAACATCTTGTAAACCATGATTTAAATATGCAGAAACAGGATATAATTTAACACCATTAAATTTTTTTTCTAATTCATGAAATTTAATATTAGCATTAATATCATCCATTTTATTTACCACAATTATTTCATTTCTATTTTCTAAATCTAAGTTATATGTTTTTAGTTCTTCTTTTATTTTTAAATAATCACTATAACAATCTTCTCTAGAAATATCTAAAACATGTACAATAACCTTACATCTTTCAATATGTCTTAAAAATTGAAAACCTAATCCATAACCTAATGAAGCACCTTCGATTAATCCAGGTAAATCAGCCATAACAAAACTTTTTCCTTCATTTACATAAACCATTCCTAAATTTGGAACTAAAGTAGTAAATGGATAATCAGCTATTTTAGGAGTTGCATTAGATACCATAGAAATTATTGTTGATTTACCAACACTCGGAAAACCTACTAAACCACAATCAGCAAGAACTCTTAATTCTAATCTTAAATTAAGTGATTCTCCAGGTTCACCATTTTCACATATACTTGGGCAAGGATTAGCATGGGTTTTAAAATCCATATTTCCTCTTCCGCCTCTTCCACCTTTACAAACAACAACTTCTTCTTTGTCATATAAAATATCACAAATAACTTTATTAGTATCATCATCAAAGATTGTTGTTCCTAGTGGAACATAAAGATATGTATCAACAGCATTTCTTCCTGTCATACCTTTATTCATACCTTTTTGTCCATCTTTACCTTTAATATTTCTATTATATCTATAATCTAAAAGTGTTGATAAATTTTTGTTACCTACAAAAATAATATCTCCACCTTTTCCTCCTCTACCACCATATGGTCCACCTAAAGGAACTTTCAATTCTCTTCTATATGCAACAATTCCATCTCCACCTTTACCAGCTTCAACAGTAATTTTAATTTGATCAACAAACATTTTTTCACTCCTTATAAAAAAAACCCATAAAGGGTTTTATTTTTTATTCTACAGGATAAACAGATACTTGTGTTTTAAAACGATTTTTTCTTTCGTATTTTACTAAACCATCTATTTTAGCAAATAAAGTATCATCTCCACCGCGTCCAACATTATTACCAGGGAATATTTTTGTTCCTCTTTGGCGATATATAATTGAACCAGCTAGAGCAAATTGTCCATCTGATAATTTTGCACCCAAACGCTTAGAATGTGAATCACGACCATTTTTTGTAGACCCAACACCTTTTTTAGAAGCAAATAATTGGATATTTAACTTAAGCATAGTTTCCCTCCTATTATAAAATTTTAATATTTTTAGGATATTGTGTTGACAAATCTTTAATTGATAATTTAAATACATTAATAATTTTATTAATTTGTTCATTTTTTTTATCATATTCAATAAAGAAATTACCTTCATCTATATTATAAGAAAATAATTTTTCATCAACATCAAATTCTAATAAAAGATTCACCGTAAATATTATTAGTGTACTAACACTAGCACAGATAATATCTTTACCATATTTACTATAATCAGCATGTCCAACAACACTTATGTTATTAGGACCAAATTTAACATTAATCATTAACAAACAATTTCTTTTACTAATAATTTAGTATATGGTTGACGATGACCTTGTTTTTTACGATAGTCTTTTTTAGCACGATATTTGAAAATAACAACTTTTTTCCCTTTACCATGTTCTAAACATTCGCAAACTACTTTTGCATTACTAACGTAAGGAGCACCAACTAATACCTTTTCACCAGCTACAAGTAAAACATTTGTAAATTCATAAGTTTTTCCTGCTTCAACATCTAATTTTTCAACATAGATATTTTTACCAGCTTCTAATTTTACTTGTTTACCACCAGTTTCTACTACTGCATACATAATTTACACCTCCTCTAATTATTTAAGACACGCCCTTAAGGTAATAAATTTTAGACCTTTTCAGTGCGGTACATTATGTTACATTTTATATTATATCATAATTAAATAATATGTCAATTAAATATATTTATTTAAAAAAATTTTTTAACGCATAATAAATTCCATCAGATTCATTATCTTTAGTAATATATTTAGCATCTTCTTTTATTTTACTATATGCATTACCCATTGCTATACCGTATGTATTTTTTATCATTAAATGGTCATTATATGCATCCCCAAAAGTTATTACATCTAATAAATCTATATTATTTTTTTCTGTAATAGCCTTAATTCCATAAAATTTATCACATTCTTTATTTAAATATTCATAATAAATATCTGAACTTCTTACAACATTATATTTTTTTAAGTCTTCTTTAGAAATTATCATATTATCAATTATATTTTTCTCAGCTGCAAGCATTATTTTATAGATTTTTGAATTTTCATTTAGATCATCTAATGATATTTTATGAATGAAAATTTTATTTAAATCATATTCTAATTTAATAAATTTATCATATATAAAATATCCTAATCCTAATTCGTCATAAATATAAATTGATATTCCACTATCTTTATATTTGTTTAATACATATATTAAATCTTTTTTTGTTAAATATTTTTCATAAATAATATTTTCATCATAAGTAGTTGTTTTTGCCCCATTTATTGAAACCATATATGTATTATTTTTATTAAAATTAAACTGTTCAATATATTTTTTTATTTTAATAATAGGTCTACCACTACATATTGCAAATAATATATCTTTATCAATCAATTCATTTATAATTTTAATACTATTTTTTGATATAGTTTTATCTTCTTTTAAAAGAGTTCCATCTAAATCAAATGCAATCATTTTAAACATCTAATCACCTTAAATGATTTTATCATAAATAAATTATATTTCAATTTATTTTATAATAATCATTTAAAATATCTTTTTCTGTTTTATTAATTGAAAAATTATTATATCCTTTAAAAAAATTATTTATATATGGTATTTTATTTATCACTTTAATTTTTAAATTATTATTAGGATTTAAATATTTTGTTAATAAAAAATTAATATATCTATTATTTTCATTTTTTAAATAATCAATATTTTTTAAAAATAAAAAGGATATAACTATAATTCCATTTATTGAAAATTTAAAAAATATGATATATAAAAAAACAAGCAACAAATAAAAAAATGATACATATATATAATATTTCATAACCTTTTTAAAATTAAATTTATTACATAAAATATTTTCTAAAATTCTTCCTCCATCTAATGGCCAAATTGGAATAACATTAAATAACAAAATATATTTATTAAATAACAAAAAATCACTAGAAAAAGATATAAAATAACTTAAAATTATTATTAAAATATTCATTAATATTCCTGATGATGCAATAAAAAAATCTTCGAACAATTTTTTATTTTCTAAATCTTTATATTCTATGATTGCTCCAAAAATAAAAAATTCAATGTTATATATTTTTCTTTTAAATATTTTTAAAAAAATCAAATGCCCTAATTCATGAATTATGATTATAAAAAATAAAGTTATTATTTTATTTAAAAATCCAGAAATAAATGAAATTAAAATAAGTAATAAAAAAGATTCATTAAATTTAATTTTCATAATAATAATTAGAATTTGAAATTATATTATCAAATTTATCTTTAGCAACAAAATATAAAATATTATCATTTGCAAGCGCAAGCAATTGATAAAAATCAACATAATTATATAATTTAATTGTAACAGAATTTAAATTACCATATAAATATGTATTACCAGCTTGATCTTGTAATATTATTGTTGTTAATGTTTCTTTATTATAACCAATATATATTATTATTCCACTACTTATTGATATAACATAAGGATCTTCTAAATAAATTTCACTATAATTTTTATTTGTTTTTATTTTTTTACATTTAATATATTGTTTATCAACTTTAATATCGTTATTCTGATTAAAAATATTACTAAATACACTTGAGGTTTTTAATATATTCATATTTTTTTTAACATTAATAACTTTTATATCAGATTTTTCTAAAATTAAAACAATTAAAACAATGATTATTGAAATTAAAAATCTGTTTAATGATTTCATATTTTTATTCACCAATAAATATTATGAAAAAATTCCTAATTTAAAACATCATTTTCTAAAAAACTATAATAAATATTATTCCCAAATATTATATGATCTAACAATTTAATACCTATCATATCTGCAGCTTCTTTTAATTTTATTGTTTCTTTAATATCTTGATTTGATGGAGTTGGATCACCTGTTGGATGATTATGAATTAATAAAATAGCTACAGCATTAATTTTTAATGCCCATTTTAATATAACATTTATTGATATTAATGTTTGATTTATTCCACCAATACTTATTTCTTTTTTAATTTTTAAATTTAATTTAACATCAAAGTATAAAACATGCAAATGTTCTTCTTCATATCTTAAAAAATCTAATTTATATTTTTCATAAATTTCAAATGGTGAATTAAATCTAATTTTTTTATTTTTCATATTAATTAATCTTCTTGCAAGTTCAAAAGATGAAACAATTTGCATTGCTTTTACTTTGCCGATTCCTTTAATTGTTGATAATTCTAAATATGTTAAATCAAAAATATTTGGATAATCTTCTAAAAACAATAATATTTCTTTTGATAACTGATTTACATTTTTAACTTTTGAACCAGAACATAAAATTATCATTAATAATTCTAAATTAGACATACCTTCTATTCCATATTTTTCTAATCTTTCTCGTGGTAAAATATTTTTTGCCATTTCAGTTTTTAAATTTGCCATAAAAAAAACTCCTTTTATTTATATTTAACAAAAGGGGTTTTATTTTATTTTAAAATTCTTTTAGCTTCAGAAACCAAATATAAACTTCCTAAAATAATTGTTATATTATTTTTATCAATTAATTTTAGTGCTTCATTTAAAGAAGATGTACAATACTTATTATCAAAATTAAATTCTAAATATAATTCATTCGAATTTTTTGCTCGAGGATAATCTATTTGAGTAAAAATTATTCTGTTAGTTATTTTTTTTAACATTTCTAATTCAACATCATATGATTTATCTTTCATAGCTCCAAAAATAATATCTATTTTTTTATCAAACAAATATGGAACATTATTAATAAATTCTAATATAGCAGGTATATTATGTGCACCATCTAAATATAAATTATCATTTATTTTTTCAAGTCTACCAGCTATTTTGCTTAAATTAATCCCTTTTTTTATGATATCTAATGGTATATTTAAATTAATTAATGTTTCTATTGCAAGACATGCATTTTTTGTTTGATATTTTCCTAACATATTAAGTTTAAATAATTCATTTTTATAAACAAATGTAACTGGATTATATGAAATTAATTTGATTTCATCTTCATTTATAAATTTTATTTTAGCTTTTTTAGAGTTTATATAATTTATAAATTGATCTTTTAAATTGTTTTCAGTAGTAATTAAAAAATTATTTTCATTTTTTATAATACCTAATTTATTATAAGCAATTTCTTCTAATGTATTTCCTAATTGATTTTGATGATCTAATCCAATATTTGTAATTAAAGAAATATCATAATTAGTTACATTTGTAGCATCTAATTTTCCACCAATACCAACTTCCATGATTGCTATATCAACGTTATTTTGTTTAAAATATATAAAAGCTAAAATTGTAATAAATTCAAAAAATGTAAGATATAAATTATAATCTTTTAAAAAGTGATATAAATAATTAATTAAATATAGCAAATCATCATCACTTATTGGAATATTGTTTATTTGGATTCTTTCATTAAATTTTATAATATAAGGTGATAAAAAACTACCTACTTTTTTATTTGCTAATATAAGCGTTGTTGATAAATAAGTTACAGTAGATCCTTTACCATTTGTTCCTGCAACATGAATTTTTTGATATCCTAAATCAGGATTATTTAATTTTTTTAAAATAAAATTTAAATTATCAAATCCTGTTTTAGGAACAAATCTCTTTAAATGTTCAATATAAGAAATAGCATCATTTATATTATTAAACATATTATTCATTCATCGCTTTTTCAATATCATCTATTTCTTTTACAATATTAGAAGATAGCACAACTACACCGTCTTTTAAGATTAAAACATCATCTTCAATTCTAATACCTATATTATATTCTTCTATATATAATCCAGGTTCAACAGTAATAACATTATATTCTTCTAATTGATGTCTATTAATATCATCATGTGTATCAAGTCCTAAATGATGACTTACTGAATGATAGTAATATTTACTTACATCACTAATTTCTTTTACTAATCCTAATTTTTTTAATTCAACATAATAAAATTCTATTAAAATATTATTTAAATCTCTTAATGTTAATCCTATTTTAATATTATTTATTACATGTTTTTGACCACGTAGTACAATATCATATATTTTCTTTTCTAAATCTGTATATTTTCCATTAACAGGGAATGTTCTAGAAATATCAGCATTATAATAATTATATTGAGCACCTAAATCAACAAGTAATAAAGTATTATCTTCCATTATAGAATTATTTTTAGAATAATGTAATGTACAACCATTTTTCCCTGATGCAAAAATTGATTTAAAAGCATAATCGGTTGCTCCATAATATTTGATCTTTTGATCAAAAATAGACTCTAATTGATATTCATACATATTAGGCTTAGATTTCTTTAATATTTCATTAATTCCTTTTTCAGTAATTGAAATAGCTTTTTTAATCATTTCAATTTCAAATTCAGATTTTTTTAATCGTAATTCTCTTGTTATTTCTAACACATCAAAATAATTAAATTCTTTTTTATTTATAAATAATTTTTTTAATTCTTGATAATTATAATATTTATCATCTTTAATATCTTCTAAATCTATATATATATTTTCAATATCATCTAGATTTTGATTTAAAAATTCATTTAAATAACTTAAATAATAAACATTTTCTATTTCGCTATTTTTTATTGCATCAACAATACTTATTTTTTCACCAACCCATTTTATTAATTTTGGATCATTTTCAACTATAAATAAATAATTGTTTACAATATTATTTTTCTTTATTTGGATAAATATATCATTAGGTTCAGTAATATTTGTAAAATAATAAAAGTTTTTATTTACAGTAAAATTATAATATTCATCTGCGCTTTTTCTTATTTCACGACCTGAAGATAATATAACTAAAGAGTTATCTTTAATACAATTACTTAATCTTTCTCTATTTAATTTAAACATATTATTTCTTCTTTCTTAAATTTATAATTTGTTCATTTATTTTTTCATATTTATTTAAATAATTTTGATATTTTGTTTTTTCTTCTTCTATTTTTTTAGGATTTGCTTTACTTAAAAATGAAGGATTATTTAACAAATTATTACTTCTTTTTAATTCGTTTTCTAATTTTTCTTTTTCTAAATTTAATCTAATAATTTCTTTTTCGATATCTACTAATTCATTTAATGGGTAAGATATTACTAATTTATCTAATGTAGTATTAACCATTTCTGTATTAAATTCAAATTTATTTTCAATAAATAACTCGTTAGGATTAATAAATTTAATTAAATAATCTTTTAAAGAAATAATTTTTTCTTTTACTAAATTATCACATGTAATATATGTGTTTAATTTATTTTGTAATGGTTTATTCATTTCATTTCTAATATTTCTATTTGAAACAATTATTTCTTTTAATAATTCTATATCATTTAATGCTTCAATATCATTTATTTTATTATTTACTGGCCAATTACTAATAACAATTGAACTTTCTTTTTTGCAAGGTAATTTTTGATATATTTCTTCTGTTACAAATGGCATAAATGGATGCATTAATTTCAAAATTTTATCTAAAACATAAACTAAAACACCTTGGGTATTACAAGGATCTTTTTTAGCAATTTCAACTTTAGAAAGTTCAATATACCAACTTGCAAAATCATCCCAAATAAAGTTATATAATACTCTTGCTGCTTCTCCAAATTCATATTTATCAAAATTATAATCAACTAAATCTATAACATGATTTAATTTAGTTAAAATAGCTAATGCATTTTTATTTAAACAATCATTTTTTAAATCTAATTCTTTATAATTATCGTCTAATGTCATTAATACATATCTTGATATATTCCATAATTTATTAATAAAATTCCATGATGATTCCATTTTTTCTTTTTCAAATCTTAAATCCATTCCAGCACTAACATTTGTATTTAAAAAATATCTCATAGCATCAGCACCATATTCATTACATAATTCAATTGGATCTACTCCATTACCTAATGATTTAGACATTTTTCTTCCTTGTTCATCTCGAATTAATCCATGAATTACACATTCATTAAATGGAGATTTACCTGTGAATTCTATTCCTTGGAAAATCATTCTCATAACCCAAAACGGAATAATATCATAACCAGTTACTAATACATTATTTGGATAATATCTTTGATATAAATCTGTATTATCTGGCCATCCTAATGTTGAAAAAGGCCATAAAGCACTTGAAAACCATGTATCAAGTACATCTTCATCTTGAACAAATCCTTCTTTAGGATTTAATCCAACATAAACCTCGTCGCCTTTATAATATGCAGGTATTCTATGTCCCCACCATAATTGTCTACTGACACACCAATCTTGAATATTATTTAACCAATGATCTAATATTTTTTTAAATCTCGGTGGAACAAATTCAGTTGTATTACATTTTAAGGCTTGTTCGGCTAATGGTTTCATTTTTATAAACCATTGTTTAGATAATCTAGGTTCAACGATAACATTAGTTCTTTCACTATGTCCTACTTGATGAACATGTTTTTCAATTTTTACTAAATATCCTAAATCTTCTAAATCTTTAATTAATTGTTTTCTACATTCAAATCTATCAAGTTTATTATATTTTAATGCCATTTCATTCATTGTACCATCATCATTCATACATAATGGCATTTCTAAATTATGTCTTTTACCAACTTCAAAATCATTTGGATCATGTGCAGGTGTAACTTTAACACAACCTGTACCAAAATCTTTATCAACATATTCATCGCTAATAACAGGTATTTTTCTATTAGATATTGGAATTAAAACAGTTTTTCCAATATATTTTTGATATCTAGTATCATTAGGATTTACCATTAATGCCATATCAGCAAACATTGTTTCAGGTCTTGTAGTTGCGATTATTAAATATTCATCTGAATTTTCAAAATAATATTTAATATGATAAAATGCTCCTTCTATTTCTTTATATTCAACTTCAATATTAGATAAAGCAGTTTTTGCTTGACAGTCCCAGTTAATAATTCTTTCACCACGATATAATAAACCTTTATTATATAAATCAATAAAAACCTTATTAACAGCCTTATTTAATCCTTCATCTAAAGTAAATCTTTCCTTACTATAATCATAAGATAAACCTAAATATCCCCATTGTTCGCGAATAAAATCAGCATATTCTTTTTTCCAATCCCAAGCAACTTCTAAGAATTTTTCTCTTCCTAAATCATATCTACTAATTCCCATATTTTTTAATTTTTGATCGATTTTTGCTTGTGTTGCAATTCCCGCATGATCCATTCCAGGAAGCCATAATGTATCATATCCTTGCATTCTTTTTCTTCTTATAATTATATCTTGTAATGTTGTATCCCATGCATGACCTAAATGTAATTTACCTGTTACATTTGGTGGAGGAGTTACAATACAAAATGGTTTTTTTGTAGTGTCTCCTGATTTAAAATATTCTCCTTTTAACCAAAAATCATATTTTCCATTTTCAACTTCTTTATGATTGTATTTTGGTGCTAATTCAATTTTCATAATATATCTCCTTCCATTTTTCTTTTTTTAATACATAAATATTTAAGTCATATAAATTATTTAATAAATCAAATCCTGCATTTTTTTTAGTTTCAAGAAAATCAAAATTTAATTTTTTTAATACTTTATTACTACTAATATTATAAGATATTACTTTTGCATAAATTGATTCATATTTAGTATTTAAAAACAAATATTCAATCATTTTTCTTGCACTTTCTGTTATATAACCGTTATTCCAATAATTTATATTTAATGAATAACCTAGCTCTAAATTTTTATTTTCGTTAATTCTATATGATATTGAACCAATTAATTTGTTATTTTCTTTTAAGATAATTGCATAATAATTTTTATTTTTTATTAATTGTTTTAATTTTTTTTTAGCATCCTTAATTGTTTTTGATGGTTCCCAACCTGCAAGTTTACCAACAATTAAGACTTTTGAAAATTCATAATAATCATTTAAATCTGTTTTTAAAAAACGTCTTATGATTAGCCTTTTTGTTTCCATATAACCTCCAAAATAAAAAAAATCCTTGTAAAATATACAAGGACGAATTATCGCGGTACCACCTTTATTCTGAAATTAATCAGCTCTCAATTTTTTAACGCAAATTAACGGATTATACTACTTAATTTCATATAATCTTCTCCCTAGCTACCTTCAATATTAAATATTAAATGTCACACCAACCCATTTTTCTCTTAAAATAAATTAATATTTACTCCTCTAGTTCTAAGAATTTATTTTATTTTATTATAAAATAATAAAAAAGTCAATATTATTAATTGTATGAATAAAATAAATTCAAAAATTTTTTTATTTTTTCTGAAATTCGAATATAATTATTAATTTTATAATCATCAATTAATGTTAAAATATTTAAATTTAGTATATAAATATATAAAACTAAAAATTTGAAATACACTTTATAAAAATTATCATTATATTTATTTAGCCATTCATCAATTAAATTGAACCAATCAATATTAATATAATCATTTTCTATATAAAATTTAGCAATATCACTAACAACAATCCCAAACTTTGCTTTATCAATGCTAACTAATTTATTATTTAACAAATGATTAATATTAGGATTTGTATGATTTATTGCATAATATATCGAAATTTTATTTGTAATAGTTTTATTTATTTTTTTATTTAAATTATATAATTCTTTTTTAGCATCTAAATAAATATTATACTTACTTAATATAATCCAATCATAATCATTTTTTTCTTTTTTAACTTCAATAGTTCTTTGAAATAGTTCTAAATTTTTAAATCTAAAATCTAATTTTTCATATATTCTTTTTAAATATTTAAAATTCTTACTAGTTAATGTTTTTTTTGTTTGCGTTTTAAAATGTAAATCTATTAATGCATTTTTTAATTCTATGATTTTTTTATCATCAGGATGATATATATCTTCTAAATATTCAAATATATTATATCTTATATTATCAACAACAATATAATCTATTGGATAATTTATAGAATTTACATTTATACTTTTTAAATATAAATATAAATCATCATTTTTCTTTATTGATTCTTTTATAAAATAATCATTTTTGCTAGTTTTTAAAAAAAATGATTTATCAGTAACATAGAATAATTTAATGTCTTCAAAATTAAATTTTTTCTTTATTTCTTGATAAATCAAATTATAATAGTTCATAATTTTATTATTACACTATCTTTAATATTATATTTATTATCTTTATATATTTCATTTATTGGTTTTTGATATTTTTTTGCTAGTTCTTCTAATTCATTTTCTTCTTTTATAAATATGATTTTATAATTAACTTTTTTAGTATTATTAAAAAAAGAATCATATCTTTTAGTTTCTTTTTGAATTAAATTTTTTTCTATTAATGAATTTTCTAATTTTTCATCAATATCTAAAACTATCTCTTCTTTTATTTTTTCTAAATCTTTATTATTATTAGATTTTTCAAAAATATCATATTCTAAATCTAATTTATAAAAAACATTTATTCCTTGATTATCTAATACTGATAAATCTAAATTGGTTATTTTTAAGTTTTTAATATCATAATTATTGCTGTTTAATATTGAAAAATTAATTTTTTTTGTTTCATTCATTATTCCTTGATTATTATTTAAAAAATATTCAATATTTAAATCAATTGATCCATTGATTAATTCATCATTTACTAAATAATCATTTAAATTATAATCAAAATTTAAAATATAAGAAATATCATTTATTTTTATAAATTCCTTAGCCTCAATTATTAAATTCATTTTCATCCCTCATAAAATTATATAAATAAAAAAAGAAAATATTCATTTTTTAAATATTTTCTTCAATTATTTTTAAGATTTTATCCCTTCCAAATTTTTTTACTGAAGATGTATATATAATATCATCTTCATTTAAAAATTTTAAAGTATTTAATATATTTTTTTTACTATGATATAATTCACTTTGATTTAATTTATCTTTTTTAGTCGCAATTATTTTAATATTAATTTTTAAAGAACTAAGATAGTTATACATTAATAAATCATCTTCAGTTACACCAACTTTTGAATCAATTAAAAGAAAAACAACTTTTAAATTTTTTCTATCTAAAATATATTCATCAAACATTTTTCCAAAACCATCAATTTTTCCTTTATTAATTGCATATCCATAACCAGGAACATCAACTAATATAAAAGATTCATTAATATTAAAAAAATTAATTACTTGGGTTTTCCCTGGCTTTTGTGAAGTATAAGCCAAATTCTTTCGTTCTAAAATCATATTAATTATTGAACTTTTACCAACATTGCTTCTTCCACAAAACATAAATTCATGCATATCTAAATTAGGAAAATCAGTTTTTTTTACTCCACCTTTAATATAGTTTGCAGTTTTTATAATCATATTAATGCTTTATTTATAACCTCATCTAATGTTTTTACTGGAATAATTTCTAAAGATTCTTTTACTTCATTTGGAATGTCTTCTAAATCTTTTATGTTATCATATGGAATTAAAATAGTTTTTAAACCACTTCTTTTAGCAGCAATAGATTTTTCTTTTAATCCACCTATTGGTAAAACAACACCACGTAATGTCATTTCACCTGTCATTCCTAATGTACTTTTAACATATCTATTAGTTAATGACGAAACAATAGCTGTTGTAATAGTAACCCCCGCTGAAGGCCCATCTTTAGGAACTGCACCTTCAGGAACATGAATATGAATATCCATATTATCAAATATATTTTCATTAATATTATATTTTTTAGCATTGGCTTTTACATAACTTAATGATGCCATTGCACTTTCTTTCATTACATCTCCTAATTTACCTGTTAAAACTAAATTACCTTTCCCTTTATAATGTGTAACTTCAATTTCTAAAGTATCTCCACCAAATTGAGTATATGCAAGACCTGTTACAACTCCTATTTGATTGGTTTTTTCTTGAATATTATGCATAAATATTGGTTTTCCTAAATAATCATGTAAATTATCTGAATCAATTTTAATTAAATCAATCTTATTCATTAAAATTTCCATTATTGCTTTTCTAATTAATGAACCAATTACCCTTTTTAATTCTCTAACACCTGATTCTCTTGTATATTCTTGAATTATAAGCATAATTGCATCATCAGTAATCATAAATTTATCTTTATCTAAGCCATATTCTTCTAATGATTTTCTTAAAATATGATTTTTTGCTATTTCAAGTTTTTCTTGTTCTGTATATGATGATAATTCAATCATTTCCATTCTATCTCTTAATGGAGCTGGAATATTTTCAATATAATTTGCAGTTGTAATAAATAAAACTTGTGATAAATCATATGGTTCTTCTAAAAAGTAATCACTAAATGTTGAATTTTGATCTGGATCAAGAACTTCTAACATTGCTGATGCTGGATCACCTTTATAGCTTGATGCCATTTTATCAATTTCATCTAATAAGAATACCGGGTTATTTGATCCAGCATTTTTAATCCCATTTAATATTCTTCCAGGTAGTGCTCCAACATAAGTTCTTCTATGCCCTTTTATTTCAGCTTCATCTTTCATTCCACCTAATGATTGACGAACAAATTTTCTTCCTAACGCATCAGCTATTGAAAAAGCTAAAGATGTTTTTCCAACCCCAGGAGGTCCATATAAGCATAAAATAGTTTTAGGATTTTTCTTTGTCATTATTTTAACGCCTAAATATTCAATAATTCTTTTTTTAACTTTATCTAAGCCATAATGATTTTGATCTAATATTTTACTAGCATAATTTAAATCATCGATATCTTTTGAATATTTATTCCATGGTAGTTCAGTTATAAAATCTAAATAATGTTTAATAATATTTGTTTCAACATTATTAGGATTCATTTGTTCATATCTTTTTAATTCATTTAAAGCTTTATTTAAAATATCTTTAGGCATATCTAAATTATTTAATTTAGTTCTTAATTCGTCAATTTCTTCTTCTCTTTTAGCTTTATCTCCTAATTCATTTTGAATTGCACGCATTTTTTCTCTTAAATAAAATTCTTTTTGACTTTGTTCAATATTTTTTCTTACATCGTCATTAATTTTATCTTCTAAATCTATAGCATAAGAAATAAATATTAAATCTTCTAATGCATATTTAATTCTTTTTAAAAGATTATCTTCTAATAAATATTTTAATTTATCTTTTTGTGAAATTGAATTTAAATTATGAGCTAAACAATCAACTGATTTTTCAATATTCGAATCATCTTGCATTAAATTATAAACTAAATCATAATTTTGAAATGCTTGTTTCGGAGTTTTAAAGAAATTTTTCTTTAACATATTAAAATTAATTAATAAATCTTTTTCATCGTCATAAATAGTATTTAATATATCATATTCACAAACAAGTATATTTGATAAAACATATGTCTTAACGATATTAACACGATTTAATATTTTAAATCTTAATTTTAAAATATTATTACTTTTAACATTAACAATAATATTACATAATACACCAACATCATAAAATGAGCCATCTGGTTTATTAAATACTAAAATGATATTCCCACCAAAATTATTTGTTGCTTGTTCAATTATCATTTTAATTGGTAATTTATCATCTATAAATTCATATCTAAAATCATTATTTGGAAGTGGATAGATTCCATCAAATTGTAAAGCAGGTAATGAATTATAAATTTTTTCTTCCATAAGAAAACTCCTTTCTTACATATTTAATTTTTTAATATCATTTAAAGAAATATTACATAATCCTTTTTTTAAATTAAACATATCATCTATAAATATATTTTCTAAAATAGATTTTAATGATCTTGCACCTAAATTATCTTTTATAGCTAAATCTAAAATATAATCAATTGCATCATTATCAATTTTTAAAGAAATATTATTTAATTTAAAATAATTTTTATAATCATCTAATAAATTGTATTTACTAGTTAATAATATTTCATATAAATTATCTTTTGTTAAGGGATTTAATTCAATAATATTTGTTATTCTACCAACAAATTCTGGAATTAATCCATAATTTATTAAATCAAGAGGAATAATTTTATTATTGTTATTTATTATATTAAAATTATTAAATCCGATTTTTTTATTATTTAATCTTTTATTTTTTATTGTTTCTAAATTAATAAAAGCTCCACCAAAAATAAATAAAAGATTACTCGTATCAAATTCCATGCATTCTTGCATTGGATTTTTTCTAATGCTTCCATATGGTACATAAGAAATATTTCCCTCAATCATTTTTAATAATGCTTGTTGAACTCCTTCACCAGAAACATCACGAGTAATTGATAAATTATTTGCTTTTTTAGCTAATTTATCAATTTCATCAATAAAAACAATCCCATTTTGTGCTTTTTTTAAATTATTATTACTATTTTTATATAACCTATAAAGCATTGTTTCAACATCTTCACCAACATAACCTGCTTCAGTAAGACTTGTTGCATCAACTATTACAAATGGTATATCTAATATTTCAGATAATGCTTTTGCAAACATAGTTTTTCCACATCCACTTGGTCCAATCAATAAGATATTGTTTTTCTTATTTTGTTTAATTTTATTATTTATTTTGAAATAATGAGAATAGATTATTGCTGATAATTCTTTTTTTGCATTATCATGTCCAACAACTATTTTAGATAGTTTATCATATATTTCTTTTGGAGATTTTATTTTATTAATATTTTTTTCTAATTTTTGATTATTATATAAATCATAGTATTTTTTAATACAATCATTACATATATAACAATTATTTTTTTTAATAATTTTTACATTATCATTTTCTGTTTTTAAACAAAAATTACATATCACAATTAATCACCAAATTTATTTTTTACCATAAATTTTTAATTAATCTTTTATAAAGAAAACACAAACAAAGTTTGTGATTTTTCTTATTCTTCAATGACATTTTCAGTTATAAATTTTAAAGTTTTATGATATATTACTTCTTCTTTTGCATCATCTGTCGAAACATGTTTTTTAATTTCTTCTAAATCCATTTTATACATAGATGCAATTTCATTTAATTTAGCGTCAATTTCTTCAGTTGTAGCTATAATATTTTCAGTTTTACTTATTTCTTCAATAACAAGTCCATATCTTACTTTTTTTGTTGCTTCTTTCATTAAATTCATTTCGAATTCTTCTTTTTTAGTTCCTGTTAATTGTAAGAATGTATCTAAATCTAAATTATATTGTTTAGCTTGTCTTTCAACATTTTTACGCATATTATCTCTTTCAAAATCAATCATTTCAGATGGAATATCAATTTTAGCATTTGCACTTATTTTATTCATTGCATCATCTAAAATACGATTTTCTTCTTGTGTTGTTTTATTTTTAGTTAAATTATTTTTAATATCTTCTTTTAATTTTATAACAGTATCAATATTTTCTTTTCCTAATTGTTTTACATATTCATCATCAATTGTTGGATAATTTTTAACTTTGATTTCATGTAATTTAACTTTAAATACAACTGCTTTTCCTTTTAAATTTTCAGCACTATAATTTTCAGGGAATGTAACATTTAAATCTCTTTCTTCATCTTTTTTCATTCCTACCATTTGTTCTTCAAATCCTGGAATAAATTGATGACTTCCGATTTCTAATTCGTAATTATTAGCTGTTCCACCTTCAAATGGTACACCATCTAATAAACCTGTAAAATCAAAAATTGCAGTGTCTCCTAATGCTAATTCATTTTCTTCTTTTTCTACTAAAGTCATATCTTTAGCAGCCATATTTTTTAATTCATTTTCGATTTCTTCATCTGTTACTGTTAAGTTTTTCTTTAAAACTTTAACACCTTTATATTCTCCTAAAGTAACTTCAGGTTTAACTGCTAAAATAAATTCATATTCAAAGTTTTCATTTCTTTTAATATTTTCAAATTGTAAATTTACTTTTGGTTGAGCAACAATATAATATTCGTTATTTGTTAAGATTTCTCTAAAATCTTCATCTAATATAAAATTAACGGCTTCTTCATATAATGCTTCAACACCATATTTTTTTTCAAAAATTTCTCTTGGACAATGTCCTTTTCTAAATCCTTTTACTTCAACATCTTGTTTAACTTTATCAAATGCTTTTGTTAATGCTGTTTCAAATCTAGCTGGTTCTACTTGGCATGTAACTTTAACATGACTATTTTCTATTTTTTCAAATTTCATTTTTAATTTTCCTTTCTATAACATGCTATATAATTATAGCATATATTAATAATATTTAAAAGATGAAAACATCTTTTTTTTAAAATTATTCTGTTTTATTTTAAAAAAAAGCCTAAAAATAGGCTAATTTATTATTCTCCAGAAATTTTTATATTTTTTAATAATATACTAGGAGATCCAGTTTGACTTGTTGTAAAATCAAGATCATTGGCTTTATCAACAATGTTTTTAAATATATCATAAATATTTGATGAAATTATTATTAATGTAACTGGTTCTGTTATTTTTCCATTTTCAACTTTAAAACCTTGTGCTTGTAAGTTAAAATCTCCACTAACTTCATTTAAACCTGCATGTAATCCTTGAACATCATCAATTATTAATCCATTATTTAATTCTTTAACTAATTCGTTAAAATCTTTTTTACCATTTTCTAAATAAAATGTTGTTGTATCTATTGATACTGGTGATGAAATACCAGCTTTAAATCCATTTCCAGTAGTTTTAGTGTTAAATATTTTTGCAGTTTTTAAATTGTGAAGTAATGTTTTTAATACACCATTTTTAACAATTTCTTTTTTATAACATGCGACACCTTCGTCATCAAATACTTGTTTTAATCCAAAATCAGGATATAATGGATCATCAATTATTGTACATAATTCATTACCAATTGTTTCGTTTACTTTATCTTTTAATAAAGTTAAATTATCTTTAGCAGATAAACCACTAAATATATCTTTAAATGCTCCAAGAATTTCTGCAAAAGTTTTATTTTTAATTATAATATCATAATTTCCAGATAGAATTGATTTAGCATTTAATTTAGATACTGTATTTGAAACTAATTCATCAACTTTTTCTTTTAAGCAAAAAGAAAAATCATTTTTTAAATAAACTTCATAATTAACTTTAGTATCTGTTCCATTATTAGCAATTGATTGTAATACAACATAATAAAAACTAAATTTTTTGCTTAAATTTAATCCTTTACTGTTTAAAATTTGAATTTCAACATCTTGTTCTTTATAACTTGAACCACCTTCAACAATTCTTTTATCTTTTTCTTGCATTAATTGTTTAGCATTTTTAATTAAATCTTTCTTTTGTTTAGTTGTTATACTATCTAAATTAACATATAAAGTATCATCAGTTGGATATTCATTATCCCCTTCATAGATAAATACTTCTTCATTATTTTCAATTAATGTTGCATTTTCTTTTATCGTATTAATTATTTCATCAATACTAAAATCATTTAAATTTTCAATAGTAATCATTCCCATTTTACCATTATAAATTCCTCTTATTGATGCTTCATAAGAATCTTCAATATTAAATGATTCATCATTTGCAAAAAATTCAAAAGACATACCTTTTAATTTTTTTGCATAAACTTCTAATGCTTCAATATTAGCTTCTTTTGCTTTTTTAAAAAGTAAATTAAAATCCATATTATTTAACTCCTTTCCCACCAACAGTCATTTCACTTATACGAATTGTTGGTTGACCGACACATGTAGGTATTGAACCTGAACTTGCTCCACACATACCATAAGCTAATTTTAAGTTATTAGCAACCATATCAACATATTTTAATGCATCTTTACCATTACCAATTAATGTGGCACCTTTTACTGGATATGCTATTTTACCATCTATTACCATATATCCTTCATTAACTGCAAAGTTAAATTCACCAGTTGTAGGATTTACACTTCCTCCACCCATTGATTTAGCAAATAATGCATATTTAGTATTACTAATAATTTCTTCAAAAGTGGATTCTCCATTTAATATATATGTATTAGTCATTCTTGATGTAGGACAATATTTATATGATTGTCTTCTACTATTTGATGTAATACCCATTTTCATTTTTCTATCTGATTTTAAGTCAATCATATATGAATTAAGTCTTCCTTTATCAATTAAAACTCTTCTTTGTTGAACATTTCCTTCGTCATCAACATTTTCTGAACCCCATTCATTAACTAATGTTCCATCATCTACTGCTGTAACTAATGGACTTGCTATCATATTATTATATTCATTAGTAAATACTGATACCCCTTGAGATACACTTGATGCTTCTAATGCATGTCCGCATGCTTCATGTAAGATAACCCCTCCAAATCCATTATGGATTATAACAGGTATTTTTCCACCAACCATATCTTCAGCATGAAGCATTGTAATAGCAGTTTTTGCAGCATCTATAGCTAATGCTTCAATATCTGCATTTTCAATTATTTCATATCCACAATTTCCACCAATATCATTATGGCTTCTTTGCATATCTTTACCATCTGATGCAACAGCAACTACCATATATCTAATATTACATCTTTCATCACTTACAAATTTTCCATCACTATTAATAATTGTAACTAATTGATTTTTATCTTGAATTGATTGTTGGACTTGAACAATTTCATTACTATAATCTTTAATAGCATCATATCCTCTTTTCAAATATGATATTTTTTCTAGTTTTGAGACATCTTTTGGATGATGTTTAATATTAATTATATTTGGTTTTACTGTTTCTTTAAAATCAATTTCTTTATTAAAAGGTTCTCCTTCAAAAGAACTACTTAATTTTTGTGCAAGATTTACTAATGATTCTAATCTAGTATCATTTGTATATCCGTAAACTTCATCTAAATCTTTTAAAATTCTTATTCCTGCACCATGAATATTTGTTGTAGTAGAATTATTAATTTTATCTTTAAGCATTGATATATTATTTACAATTGTATCTTCTAAAAAGATTTCTGCAAAATCTCCACCTGTTTTCATTGCTTCTTTTAAAACTAATTTTGCTTGTTCATGTGTTAACACAAACATCCCTCCATTTCTTTTTATTATTATATAATAATAAAATAAAAAAAACAATCAAAAGATTATTTTATTAGTCCTTTAAATCAAATGATTGTTTAATTTTTTTATAAAATAACAAATTATTTTGTTTAGTAAAACATTTAATTTTTTTATCACTTAATTTTATATTTATTTGATTAAATTCTTTTATTAATCTGTTTTCATAATCATAAGTTAAAAATTTTTGTTTACTACGATAATTTTTATTTACAATTTTAATTGTTCTATTTCCTGATAAAACTAATGGATTTTGTAGTGAGTGATAAATTTTAGATTCTACTCCTGCTATTTCAGTTATTTGAATTGTTTTTAAATCCCAATCTATTATAGAACCGTTTAAACTTTTATTTAGTCCAGTAGATCCATGACTTGTAGAAATACATAATCCATTACCATTAAATTCTTCAAAAGATAAATCATCAACATATATTTGCAATTTAGATAATAACTGATAATTATAAATAGATAATTCATTTATAGCATAATATTTTTCATCATTTAAATTATTAATTGTAAACTCTAATAAATCAAATGAAATATAATTTGTAAAATTAAATATCTCTAATATTTTATCAACATCTGTTTCATCAAATTCTGCATAATGACTTAAATTTCCAGCTTTAAATACTAAAAATTTTACTTCATCTAATCTATTTATATATTTTTTTACAGTTCTTAAAAAAGTTCCATCTCCACCAATTATAATCACAACTTCAGGATGATCATAATCTAATTTATGGTTTTCTAATTTTTCTAATAATTTACTTTTTAAATTTTTAGCGTATTCACTTTTTTTCTCATAAATTGCATAATTCATAAAATACCTCTTGTACTAATTAGTTTTATATAAAACCAACGATTTTAAATATAACGCTTCTTCATTTTGAATGCTTGAAGCATGATCAATTGATTGAATTTTAATTTCTTTTAATTTTAAGTTTGATTTAGTATATCTTGCACTTTCTTGAACCATTTTTAAAAATAAATTTAAATCCATATGTTCAGAACAACTACATGTTACTAAATATCCACCTTTTTTTAACAATTTTAATGCTAAGATATTGATATCCAAATATCCTTTATAACCACTTTTTACTGTATCAATATTTTTTGTAAAAGCTGGTGGATCAAGAATGATAAAATCAAATTTTTTATTTTCTTTATTATATTTTCTTAATTGTTCAAAAACATCACATAATTTAGCTTCATAATTTGTAAAATTATTTAACTCCATATTTCTATTAATCATCTCAATTGCTTTACTACTTATATCTAATGCAGTTACAAATTTTGCATTACCTTTAATAGCATTTAAAGCAAAACCGCCTATATTAGAAAAGCAATCTAACACTTCTAAATCTTTTACATATTTTTTTATGTTTTCTCTATTTTCTCTTTGATCTAAAAAATATCCTGTTTTTTGGCCATTTTCTAAATCTACATATAATTTTATTCCATTTTCTTTAATGATTATTTCTGGATTAAATGTGTTATATAAATATCCTTTTTTCTTTTCTAATCCTTCTTTTAATCTTTGATCCATATCGCTTCTTTCATAAATTCCTTTAGGATTATAAATTTTAATTAATATATCAACGATTTGATCTTTTATTTTTTCAATTCCAAGTGTCATTATTTGAACAACTAAATAGTCTTCATATTTATCTACTATTAATCCTGGAATACCATCTGATTCACCAAAAAAAGCTCTATAGCTTGTTGCATTTATTTTATTTCTTTCAATTTTAGCATTATAAATTAAATTATAATAAAAATTATAATTAATTTCTTCTTCTTTTAAAGTAAGCATTCTAACAATTATTTTTGATAAATGATTTATATATCCATATCCAACAAATTTACCTTCAAAAGTTAATACTTTACAGATACTTCCTTGCATTCCTTTATCTTCTATTTTTAATACTTCGTTAGCATAAACTCTAGAATATCCATTTAAAATTCTTGATTCTTTATTTTTTTTCAAATAAACCTTGTACATATTTACCTCTATTTGTTAATTAATTAAATTTTTTTGTTTTTTATTTAAATAATAAGTAAAAAATAGTCCTATTAAAAATAATATTATAAATGTAATTGCAATTATACTTCCTATTTTCATAAAGAAATTTATTGGTAATAAAATAATTAATGTATCATTATAACTAAAAAATGCATCATTAAATTTATCTTTATTTGGAAATATTAGATGATGAAAAATTGTAAATAAACTATCAAAATCTATAATTGCAAATATCACTATAAAAATTAAGATTATTAAAAATATTAAAAATATATTTAAATATATTTTAAAATAATTAACTTTTATATTTTTAAAATTTTTATAAATATAAATAGATAATAACAAAAATATAATAAAAAGTATAATACTTATTATTATTCCACCTTTAAATAAAATTTTAACATCTGCCATATGAGATATTGCTTGATTAGAAAAGAAATTTGTATTATCTTTTAAAACATATTGCATACTATCATTTTTACAAAATAAATAATCTATCATATTACTACTTATTATTTTTAATTCATCAAAAGTAATATTAATTTTAGAAATTTCTTTTAAATTAATAATTGTATTATTTAATTCATATTGTCTTAAATAATAAGCTTTAAAACTTGCAATTGGTAATATTGATATTGATAACATTAATACTATAGAAATTATGATTGTTATTATTACAATTAATTTATTCTTTTTCATCTAATAATATAGGTTTTACAATATCTTGATGTTCATTAAACCACTTTATTGCATATGAACATACTGGTATAGCAAATTTGTTTTGTTGTTTTATTATTTCTATAGCATATCTTATTAATGTATCCGCAATATTCATTCCTCTTAAATTTTCATCTACAAATGTATGGTTAATAATTACAGTTTGATTGTTAATTAATGGAAATTTGATGTAAGCTACAACTTTATTTTCATCATTTATTAGATATACTTGATTTTTTTCTTTAATATAAACCATAATATCACCTAATTTATTATACAACAATTAGATTACTAAATCAATTTTAAATATATCATCAAATTTAATTATTGTATTATCTTTAAAAATTATTTTTTGATTTAAATTATCAATTTTTTTGATAATTTCAATTTTTTTTTGATATATTCCACTATCTGGTTCTTTTTTTAAAATAAAATATGTTACATTTATTTTTTCTTTATTAACTAGATAATTATCAATATATAATAAAATATCATTTAAATTATTAATATATTCATCAGTTAAATTAATTTTTTTAATAAATATTTCTTTTTTTTCTTTTATTAAATCTGAGTACCCATCAAGTGCACTGAATGGTAAAAATTGAGCAACCCTATTTTGAATATCCATTTTTTTACGATTTAATATTTCAGGTTTATCTAAATTTATGATATCTTTATAATCATTCATTTTTTATGGCCTCCGATTTCATTATTCCTTTTAATGGTTGTTGAACCTTCTTCTAAATTCATGGCTTTTAAAATAGAATTTTTTCCATATTTATTTTTTAAATCGATTATTGTTTTTTGAAGTTTTTCTTGTTTATCTTCATCATTTTCTTTTATGTTATCATAATCATCAAATAAAGTTATAGCTCTTATTTTTTTTTCAATAATATTACTTATATTTATGACATTTGCACTAATATTTATTCTTCTTATTAATAAATCTTTATTACATATTTGATTAAACAGTTTTACTATATAAAATGTTAAAATACGCGTACTTGATGTATAATTTTCTAATTTTATTGTTCCATTACTTGCTTTTGGGATTTTTCTTCCTACGTAGTCTGTTATAATTTTTCCATCATATTTATTTTTTAATATTTCATCTTTTAAATTAATTATATCATATCCAATTACAAGATTTAAATTTGTAGCTTTTAATCCTTTTTTAACTAAATTTAAAGATAAAATTTCAATCATTTCTTTTATAATTAATAAAGTTTTTTCATAATTATATGGTTCGCTTAAAACTTGTCCTGTTGAAATTGATGTATTTTTGGGGATATATTTTTTTATATCCTTTATTGTAACATTTTCATAACCCCATGCATGATCAATTAATAATTCAGCATTTATTCCAAATTCATTAAATAATAAATCTTGATTATGATAATCTAAAAAATCTCCTAGTGAACATCTTGCAATATCACCCATAGTATATAGTTTTAATTTTTCTAATCTTTTTTCTGTTCCTTTTCCAATACGCCAAAAATCGGTTAATGGCATATGATTCCATAATTTATTTTTATATTCTTGTTCATCTAAAAAAGCAATTCTTACATTATTTTTATCTGGTTTTGATTTTTTTGCGATTATATCCATTGCTATTTTTGCTAAATATAGATTTGTTCCTATTCCTGCAGTTGCAGTTATACCAGTTGTTTTATAAATATCTTCAATTATATCTAAAACAAATTTTTCAGCTGTTTTATTTGAGTTTTTTAAATAACTTGTAATATCCATAAATACTTCATCTATTGAATATACATGAATATCTTCACTTGATATATATTTTAAATAGATTTCAAATATTTTAGCACTTATTTTTAAATAATATTCCATATTAGGAGCTGCAACAATATAAGATATTTTATAGTTAGCATTTTTATCTAGGATATCTTTATTGTATGATTCATTTATAAATTTTTTTATTTTTAATTTTTCTAATCTTTTTTCATTTTCTAAATTTATTTTTGATATAACTTCAAAAAGTCTTGCCCTTCCACTTAACCCATATTGTTTTAAACTAGGACTTACTGCTAAACATATTGTTTTTTCAGTTCTAGATATATCAGCAACTACTAAGTTTGTTTTTAAAGGATCTAAATTTCTTAACACACATTCTACTGAAGCATAAAAAGATTTTAAATCAATGCATGCATATATTTTTTGCATAGAATCACCTATAATATTTATTAAATATTATTATATCAAAAATATTTAAATTTATGATGTTTAAAATTAAAAAAATGTAACAAAAAGTTACATTTTTAAAATAATTATTCTTCTACTTTTTCTTTTGGTAAAATTAAATTTAGAATTACTCCTAATATTGATGATAATGCTACACTTGTAAATAATTTCATACCAGTTTTGCTATATATTGCAGCTCCACCAATACCAATTATTAAAATAACAGATACAATAATTAAATTTCTTGTACTTTGTAAATCAACTTTTGAATCGATTAATGTTTTTAATCCATTAGCAGCAATAAATCCATATAAAATTAAACATACACCACTCATAACTGCTCCTGGAATTGTAGAAATTAGGCATGTAAAAATATTACAAAATGATAATAATATTGCAAATATTGCTGCAAGCCCTGTAACATAAACTGATCCAACTTGAGTTATACCTACAACTGATGTATTTTCACCGTATGATGTATTAGCTGGTCCTCCTATCATACCTGCAACTGCAGTTGCTATTCCATCTCCCATTAATGTTCTATGTAATCCTGGATTAGTAATATAATCTTCTCCTGTTATTTTCCCTAAAACTTTATGATCTCCAATATGTTCACAAATTGTAGCAAGCGCAAGTGGAATAATAGTTAAAATAGCACTAAAATTAACTTTATACATTGTAATTCCTGCACCAATAGTTTGATTTTTCCAACCTATAATTTGAAATTGAGGTAAACAAAACCATTCTTTAGGATTTTTTAAGACATTTACTAATTCAGTAAAATCAATTAAATTTGTATTTGATGGAATTAAATTTAATAATACTGCAATTAAATATCCTCCAACAATTCCCATTAAAAATGGAATTACTTTTAAAAATTTTTTACCTAATATTGAAACAAACGCGATTATTAATAAAGTAGATAAACAGACTACTACTTCTCTCCAATCTCCATTTAAAACTAATCCTGAATTAGAAATTGCACTACTTGCTAATCCTAAACCAATAACCATTATAATTGGTCCTATTACAACAGGTGGTAATAATTTATTTAACCAATTTGTTCCAAATATTTTAATTAATAAAGCAACTATTACATAAATTATTCCCACAGCAACAAGACCTGTTAATGCAGCACTAAAATCAATTGTTCCATCAACGCTACTTACAACTTTTACTGCACATATATATTCAATATATGCAAAACTTGATCCTAAATAAATTGGTACTCTTGCTTTTGTGCATAAAATATAAATTAGTGTACCTAATCCTGAAGCAAATAATGCAACTGAGATTGGTAAACCTGTAAGTAATGGTACAAGTACCGTTGCACTAAACATTGCAAATACATGTTGAAAGCTTAATAAAATTAATCTTCCTGTTTTTGGCTTATAATTTGCCTTTAAAGTTTCTTTTTTTTCCATATTTTACCTCTTTTTCTTTTTTTTATTTTAAAAAATAAGAGTTTAAAAAAACTCTTATTAATTAACAAATCACATTGCTACAAAAGCAAATCTTAAAATACCTAATAAAGCAATAATTGTAACAACTATATCTTCTTTTTTATATTTACCAGTTAATAATGTTATTAATACATAAGTGATTGCTCCAATCATAATTCCATTACTAATTGAATATGTTGCAATCATTATAACAAATGTCATAAATGCTGTTGTAGCACTTCTAAGATCATTAAAATCAACTTTTAATATATTTTTACACATTAATATTCCAACATATATTAGTGCAGGAGATGTTGCACATGATGGAACATATTTTACAATTGGACTGATAAATAAACATAATAAGAATAAGACTGCAGTTACTAATGCAGATAAACCTGTTCTTCCACCAGCAGCAACTCCTGCACTTGATTCAACAAATGTAGTAATTGTTGAAGTACCTGTTATAGCTCCTGTAACTGTTCCTATTGAATCACATAACATTTCTTTTTCTAAATCTATTGGATCTCCGTTTTCATCAAGCATATTTGCTTCTGCACATGCACCGTATAAAGTTCCAAGTGTATCAAACATATCTACTAAAGAATATGTAATAACTAACATAATAGCGCTAAATACTCCTCCTAATAAAGTACTACCAAAAGCAAGTTTAAATCCTTTAAAAGAACCAAGTAATCCAATATTAAACCAATCTTTAAATGTATTAATAATTGATATATTTGTATATTTAACAATTTTTACTCCAGCTAATAATGATAAAACGTAATAAAGAATAGTTGATGATAAAATTCCTAATATTATTGAACCTTTTTTTAAGATTTTATTATCTGATTTACTAAATACAACTATTAATATTACACCAATAAATGTAACTATTGGACTTATTGCATTTTTAAAATTAGTTAAATTAGCAAGTGCTACTCCTGTATTTTCGTTAGGAACAACTAATCCGCTATTTTGTAAACCAACAAAAGCAACAAATAAACCTATTCCTGCAGGAATTGCAGTTTTTAAAGATATAGGTAGTGATTTTGCAATATATTTTCTAACACCTGTAAGAGATAGTATTAAAAATAATAATCCTGATACTAATATAATAGCTAATCCAGCATGGTACCCATCAATTGTATTTTCAGTTAACATGCATGGCATGATAAATGATACATAAAAAAATGAATTAAGTCCCATACCTGCTGCTAATGCAAATGGTTTATTAGCAATAAATGCCATACATAATGTTGCGATTGCTGCAGCTATTATTCCTCCTATAAAACAAGCATTCCATATTTGAGATAATTCATAACTTTCAGTTCCTTTAAATCCAGTCATTTGATCTGGATTTACAATAACGATATAACACATTGCAAAAAACGTTGTTAAACCAGCGATTATTTCTGTTTTAATTGATGTGTTATTATCGTCGAGTTTAAATACTCGATTTAATAAATTTTTCATGTTTTCCTCCTAAATTTTATTGAAATTAATAAAACATGATAAATAAAAAGAGACATTTATTTAATGTCTCTGCTAGGAAAAAAGTATTATACTTTTAATCGTAGTCCTATAATTTAAGGTTATAGGGTAGAGACTTTCGAACCATATTATCGAATTTATACGATTTATTAATTTCAAAATATTTATACCATATAATATTATTAAAAAACAAGTATTTTTTTTAGAAAGCGTTATTAAATTAAATTTTCTTTAATCCAATTGTTTGTTTTTGTAATAGCATCTTCTATTCCATTTTTAATTGGATAAACTATATCTAATTTTGAAATAATATTATTGTTAGTCAAAGCTTTAGAAAAATCAGACCAAGTATGTCTTAAATTTCCTCCATTTGAAACTAATAAATAAATATTTTTATTTAAAATTTTATTTTCTTTTAAAAATGTATTAATAGGTGTAGCATAAGTTCCAAACCAACAAGGACAAGCAATTATTATATTAGAATATTCATCTAAATTAAGATTATATGGTTTTAATTTAGGAGTCTTTTTCATATATACTTGAATTCCACCCCAAATAAAACGATATAAACTTTTTGATTTTTTTTCTTTTTCTAATTCTAATTTTAAAACATCTGCTTCAATTACATTTTTCATACCATTAACAAGTTCTAAGGTATTTCCTTCATATGAATAATAAACTATTAAATTTTTCATAATATTTCTTCTTTCCTTTCTTTTTCGAATAATAATATATTATCAAATAATGATTTTAAACTTAGAATTTCATTAATACCTGTAATATGATAATAATTTTTAGTTCCTATATGTTCTATATCACATATTTTATTATCTAGTAATATTTTTAAATGATGACTTACTGCTGGTCTTGATAAATTTATTTTTGTAGCAATTTCAGAAACAGTTACTCCTCCACTATAACAGTTTTCTAATAGGCAAAATAATATTAGTTGTCTATTTTCATCTGATAATGCACTTAATATATTTTTACTTTGTAAAAAATCTTTTTTTATTAGATTTAATCTTTCAATTTTATCCATAAAAATCATTCCTTTATACTTTTTATGATATTATATATTTTTTTAAATAAAAAAGATATATTATGAAAGAATTTTGAACCAATTAAAAAGCCCTATTAAGGGCTAATCTAATTTTTTTATTATGGATTTATTAAGTTTTATTTCAAATTTATTGATTTTTTCAAAGATATTATTAATATATCTTGCTTTGATTATATTGCATGTATTATCAATATCATTTACGGCTTTTTTTATTTGATCTGAAGATTTTAAAATTAATAATAATTGTTTTTCTAGTAAATCTAATTGATCATCTAAATAGGTTTTTTTAATTTTATCAAATTCATCTATTAACTCTAATTTTGATTTTAATAAAAGAGTTTCATTATTTTTCTCTAATAATAAATTACCAAATCTTGTTGTTAGTGATGTAATCATATTTAAAAATACCATTAAATATCCAGGTCTAACAACATACATATTTTCATACTCTAAAACTTTATATATTGGTAAAATATTAGGTTTATCTAACTCTAAATTACTAACTAAAACTGAGTATTTACAATTTTTCTTTATTCTATTTTCTTCTAGTTTTTTATAGTAGTGTTCATTTGTTTGTTTTGTTTTAGATGTAGGATTTTCATCTTTCATATCAAGACAAATTGAAGCTAACATTAAAGATTCATTATGGGTGTTATCAGCATATATTTTAAATATATAATCAGCTTTTGAACCTTTTTCATCAAATTCATTTTTTATAACTAAATTATCTTTTTCCCAAGTACAGTTTAAAAGTCCATTTTGCATATATGATTTTACTTCATTATCACACCATGCTTCTAAGTTTTCACCTGTTTGTTTTACATTCATATTTGATTTTTGAAGATTTAAATTATTAATTATTTCTTCTTTTTTTCTTATTTCTTCTAGATATTTTTCATTTAATTCTTTAATTTCGTTTTCATATTTTAATTTTTCGTTTAATTTAAATTCTTTTAATTCTAATTCTTTTTTTAAATCTGATTCTTTTTTTTCTAAATTTAAATTATTAATAATATTATTATATTTATTTTCAAGTTCATTTAATTTAATTAAATTTTCATGATTAAGATTTAATATTTCAGTTTTATTATTATTTTTTAATAAACTAATTTCTAATTCATTTTCTTTTTTTAATTGTTTTATTTCTTGTTCTAAATCATTTATTTTTTCAATATATTTATTTTTAATTTCATCTTCTTTTAATTTCAAATTAAATTCATTTATTTTATTTAATTCATCAATTTTAGATTTTAATAATTTAATTTCTGCAGCATGCTCAATATTTAATGTATTTTTAAATTCATTTAATTTTTGTTGATATATTATATCTTTATTATTTTCAATTGCTTTTAAAATAAATGATGTATCAACATGTAATAGTTCTGTTAAATCTATTATATCTCCTTTAAAAGCATCTTCTTGTATTTCTAATATTGTTTTTTCTTTAACAATTACATTTATTTTTTTCATGTTATCACCGATTTAATTATATAATATTTTTTAAAATTTATAAACTAAAAATTATGATTAATATAATACCTAGAGTAAGTAAAAATAATCCTAACAATTGTTTTTTATTAAATTTTTCTTTTAAGAAAAAATATGAAAAAAACATTGTTAATAAAATAGATAGTTTACTAATTGAATTAACTGCAACAGGATTTACATTATCCATATTTAATGCATAATATTCAAATAACCATGCACATCCAGTAGCAATACTTGAAAATATTAAAAATAGATAGCTTTTTTTTGTTATATTTTTAATATCTTTATATTCTTTTTTAGATATTGTAATTATTAATGCAAAGATAAATACAACAATTGTTCTTAAAAGTGTTCCTAAATTAGTATTTACACCTTTTAATCCTATTTTAATAAATAAAGCTACAAAGCTTGCAAATACACTTGATAATATAGCATAAAACAAATATAATTTAGAAGTTTCTGATGTATCCGCTTTTTTATCAATCATTAAAAGTGTTCCAAAAAGCATTAATATCATAGATAAAAAAAGCATAATTATAATTAATATATTTCCATTTTTAGTAGTAGCATCATAGAAAAAAATTAAAAATAAGATACTTGTTAAAATAAAACTTGATTTATCAATTGGGGCAACTTTATTGATATTTCCTAATTTTAATGCTTTATAATAACATAACCATGAGCATCCGGTAAATATACCTGATAATATTAAAAATAAATAATTATTTAATGTTAATTTATCAATTTCTTTAAAACTGTTAGTAATAAGACACATTATAATACAAAATATAATAACTATACCTGTTTTAAATGTAGTAGCAAAATTTGATTTTACATCTTTTATACCTATTTTTGCAAAAATAGTTGTAAGGGAGGTTGCTAATGCTCCTAATAATGCTAAGATTAACCAATTCATATTTTTTTCTCCTTTTAAATAAAAAATTCCATCATTGATGGAATTTATTTTAATTATATACCATCAACAAGTTTTAGCACCTTACAAATTGCGGTTGCTGAAGAGTCATAGAGCTTGTCTCTCGTCTTCTCTTTATGGCATATCTATTATAAATCTAGATGTTATATTTGTAAATATATTTATAAACTTTTATAATGAAATCATAATTTGGTGTTCTCATTTGTTATTTTTTTAAAATATAGGATGGAATAACGATACCTATTCCTAAATTTACAGTACTTGATTTTCTAAGTCGTTTCCTTTCCATACTCCAAGTTTAACGTCTTATGAGTGGACGTATAAATATTAATTAAAAAATTCTCTAATTACTCTTTCTACAACTTCTTTATTAACCTTTAAACTAACTATATTTTCTTCAAAATTATTAATAATAAATGATGGAATAGCGATACCTATCATCATGTTTACGGTACTTGGTTTTCTATGTCGCTTCCTTTCCACTCTCCATGTTTAACGCCATATGAGCGGGCTATTAATATAAATATATTATTAACACTATTAAAAAGAAATAGCACTATAACAGTTTTTACTCTGGTTTATAATAAAGAACTGGACTAGCTTGTCCTTTCTTTCTATATTTTGATGGGACTTTTTTATTAATAAAATTATTTCTTACTACAGGATCAGCTTGCTTTCCAGTAAATTCATATCGATCTCCTTGTTCATTTGGATGCCACTCATAAACTTCAAATACTTCACGAACTATACCATCAATAACTGCTAAAACATATTTATATTTTCTTGCTTTTTCAACATTTAATTTCCATGCAGACCTTACAGTTTCATAAATGCTATATCCTCTTTGACTTAGATAATATTCTTTTATTTTAATAATCATATACTCTGGATTATCTATACTATCTTCATATTCTTTTAAAGCAAGATTTCTTTCCAAAGTTAAAGCATTGATAGGGCCTTTATCTGAGTCAAATCCTTTTATTTTATTAGTTAGTAAATTATCAATTGAATATACATCAATCAATGTACTTTCAATAATAAAAGCATCTCTTTCTTCTAAACCATATTTTTGAATTATATATATCACTTCCAACCCATCATTTATAATATTTCTAATTCTGTCAATTTTTAAATTGTAACTATCTTCATCTTTAAATAAATAATTTACACCATGGTAGTCGCTTAAAGAACAGTTGACATGTGCGAATACACGATTTCCTTTCCCTTTTCCAACATAAAAGGTTTCACCATTACGTGGATCAACTAATCTATAAACATAGTATTTTAATTCTTTAATTACTTCATTGCTAAAATATTTGATTTTTTCCATAAATTAACCTCAAAAACTATCTATGATTAAACCAAATAAAATGGTCAATTTTTCTTTTTCTAAATTCAATGGTGATATTAAGTTCATCTAACTTTCTAGTTAAATAATCATTATATGATTTATAATCATAAGATTCTTGCCATTTTTGAATTTGACGAGTTGTTATATCATCAAAATAATCTGGCAGATGTTTTTTTAGTACTGTGTCTAATATTGAATAATCGTCTTTACCATATAAGTTTTTATTGTGATAACAACAGTATTTAGAAGCAAAAGAAAATAAGTTGATTTTACCATTACTTCTAGCAATTTCATTAACAACCTCTGGATCACCATTCTTAATTCTTTCATCAATGTCTTTAATTCTAACAATACATTCAGCTAATTCTACTGCACTTATTTTTGACTTATGTTGAGAAATATGAGTAGAGTTAGTAATGTCAATTAATCCTATTTTCATTGCTACTATTGTTACATCAGTATTCTCAGGAAATCTAACAAAACAATCAGTAATCAAACTATCTTCTCTACCATAATTAATAGTTGATTTAACTTTTTGATTAGCATCTTCAAGCATTTCATTAGTTATTATTATTCCGTTTGTTTGATGTTTTTTTATTTTTTTATTAATAACTTTTGGCTCTTTTTCTATTTCTACAGTAGTTCCAACATTAATAAATTCAACAGTTTCTGCTTTCATAATTTGTACCTCTCATTTTCTATAGTAATTACAACATTTATTTTACTAAACTATTATTCTCAAACACTTCTATAGTTGTTAATTTTTTTACTTCTTCTTTGCAAGGAGTTTGTAATTTAACATTATTCATAATTTATTACCTCACTAATTAAAATGCATTGTATTCATCTATTTTTAACATGCTTTAAAATTTTTAATCATAATTTATATTTTCATTTTATATTTGATAGATTTTTTTATTCGAATTAATTATTTAAGAAAAATAGGATGGAATAACGATACCTATCCTAAAGAATTTACGTTTACTTCGGTTTTCTAAGTCGTTTCCTTTTCAACACTCCAGATTAACGTCATATGAGCGGACGAATAAAGCTTTAAGAGATTTGCTTTACTTTTTTTTATATATCTCCTTCATATCGAGGTAAAAATATATAATGTAACATTGATTCTATTAAATTAATTGCAGCTTTATTAGAATTTATTATTATATTAACTCTTTGTAAATTATTAAGCATCCATTCTTTTACATTTGCTTCATTAATACCTTTATCAATAAATTCTTTATCTTTACATATTGATTTAGCTAAAGTGCTTCGTGCATTAAATCCATAATGTTGAGTACAGAATCTTGCATTTGATTTTTCATTTACTTTACCTATTTTTAAGATCTCTTTATTATAAATAAAAATATAAACTGCACAAGAACCTTTTGGCAAACTTTTAGGTGCAATATGTGGGCATCCAAGATTTTCAATTTTATAATTGTCATAAATATACTTTATTTTATCTGTTTCTTTTTTATTTGTATCTATTTCTTTAATAACTTTGTCAATATATTCCATTGCATTTATAATTTTATTAATCATAATTATTTACCTCATTATTTTTTACAATTACTTATAGAAAATTATTAAATAAAATCATTTATATGCATAAAAATCTACTTTTATATTTTCATCAGTTTTTATGCTTCCATTACCGTAATTAATTATTTTAATAATTTCATTTGATTTTATAACTGCAAAATCCATTCTATCTTTTTGATTTTGCACACGAATTGTAACATCATTAAAATATTCTTGTATTATATTATTAACTTCTGCTTTATATAATATGAATTCAAAATCTACATTATTCTTCATAAATTTTATTGTTAATATATTGCGATAATCGTCAATTTTATATTCTTTAATATCAACATTTTCTATGTCAAAATAGTTAGGTGATATAGGTTCCTTTATAATATTATAAATTTCTTTATAAGGTTCTTCTTTCCATTCTTTTAGTAATTCTATACTATTCATAATTTTTGCCCCCTTTTGTTTATATCAAAATTAAATAATAATCGTTAGCAAAATTAAATTACTTAAACTTTTTTTAATCTTATAATTATTATTTTTATATTGCTAGTTATTTAACTAATTTTGTATCCCCAAACGACTGGAAAATTTTGAGCATTCCATTGACCACTCCATAATATTGGTTCTTCAGTTATTTCACAATATATTGTTAAACTATAGCATCCATAAAATGCATATTTCCCTATTTTTGTTACATTTGATGGGATTATTATACTTTCTAGACTAGTACAATATTTAAATGCATAACTTCCTATAATTGTTACGCTTGATGGAATTGTTATTGATGTAACTTTATTAAAGTTATAAAATTGATAATTACCTATTTTTGTTATTGTTTCTGGTATTTTTATTTCTGTTACTTCTTTATATTCATTATTTTCATCTAACATATAAATATGTTGCGCATATCTCATTGGATTAGAATATTCATTACTAAATTCTATGTTACACCAATCTTCTATTGTCCCTTCATAATATACATTTGCTAAATTAGCACAATTATAAAATGCATTTGATTCGATACTTGTTACACTACTGGGGATTGTTATTGATGTAATTTTTGTAAAGTTACAAAATTGATAATTACCTATTTTTGTTATTGCTTCTGGTATTATTATTTCTGTTACTTCTATATATTCATTCTTTTCATCTAATATATAAACATATTTCCCTGGATAATAACAATCAACACTAAATTCTATATTATACCAGTCTTCTATTGTTCCTTCATAATATACATTTATTAAACTAGTACAATTAAAGAATGCATAAGTTTCAATACTTGTTACACTACTCGGAATTGCTATACTTTTCAAATTACTGCAATTATAAAATAAACTTACTTCTATACTTTTTAACCTGCTTTTTTCTTCAAATATTATACTCATTAATTGATTGCATTCCATAAATGTAGCTCTCCCAATACTTGTCACAGTATTTGGGATTGTTATACTTTCTAAAGCTTTACAATAATAAAATGCTCTATCTCCTATACTTGTTAATTGTGAATTTTCTGCAAATTTTACTGATGTTAATGATCCACAACTATAAAATGCATTTTCTCCTATACTTGTTACACTGCTTGGGATTATTATGCTTTTTAAACTAGTACAATTATAAAATGCAGCATCTCCTATACTTATTACACCTTCTGGAATAGTTATTGATGTAATTTTACTAAGGTTATAAAATTGATAATTTCCTATTTTTGTTATTGTTTCTGGTATTTTTATTTCTGTTACTTCTTTATATTCATTATTTTCATCTAACATATAAAAATTTGAAGTATAGTCAATTGGGTTAGGACATTCATCAGTAAATTTTATATAACACCAATCTTCTATTGTTCCTCCATAATATATATTTTTTAAATTTTCAGAATCAGCAAATGCATCTTTTTCTATATTTGTTATAGTACTTGGAATAGTTACACTTGTTAAACTACTACATCCAGAAAGTGCATATTTTTCGATACTTATTACACCTTCTGGGATTGTTATACTAATTAATGAACTACATCTGAAAAATGCAGAATATCCTATACTTGTTACACTATTTGGGATCGTTATACTTTCTAAAGCTTCACAATAATAAAATGCAGCATCTCCAATACTTGTTACAGGTAATCCTTTATAAATATTAGCTATAACTATATTTGTTTCT
>CAYZIB010000003.1:0-90754 GCA_964478425.1 uncultured Anaeroplasmatales bacterium | reverse complement strand
AAAAAAAGTTCAATTTTAAAATTGAACCTTTTTAAATCAAAGTAATTATCGACGTTCTTTAATACGAGATTGTTTAGCAGATAATGTTCTAATATAATGTAATTTAGCTCTTCTAACTTTACCTTTTCTAACAACTTCAATTTGAGCAACTAATGGTGAATGAATTTGGAAAGTTCTTTCAACACCTACACCATAAGAAATTTTTCTTACTGTAAATGATTCACCGATTCCTCCACCTTGACGTCTAATAACTAAACCTTCAAATACTTGGATTCTTTCTCTGTCGCCTTCTTTGATTTTAACTGATACTTTAACATTATCACCAGCTCTAAATTCTGGGAATTCTTTCATATATTTTTTTGTTAAAGCATTTAGTAACTCTTGACCTTTTAAAGCCATCTTAAACACTCCATTTCTATTTCCTTGTTCATAAAAAATCTATTCAGCGGAACAAGTTATTATAAAGACAAATAATTTTAACATATATAAAAAATAAAATCAACAATTTTTAAATAAAATTAATATTTTTTTTAAATTTACACAATGTTTTTATTACTTATTGGTTAATCCCCCAAAAAACACAAGAACCCATTAAGATAATCATAATTAATAATAAGATCCATCCAACAAATAAACCAATTCCTATTTTACAATTTCTTTTATTTTCTTTTGTTTTATATATACATAAACCAATAATTCCAAATACTAATCCTAACCATCCTCCTAGTGCACCAAAAATAATTGATAAAATTCCTAAAGCAGAGCCTTCTTCCTTTTGATCCATTAATTTGTATCCACAATTTACACATACAAATGCATTTTCATCAACTTCTTTTCCACAATTACTACAATATTTCACAATACCACTCCTTTTTATATTCTAATATAGATATATCATAAATTTCATATTTTTGTAAATAGAAAAGGATTTTATATTTAATTGAAAAAAATATTAAAGTATGTTAATATTGATTATATAAAATTTAAAACGAGGTGTTATAAATGGAAATAAACTTATCCTATTTTAAAAAAATTATTACTAAATTATATAGTATAGATTCTCCAACTGGATATACAAAAAACATATTTAAACTTCTTGAAGAAGAATTATCACTTTTAAATATTCCATCTTCATACACAAAAAAAGGAAATTTAAAAATAGAACTTGAAGGAAAAACTAATAAAACAATTGCTTTAAGTGCTCATGCTGATACCTTAGGATTAATGGTTAGATCAATAAATAACGATGGAACATTAAACATAACAAATATAGGAGGTATTCAAACACCTACTATTGATGGTGAATACTGTAAAATTCTTACAAAAGATGATACTATATATACTGGAACTATTCTTTCATCTTCTCCATCATCACATGTTTATCCAGATGCAAAATCAAAGCCAAGAGATATTGATAATTTAATTATAAAAATAGATGAAACTACTACTTCTAAAGCAGATACAATAAATCTTGGTATAAATAACGGAGATTATATCTTTGTTGACCCAAAATTTTTAATAACTGAAAATGGTTTTATCAAATCAAGATTTTTAGATGATAAAGCAGGGGTTGCCATATTACTTACTGTATTAAAATACCTAAAAGAAAATAACATTATAAAAGATAATTTAATAATTTATTTTATTGGATATGAAGAAGTAGGACATGGTGCAAGCTATATTTCAAGTAAAATAGATGAATTTTTAACAATTGATATGGGTTGTGTTGGATTAGATTTATCTGGTTCAATTTATAAAACAAGTATATGTTGCAAAGACTCATCAGGTCCTTATGATTATGAAATGACAAAAAAATTATATACACTTGCTAAAAATAATAATATTTCTTATGCTTTAGACATTTTCCCTTTTTATTCAAGTGATGTAAGCGCCGCTTTAAAAGGTGGAAATGACATAAAAGGTGCATTAATAGGTCCTGGTATTGAAAATAGTCATGGCATGGAAAGAACTCATTTAAAAGCAATTGAAGAAACAATTAAATTAATAATTCTTTATTTAACAAATTAACTTATTTTTAAGTTAATTTTTTTTATAAAAAAAATTGTGATTAACAATCACAATTTACATCATCATTACCTGTTACTGGGATAAAATTATCTTTAGTTAGATAATCATCATATCCTCCAACATATTTTTTAACATTTCTATATCCATTAGAAACCAAATAATTAAAAAACTCTTCTAAATTATTATCAGATTCATTTTGACCCATTAATAATATAAAATTATTTTTTTTTATATTTTCTACTTCAATATAATTTTTTAAACCTTTTAAAGTATAAATATTTACAAACGATTTTCTATGTCCTAAAACATAAATACTTTTTTCTCTAACATCAATAAAATAATATCCTTTAAATTCATTTTTGTTTGCAATATTAAAATAATTATCTACTTCAGTATAATTTGTTAATACCTCATTTTTAGTTTTACTACATCCTACTAATAAACAAACAAAAATTAATAAAATAGTACTTATATGTTTTTTCATCCTAATAAAAACACTCCTTCATTTTCATCAAATTTCTTTTCTACTTCTTGTTCATAAACTTTTATAAAAATTTCTAATGTGATTGCAACTTGTGCTTCTTTTAAATGTCCACCAATTACATTATAATTTTCATCAGCCATTTGAATATGAATATGAGCACAAGATTCATTATTTTTTATTGCTAAATTTCCCATCATTGAAGTAAGCTCATAATTTCCTTTAAAAAACTTATAATTATAATCCATATTATCTAATTTATTTAAATTAATATATCCTAGTTCAACATTTTTAATAGCCCCAATAGCTTTTATTTCGCATAATTTTAAATATGGAACATATAACTTATGAAATTCTACTAATGATTTTATAATCAATTCATTTTTTTCAAGTCTAACATAAAAAGTATTATCATCTAGTTCAATTACTTTCAATTTTAATCTCCTCCAATAATTTTTTTTCTTCTTCTGTTAAATTATTTTCACAAATCAAATCTTTTCTTCTTTCATATGTTCTTCTTAAACTTTCTTTTATTTTCCATTTTTCTATTTCTTTATGGTTCCCACTTAAAAGAACATCCGGAACTTTCATTCCTAAAAATTCACTTGGTTTAGTGTATTGAGGATGTTCTAATCTCCAATGACTAAATGAATCATATTCATGTGAATCATAGTTTATTGCAGAATCTAGTAATCTAATAATACTATCACTAATTATTAATGCTGGTAATTCTCCGTTTGTTAATACATAATCTCCAATTGATATTTCCATATCACAAAAACTTCTTATTCTTTCATCAAATCCTTCATAATGACCACAAATGAAAATTAAATGTTTTTTATCTTTTAAATAATTTGCTGTTTGTTGTTTATATGGTTTTCCTTGTGGTGTTAATAATATAACAAATGATTCTGGTGTTTTAATAGACTGTAAAGCTTTATATATTGGTTCACATTTTAAAACCATTCCACATCCTCCACCATAAGGAGTATCATCAACTTGATTATGTTTATTATCACTAAATTTTCTATAATCAATAACATTTATTTCAACTATGTTATTATTTATTGCTCTTTTTATAATTGATTCTTCGATAAAAGCATTTATTATTTTCGGAAATAAAGTTAATATATCAATTCTCAAAATAATCCCTCAATTTCTTCAACAATTATTTTATCTTTAGTAATTTCTTTTATAAAAGCATCATGAAAAGGAACCATTTTCATCCCTTTTTCTGTCATTACTTCTAATATTTCACCTTGAGGAACTTCTCTAATTTGATCAACTACACCTTTATAAACTCCATTTTGATTATAAACTTTTAATCCTAATAAATCTCCATAATAATATTCATTTTCATTTAAAGGTTCTTGATCTTCTTTTAAAATATAACAGTCACATCCTTTATATTTTAAAACTTCATTAATATTACTATATCCAGTAAATAAACAATAATATAAATTTTTGTTAAATCTAGATTTTTCAATTTTTTCTTTTACATACTCATTATTTAATTTAACATAAATGCTATTTCCTGAACTAAAACGATCAAAATCAGTATTAGGATAAATTTTTAATTCACCTTTTATCCCAAACGTATTAACAATAACTCCTATTTTTATATATTCCATAATTAAACCTCTACTTCCATTCCATCATATGCTACAATCCAACCATAATCTTTTACTAATTCTTCTATATCTTCATGTAATTTCAATGCATTATGAGAAAAATGATTAACAATAATTAAAGTGTCATCAGTAACAATATTTTCTCTTTTTAAATCATCTATTAAAATTTTAATTTCATCTATTCCTAAATGATTATTCATACAATGCATTTGAACAAATGTGCAATCAATAGATAATAAATCTAATTTTTTCCCTTTTAAAAATTCCCAAACACTATCTTTAAAATAACCTGTATCATGAGCAAACAAAATATTTTTGTTACTTTTCTTTTCGTTAAAAAAATACATAAGTGGCTCAAAATCTGGTGTTACATGATCAGCCTCTAAAGCATAAACATTATAATTTTTTATATCAATATAATCACCTTTAGATAATTTATTTAATAAAACCATATTTGTATCATTTTTAGGATAAAAACATTTTTCTGTTTCATTAATAACAAATTTATTTCCATTAACTTTAAAATTATTATTTCTAATATTTGTATACATAGTAGATCTTAATGATATTTCTTTTGGATCAAAATGATCTTGATGTTGATGTGAAATAAATAAATTTGTAATTTTTGTAAAATCCAAATTATATTTAAGCATATGATATAAAGAATCCGGAGGAAAATCAATTAAAGTATCATCATCAATTAATATTTGAAATCTAGTTCTGATATTCTTTCCACCTAATATTCTAGCTTTATTACACGCAACACAACTACAAAATAAAGCAGGCATTCCTTCTGCTGCTGCAGTACCTAAAAATTTTATTTTCATTATTATCAACCTCTAATATAATTATAACACAAATTTAATTATATAAATAAAAAAATGGATAAATTTATCCATTTTATAAAGATTCAAAATCTATTTTAACCTTTTTACTGTCTTTTGATGCTCCTGCATAAATAATAGTTCTTATTGCTTGAGCAATTTTTCCGCTTTTGCCAATAACGCGTCCTAAATCTTCTTTTCTAACATATACCTTGAATACTTCATATTGATCATCTTCTTGTGATTCGATTTTTAGATCTTCAGGATATACAATTAAAGGTCCAACTAAATTTTTTATTAATTCAACAAAATTAGTCATTATTATTTATTTTCTTTTTTGGCGTTTTCAGCAAATTTTTTCATTATACCTTTTTCACTTAAAAGGCTTCTTACAGTATCGCTTGGTTTAGCACCTTTATTTAACCAACTTAATGCTTTTTCTTCATCAATAGTTACTAATGCTGGTGTTTGTAATGAATTATATGTTCCAATAACTTCAATAAATCTACCATCTCTTGGACTAGTTGATTCAGTAGCTACGATACGATAAAATGGTTTTTTATGAGAACCGAATCTTTGTAAACGTAATTTAATCATAACTTTAATATCTCCTTTACCCTTGTAATTATAACATATAAAAAAAACATGTCAAGTATTTTTTCTTGACAATATTTTAAAATGCAAATTGATCCATTTCAACTTCAGATTCAACAATTTCTAATATACATTTTTGTTTACTCAAATAATTTTTTAATCCTTCAAGTCTATCTTTATCAAAATATATTACAAGGTATTTATTTTTTATAGAATTATATGTAATATTAACATTTTGATTATCTAATAGTTTTATTAATGCATCATAATTTTCATAGTATAATATTAAACTTTTTCTTTTAACCACAATTTTCACCTTCAATAAATCCAAATTCATTTAAATATTTCATATTTTTTGATATAGTATTTGCAATTTTTTCATTAATTTTAGCAAGTTCATTATTTATAGATAATTCTAATTTTTGATATTTTTTGTAAAGTTCATCATTTAAAAAGAAATCTTTATAAATAAAATATTCATTTACAATTTTATTATAATCTAAATCATATTTATTTAAACTAGCTAATTTTTCCTTTACTTTATTAAATTCAACTATTTTTTTTTCATATTTAAAAAACAATTCATTTTTTACTTTTAAAAATTCTTGATATAAGGAACTATTTTTAAATTCTAAAGCAATTTCATATGCTTTATTTACATAATCCATATATTCCATTTTTTTCACCATTTATAGTTTATCACAGTTTATTTTTTTGTCAAATAATCAATTAATGATTCTAAAAATCCCAATTGTTTTTTAAAATTTTCAATTTTATCAAAAGTTGTTAGTTTCAATTCTTTTTTTGCTTCTTTTATAAATTCATTCATCTTTTCAGGAGTATAATATAATATTTTATACCATTCAGGATGATATCTAATATAATTTAAATAAATAGGGTTTTGATATAAAAAATTCATGATTTTTTCATCCATTAATACCACTCATCAAATTTTTTATCAAAAAGTGGATCTCCAGTCATTTTATTTAAAGCTGATAAACCAGCTCCACTTGCTGTTCCTCCTATAAATCCTTGGATAATTGCCATAATTTTTTGAGCGCTTGATAATGTTTTAGTTAAATTATCCGGATTGATTTTTTTAATATAGTTCATTACATTTTTTAATGTTTCAGGAGATAATTCCTTAGTATTTAATCTTGATGTTTCATTATTTTTTTTAAATTCATTATTTTGTTCATTCTTATAAGGAACAAATGATGAAGAATCTTCTCCATATAAATACCACTCTTCATAGATATTCTGCCAAGATAAATTATTATTTTTAACTTCATCTTTTAAACCTGGATGTTTTTTTACAAATTCTCTAAATAAATCCATTTTTTCACTCATAAAATCACCCAATATTATTATATGTTTTATTTTTTTTATGGTTCATTAAAATAATAATTAAAATATAACTTAAAATAGTTATTAATATAGCATAAATATTAAAATCTATATAATAATTTAATAATAAAATTACTATAAAAAAAATAAAAATAAAAATCGTTTTTTTGTATAAATTTATTTTAATATTTTTTATTTTGATTTTATGAATTGAAAATATATTATATATATTTAATACTATTACAATCATATTACCAAGTATTGTAGAAAATATTGCTCCATTTACTAAAAATTTTTTAATAAAAATTGGAGTTATAAAAAACTTTACAATTAAACCAATAATTAAATTTCTTTTTAATTTTTTTTCATTATCTAAACCTTGCATTATTGATGATAATAGCCCATTTAAGCCAAAAACAAAAACTAATATTGCATAATAAGATAATATATTTTCACCACCATTATTATCAAAAAAAGAATAATAAAAAAAATCTTTAAAAATAACAAGCATTAAACTAATAGGCAATAAAAAAGTAATACAATAATCAATTGATTTTTTAATATTCAAATTAATTCTTTTATATTTTTCAAATTTTAAATATTTTGTAATTTTAACCATTAAAGATTGTCCAACACATAAAAATAATGATACTGGAATAATTATTATTTTTTGAACTTCAAATTGATATATACCATAATAATATTCCGGATTATTTATACCTGCTTTTATTAAATTTTTATTAAAAAATATACTATCAATAACTGGATATAATGAAAAAAACAATCCATAAATAGAATAAGGAATAACACTTGCTTTAAATATTTTAATAACTTCTTTAAAAGTTATTTTTTTAAATTCTTTTGGAAATTTTAAAAAAAATAAAGAAATAATATTTGTTAATATAACAGCAATTGCACTAGATAAAACTGCTATATAGCATGCATATACATATCCTAAATTAGTATAATTTAATATATAATAACTCCCAAATAAAATAATACATGCCCTAATTGCTTGCTCTAATATTTGCAAAAAAGAATAAATATAATAATTCATATTTCCTTGAAAATATCCTTTAAAACAGGCTAAAACAGGTAAAAAAACTAACGATATACTCACTAATCTAATAATATTTATAACTTCATTAATATTATTATAATTATTCTTATTTGCTAAAATAATCATTGCATATTTTTTAGAAAATAAATTTAAAATTAAAAAACAAAATATTCCAAAAGCAAATGAAATAATAATACTTTTTAAAAAAAATGATTTATTAAAACAATTTTTATCAGATGAATTATTTTTACTTATTACCTTTGCTATTGCATTTGGAATTCCTAATGTAGATAAATCTAAAAACAGTGAATAGGGAACATAAGCATATGAAAAAAGGATTACTCCTTCATTTTTAACCATTTTTGCAAATGGAAAAACGACAAATAACCCTATTAATCTTGAAATAATGACCCCAATCATTAATATACTAGCTTTCTTTAATAAATTAGATTTCAAAATAATCACCTAATTTATTATTGCCAATTAATTTCTTTATACTCCCCTTCTTTTAAATTTGAATCCAAATTAATATTTCCTATTGAAACTCTTTTTAATTCGATAACTTCATTATTAATCTTATTAACCATTTTTTTTACTTGATGAAATTTTCCTTCACTAATTTCTAAATAAAAATTATAATCATCAACAATTGTATAATCTGCATTTAATGTATGATAAATTTTACCATCAACATTTATATCTACACCATTTTTTAATATTTCTAAATCTTTTTTAGTAACTTTTTTTAAAGTTTTAACTAAATACTTTTTTTTAATATCTTTATTAGGATTAGTTATTAAATGTTGTAATTTAGAATCTGTTGTTAAAATAATAAGTCCTGTTGTATCTTTATCTAATCTACCACAAATACAATAATCAAATCGATTATATGGTTCTTTTAATAAATCAATAACTGTTTTATCAAATTTATCATAATTACTAGATAAATATCCTTTGGGCTTATTCATCATTAATGTAATATTTTCTTTATAAAAAACAGGTTTATCAAAAACATTAATTTCGTCTTTTTCTAAATTAAGATTATAATCATCATCTTTAATTATGACATCATTTATTTTTACAAAACCATTTTTAATAATTTTTTTAACATCTTTTCTACTACCATACTTTAAATTACTTAAAAACTTATCAAGTCTCATAAAATCACCTTTAAATTTATTATATCATATTATAATACTAGGGTGAACAAAATGTTTAAAAACAAATATTATGAAAATAACGATTTAAGAAATCAAATAAATTATCCTCATTTACAACAACTATATATGCAAATTGAAGAAATAAATAGGAAATTAAAAAATTTAAATAATAGATTAAGAAGAATTGAAAATTATTTAGGTTTAAGAAATGAAGATAAATTTGATACTGATATATTTAGTGATTAATTACCTAAACAAAATAAAATTACTCCCATATAATATAACGAAGGAGGTGTAATAATGTATTATCAAAATCAAAATACATATCAAATGCCGTTTGAACAATCATTTAATGGATATACATGCCCATGTGGATATGGTTATGGTTATGATTTAGGTTCTTCTAAAACTAATTTAAAAGGTGGATATGCACTAATTTTAGTATTATTTATTTTATTAGTAATTATTGGAGCATCAAGTTTTAGATAAAATAAAAAGTGGATTTCCACTTTTTTTATTGTATTTTTTCTTATTTTAGATATAATTATATTTGGTGAGTAAAATGATTTTAATGAAAGATATAGTTATTGAAGGAAATCCTCTTTTAAATCAAAAATGTGAAAAAGTTGATATTCCTTTTAAAGATGAAGATAAAAAAGTTTTATTAGACTTATTAGGGTATGTAATTAATTCTCAAAATGAAGAAACACAAAAAAAATTCAATTTAAGACCAGCCGTTGGACTTGCCGCTCCACAAATAGGTGTATTAAAAAGAATGTTTGCTATCGTAACAAACGACTTTGATGATAAAACATATATATTACCCCTTGTAAATCCTATTATTACTAAAAGATCAAAAGAAATGGTATATTTACCATTAGGAGAAGGTTGTATAAGTGTTACAAGAGATACAAATAATATGATAACACCAAGACATAAAACAATTGAAATAAAAGCTCTTAAATATAATATTGAAAAAAATAAACTTGAGCCAATAAAAATGACATTATCTAATTATATATCAATTGTTTTTCAACATGAATATGATCATTTGGATGGTATATTATATACACAAAAAATGTATGATAATATTCCAAATTGTACACCATTATACGATATAAACGAAAACGAGGAAGATTAATTATTTCCTCGTTTTATTTTAATTTTTAAATTCATATAAAATTATACTTAATGCAATAGCCACATTTAAACTATCAATATTATTCATTTCAATAAATATTAGATCATCACAAATATCTAATATTTCTTTTCTAATTCCATTGCCTTCATTTCCTACGATTAAAACATATTTTTCATTTTTATTAAATTTAGTTTTTAAATATTCTTTTAAACAAATAGCATTTTTTAATGAAGTACCTATTATTTTATATCCTTCTTTTTTTAATTTCAATAATTCTTCTTTTAAATCAGTTTTTTTAAAATTAATATTAAAAATTCCACCTTGACTTGATCTAATTACTTTAGAATTATATATATCACATGTATTATTATCTAATAAAAGATCAAAAAATGAAAATGAAATCATTGATCTAATAATTGTTCCTAAATTACCTGGATCTTGAATTTGATCTAATGCAATAATATGATTATTAAATTCCTTACTTACACATTTTTTTACAATAGCAATCTCATCAACTAAAGTATCAGTAGTCATTATTTTTTTCATTTCATCTTCTTTTAATTTAATATATCCTTCTTTTTCAAAAAGTGAATATTTTTCGATTATTAAATCAGTTTTTGATGCTTCTTCTACTAAATGTTTACCTTCTACAATAAACTTATTTTCTAAGTCACGATATTTTTTTTGTTTTAATTTTATTATATTTTTTAATTTTTCTTTTTCCATATTAATCACAAATTTATTATATCAAATAATAAAAAAAACCGCTATAGCTAAAACGGTTTTTTTAAAAAATTATTTTCTTGTTTTTCTTCTTTTAGAAACTTGATTTGTTTCTTCTTGTCTTCTTTTATTTTGTCTTGTTCTTTGAGTTCTTGTATCTAATTCATCTGAAAATTCTATTTCTCTGGGTTTTGTTTGACAAGTTTTTTTAGAAGTTTCTTTTTCCTTTTTAACATTACATTTTCTAGTTTGAGCCATTAAACTCACCTCCTAGAATTATTTTCTTTCTTTTGATAAAAAAAATACCCTAAATTTAAAGGTATTTTTTGGAATTATAATACATCTTTAACTTCTAATGCAACAGAAGGTAAATCTAAATTACTATTTTCATCAATAACAAATGTTTTAACATTTAAAACTGCTTCATCAATTAATGATTCATAATCAAATCTATTTTCATATGCAATAGCATTTAAAATTGTTGGTTTTGTAACAGGATTTTTAGGTACATAAACAGTGCAACAATCTTCAAATGGTTTAATAGAAATATCATAAGTATCAATGCTTCTTGAAATTTTAATAATATCTTCTTTATCATATGTAGCAAGAGGTCTAATTATTGGATAGGATGTAACACTATTAATCGTATTCATACTATATAAAGTTTGGCTTGCTACTTGTCCAATACTTTCACCATTAATTATTACAACACAATTTCTTTTTAATGCTAATTTATGAGCAATTCTATACATCATTCTGCGCATAATAGTTATATTATATGATTCTGGAACATTTTTTAATAATTCTTCATGAATATTTTTAAATGGAATCATATGACAAACTATTTTATTTTTAGGTGCATATTTAGCAAGTTTTTTGGTTAAATCAATAACTTTTTGTGCAGATTCAATAGATGTTAATGGAGTTGATTCAAAATGAATCAATTCAACTTCACAACCTTGTTTCATTGTTAAAAATGCTGCAACAGGAGAATCAATTCCACCTGATGTCATAACTAATCCCTTACCTGCTATTCCTGTAGGAAATCCTCCTAACAATTTTATTTCATTTAAATATAAATAACATGAATTATTTTTTATTTCAACATGCAATACTTTTTCAGGATTATGAACATCAACTTTTAATAATCCATCCATTCTAGGTAATACATATTCTGCTACCATTTTACTTAATTCTATACTTGTATATAAAAAGTTTTTATTTGCTCTTTTACTTTCTACTTTAAATGTTACATTTTTATTAATTTCTCTTTTTAATAATTCTAATGCATTTTCATAAATATCGCTAATAATAGCATCACATTTTACTACACATGAATAACTCTTTAATCCTGCAACTCTTTTTAATCTTTCTTCAACTACTTTTAAATCTTCACCGTTTAAATTTATATATATTCTATCATATGTTTTTATAACTTCACATTTTAAATCTTTAAATTTTTGTAATGTGTTTTTATATAAACAGTCAATAAAATTTCTTTTATTTTTTCCTTTTAACGTTAAATCACCATATCTAACTAATAATTGTTCGTACATATTCCTTTTAATCAAATTAATTATTGATTATTCTCCTTTTTTTATTCTCTTTTAATATTTTATCATATATTAAAATAAATTCCAAATAAAAGAAAATACTTTTATTAAAAAACAAAATAGTATATAATAATATTATATTTTAAGAAAGGAAATTATTTTAATTATAATTATGAAATTAATAAAATGTACATATAGAATAATTACAGGAGTAATGCCTGATATATTAAAAGATAAAAATGAAATTATAAATAATTTATCAAATGTTTTAACAAATTTTAAATCTTTAGATCAAACAATGAAATTACCCCTTGAAACACCTAAAATTTTTGCAAAATCAATTGATAATTTTTTTGTTTGTACTATCAGTAATACATATATTCAAATTGATGTTCCACAAAATATATTAAATGAAAATGATACTGATTTAATTTTTGATAAATTAACAAATTTAATTGATAAAGTAGGTAGTTTTTTTGAAAATTATATTGATAGACCATTTAATTATTGTGGTTATACATTAAAATCCCAAATATCAGAATCAGAAATAAATTATAAACCATTAGATTTAATTTTAAATAAGCAAATTAAACAAAATACTAATTTTGAATTAGCAAATTCAAGCATTCAAAATTCATTTATGATTGATAATTATTATCTAAATTTAGCATTAAAAGCTGAAAAAGAATTAAAAATTAAAGCAAAAGATCAATATACTAAACCAATTTCATCAGAATTAAATAAAGAAATTTTAACATTAGAAATTGATATTAACGATAAAAATGGATTTTTAAATAACATAAATTATACATCTCAAATAGAAGAATGCTTATTATTAATTCAAAATACAAATAATTTTTATAAGAATCATGCATTAAATTATATTATATATAATAAACTTGATTATTTTATTAAATAATATTGACAATAATCAGATTATTGATATAATATTTATGTTGGTAAAATAGCTTTTATTAATGAATAGATAATTATAATATACCTATATGGTCTAGAAGTAATCTAGCTAGATGATGAAACTAACTAATATATTATACTCTATTTAGATAATAAACGAATCCTTTTACCTAATAATAAAAAGGAGGAAAATAAAATGTCAAAATACACAGGACCAAAATGGAAAATTTCTAGAAGATTGAACTACTCTATTTTAGAAAATGGTAAAGAACTTCAAAAAAGAGCATATGCTCCTGGTCAACATGGATTAAAAAGAAGTAAATTAACAGAATATGGTATTCAATTACAAGAAAAACAAAAAGTTCGTTTTACTTATGGTGTAAACGAAAAACAATTTAACAAAACATTTAACGATGCTCAAAAAATGAAAGGTAAAACTGGTGATAACTTCATCAAGTTATTAGAATCTCGTTTAGATAATGTAGTTTATCGTTTAGGATTTGCTAAAACTCGTGCTCAAGCTAGACAATTAGTTAACCATGGACATGTTTTAGTAAATGGTAAAAAAGTTAATATTCCTAGTTACAGATTAACTGCAAATGATACTGTTTCATTAAAAGATGCATCAAAAAAATTAAAAATCGTGTTAGAAGCATTAGAAGCTACAACTTCAAGATTAGAATTCTTAAGTTATGATGAAAATAATATGGTTGGTACTTTTGTTAGATATCCTGAAAGAACTGAAGTTTTAACTGATATTCAAGATTCATTAATAGTTGAATATTACAACAGATAATCGCGTTTTGCGATTATTTTTTTTTATAAAAAAAGAAGTAATTAAAATACTTCTTTTTTATTACTTACCAAATCTTTTATTTTATTTAATAACATATTAACCACTATTAAAATTATAACCCAAGCAAATACCTTGCTATAATGCAAATCATTTTTAAGCATAACTATTTCTTTTCCAATAGAATTAGGACTTAATACAATAAGCTCAGCAGCAACCACTACTTTTATCGCTAATCCTATAATTTGAGTTAAATTAGTTAATATATCATTTTTAATTAATGGTAAATAAACTTTAAATAATACAAGCAAATTAAAATTTGAATCTAATTTATAATAACTATTAAATTTTTTATGTACTTTTTTTATTCCTTCTAAATAACATTCATATGAAATTGGAAAAATCATTAAAAAAGATATAATATAAGGTGTTTTTAAATTTCCAAAATAAATAAATAAAATAATTATTACAGCAACCACAGGAACACATCTTAATATTTCAACTACTGGTTTTAAAAAAAATTCTATTTTTTCATTTAATCCTGATAAAATTCCAAGAAAACTTGCAATAATTAATGAAAAAAAACATGAAAATACTATTTTTATTAAAGTATTATAAATAATAAAATATGTATTTTTTTCTTTTAATAAATCAATTAATGATTTAAACACTAAATATGGAGTTGGAAAAATTAGATTAAAATCAAATTTAGTACTTAAAATTTGCCAAAATAATAAAATAAATATTAAAGATAATAAAATATATGCTTTTTTATTTTTTTTAATTATAGAAAAAAGATTCATCTACTAATTTATTTCCTATTAACTTTCCTAAATTTAAATCAATCATTTCTTGGCATAAATAATTAATACTATCTTTACTATTAATTCCTTTTTCATATTTTAAATTAAGTCTTTTAATTGCTTGTTTTAACACTTCTGCATTTTTAAATATATTTAAATTTATTGCCTTATTTATTGCATTAGTTTCATTTTTGCTATAACTATCAATTGATTTTTCTAATTTATTTAAAAAATTTTTTACATAAACTTTATTATTATTAATAAATTCTTTTTTAATAAATATACCTGCTTGAATATAATTATAATTAGAATTACTATGATAAATATTTTGTAAATCAATTACTTTTGTTTCAGACTTTTCTCTTAAAATAACTGATAAATAAGGTTCTGCAACCAAATATGCTTCATTGGATTTTTTGCTTAATAAATAGGCGTTTTTTGTTTCTTCTGTACTAGATAAATAATTAATATCAATATTTAAATTATTTTTATTTAACACATAATTTATTAAAAACTCATTAATAGTTCCTTCTCCAAATGCGTATAATTTAAAATTATTAAGATTATTAACATCAAATGTTAAATCAGTATTAGAAATTAAATATGTATTTCCCATAGTAATTGTTGCACAATACAAATATCCATAATCACTTTTCGTATTATATAACTTTACACCTAAATTAAAAGGGGCAATTATTATATCATGACTTTTTGATGTAAATGCAGCTGCTAAACTATCAGCTCCACTTACCATTTCACTTTTTAAATTTAAAGAATTATCATCTAATATATCTACTAGCGATAATGCAGGAGCTCCACTTGGATAAATCATTTTAACTTCTGTTTCATCATTTTTTTTACAACCAAAAAAATTAAAAACTAGTAATAACATAATAACTAATACAAATATTTTTTTCATTTTTTTCACCTTTTTTTATTATAACATAAAATAAAAAAAGTTGTTAGAAAATGCTCTAACAACTTAATTTTTATTCTGCTGCTTTAACTAATTTAACAAAACTAGCTGAATCAAGAGATGCACCACCAACTAATGCACCATCAATATTTTCTTTTGCTAATAATTCACTAACATTACTTGGTTTAACTGATCCACCATATAATATTCTTACTTTTTCAGATACATCTTTCCCATATAATCCTTCAATTACACTTCTAACATATCCACATGTTTCATCAGCAACTTCACTTGTAGCAGTTTTACCTGTTCCAATTGCCCAAATAGGTTCATATGCAACAATTACTTTAACTGCATCTTCGCTTTGAATATCTTTAAACATTGCTTCAACTTGTCTTTTTAAAACTACTTTTTCTTGATTAGTTTCTCTTTCTTCTAAAGTTTCACCACAACAAGCAATAGCTGTAATTTCATGATTAATTGCAGATTTAACTTTTAAATTAACTGTTTCATCTGTTTCATTAAACATTTGTCTTCTTTCACTATGACCAATAACACAATATTCAACACCGGTTGTTTTAAGCATTGAAGGTGAAATTTCTCCTGTATATGCCCCGTTTTCTTCATAATGCATGTTTTGAGCACCGATTCTTAAAAATTCTCCTTGTCTTTTAACTAAACATCTAAGTAAAATACTTGGAGCACAAATAACTGTTTCAACAACCTTATTATTAGGCATTTCTTGATTTACAGCATAGATGAATTGTAAAGCATCATCTCTTACTTTATTCATTTTCCAATTTCCAGCTATAACTGGAACTCTTAATTTATTCATATTTAATCCTTCCTAAAACACATTTTTTATTTTGTAACAAATAAAATTATTTATCATTAACAGCAACAATACCAGGTAATGCGATTCCTTCTAAATATTCTAAAGAAGCTCCTCCACCTGTTGAAATATGAGTAAATTTCTTTTCATATCCCATTTGAATTGCAGCAGCAGCACTATCTCCACCACCAACAACAGTGTTTGCTCCTTCTAAATTAGCAATAGCTTCACAAACTTGTTTTGTTCCGTTAGCAAAATTACTCATTTCAAATACACCCATTGGTCCATTCCAAACAACTGTTTTTGCTCCTTGTAAAACTTCTTTAAATAAATTAACTGATTTAGGTCCAATATCAAGTCCCATTTCATCATCATGGATATCATCGCAATCAGCAACTCTATAACTTGCATCATTATCAAATGCTTTTGCAGCAAGTGTATCTACTGGTAAAACAATTTTACCATTTGCTTTATCTAATAATTCTTTAGCAAGTTCAACTTTGTCTAATTCACATTTACTTAATCCAACATTATATCCTAATGCTTTTAAGAAAGTAAACATCATTCCTCCACCAACAATAATTTTATCGGCTTTATTAATTAAATTATCAATTACACCAATTTTATCTGATACTTTTGCACCACCTAAAATTGCAACAAATGGTCTTTTAGGATTGTCAACTGCATCTCCTAAAAATTTAATTTCTTTTTCTAATAAAAATCCAGCAGCAGCTTCTGCAATATTTGAAGAAATACCAACATTAGAAGCATGAGCACGGTGAGCTGTACCAAATGCATCATTTACAAATACATCTCCAAGTGAAGCCCAATATTTTCCTAATTCAGGATTGTTTTTAGATTCTTTTTTACCATCTAAATCTTCAAAACGAGTGTTTTCAAACATCAAAATTTCTCCATTTTGTAAAGATGCAATTGCACCTTCTAATTCAGGACCTCTTGTAAATGGAACAAATTTTACATTTTGATTTAACAATTCTTGTAATCTCTTAGCAACAGGCATAAGAGTTCTTTTCTTTTTGTCTTCTTCTGTTTCTACACGTCCTAAATGAGAAAATACAATAACTTTTGCGTTTTGTTCCAAAACATATTTAATTGTTGGTAATGCTTGAACAATACGGTTATCATCAGTTATTACACCATCTTTCATAGGAACATTAAAATCTACTCTAATTAATACTTTTTTTCCTTCTAAATTTTTTAAATCTAATAAAGTTTTTTTTGCCATATTCTTTTCTCCTTTAGTTTTTCGCAATAAAATTATATCATATTTTATATATTTAATCTATAATAAAACTTATGAAATCGCTTTAGAATTTTTATAATCTTCAATTATTTTACACTTTTTTATTATTTTTAAAACTTTATTATATTCAGTTTCAACTTTAAGTTTTAAATTATTTTGAAATAATATTACTGTATTATTAAACTCGTCTTTAAAAAGACCTTTTATTGCTTTATAATTAATCCACATATTATCAAATTTTTTCTTGTTTCCTAAACAAAATAAAATTAAATTATTATTTAAATAAACTGGAATATTATATCCTAAATTTAAAATACTTTTACATGCTTTTATATAGCCAGCATACTCAAATAAATTTTGTTTACAAATATCATTAATCACCCAATTAATTGTCTTATTACATATTTTTTCAGTTTTGTTTTCAAAAATTTGAAAGCAATCATAATTTAAATTATACAAATATAACAACATTTTCTAAAAAAAGAAAAAGGCTATTTAGCCTTTTATTAAAATATTTCAACCAATCTCTTTTCAGTTTCTGGATTAAAGAAATGACATTTGTTCATGTTAATAGCAAGTTTTAATCTATCGCCAATTTTTATATCTGCTCTTGCATCAACAGAAGCACATACAGATCTATCAATTATTGTAGCATAAACATTTGTATTAGCACCTAATAATTCTGCAACATCAACAGTAACATCAATTACTGCATCATTATATGTTTCAATTGCTTGTTCACTATCAAAAATATCTTCAGGTCTAATTCCTAAAATAACATCTTTTTCAATGAATTGATTTGATTTTAATATAGTCATTTTTTCTTCAGGAACTTTTACTCTAATTTGATCATTATAAAAATATCCATCTCTTGTAACTCTACCATCAACAAAGTTCATTGGTGGAGTTCCAATAAATCCTGCAACAAAAAGATTATTTGGATTATCATAAATATCTTTTGGTGCACCTACTTGTTGAATATATCCATCTTTCATAACAACTATTCTACTAGCCATTGTCATTGCTTCAATTTGGTCATGAGTAACGTAAATTGTAGTAGTTGCAATTTGATTATGTAATTTAATTAATTCACTACGCATTTGAACTCTTAATTTTGCATCTAAGTTTGATAAAGGTTCATCCATTAAGAATACTTTTGCATCACGAACAATTGCTCTACCTAATGCAACACGTTGTCTTTGACCTCCAGATAAAGCTTTAGGTTTTCTATCTAAATAAGGAGTTAAACCTAAAATTTCTGCAGCATGTGTAACTTTACGATGAATTTCATCTTTAGGGATTTTTCTTAATTTTAAACCAAATGCCATGTTATCATATACACTCATATGAGGGTATAAAGCATAACTTTGGAAAACCATTGCGATATTTCTATCTTTAGGTGCAACATCATTCATTAATACATCATCAATATATAATTCACCTGATGATATTTCTTCTAGTCCAGCGATCATTCTTAAAGTTGTTGATTTACCGCATCCTGATGGACCAACAAATACGATAAATTCTTTATCCTTAATGCTTAAATTAAAATCAAAAACAGCTTGTACACCATTAGGATAAATTTTATTAATATTTTCTAAACGTAATTCAGCCATAATTATTCTCCTTTTATTATCAAATATATTATATTACAAAAATTAAATTATATATATATGCACATTGCACAGTTAATAAAAAAAATCCTAATTTTAGGATTATTTTAACATTTGATATAAAAAGCATGCTTCTTTAAAATTTCTTATATCATATCCTGTATATAATGAAAATTTATCTAATCTATTTAATAAAGTATTTCTATGTAAATATAATAATTCGCTTGCTTTTGTTGTATTCATATTACATTCCAAAAAAACCTTAATACTATTTAAAAATTCATGATTATTATAATATTTACCAAAAATAATTTTTTTAGTTTCTTCAGCAAAATTATTGTTATATTTATTTTCTAGCAATCTCATTTCATTAAAATATGGATTACTTACAGAAAATATATTGTTTAAAAATAATTCTTTAAAATAAACTATATTATTTTCCATTTCAATTTCATTTTCAAAATTTCTTGATTCAAAAATATTAAATTGTTCATCTATGGATAACTCTGTATTAATCATTTTAGATAAATTTTTTATATCTTCTTCGATATTATTTTTTATTTTTATGCAAGATAAATTAACATCTAAAATAATTTCTTCATAATTTAAAAATAGTCCTTCTTTAAGTTCATTCATAATACTATTTTTTATTCTATTATGAAATTTAATTAAAAAATACTTCAAAACTCATCACCATATTTATTATATAATAAATATTTATTTTTTAATAGTATTTTTTTTCTTTAAAACATCACTTTCAAAATAAAAACATTTTTCATTAATTTTATTATTATAAAAAAACGAATTTTTGATTAAAATATCTAAAAATTTAGTAGGCTCGATATCAAACAAATAAAATGCCAAACTACCTGGAATACTATTAATTTCATTAACATAAATAATATCGTTTGCTACAATAAAATCAATTCTTACTACACCTGAAATATCAAATATTTTTGCAACCTTTAACGCTATATTTTCAATTTGTTCTTTTAATAAAGGATCTAAATTTATATATTCTTTTTTAACTTGATTTATATATTTATCTGAAAAATCTAATATTTCATCAGTTTTATATATTTTTTCTATTCTTGATAATCTATAACCTATATAACTATTCCCAAGAACTGCAATATTATATTCACTAAATTCATTTAAATATTTTTCAATTAATAATTTATCATCATATTTAAAACAATTTAATACTTTTTTATATAATTCATTTTTATCATATACTACTTCTATTCCAATTGAAGAACCTAAATTTGCTGGTTTTAAAATAATCGGATATATATAATTTTTATTTTTTTCTTCATCTTCTTTTAAAATATCGTAATCAAGTGTATCTATATCATTTGCTTTTAAGATCATTTTCATATAACATTTATCTTGCATTATTCCAGAATTAACAACTCTACTTCCTACATAATTAATACAATAAAATTCTAATAATGCTTGAATTTTTCCATCTTCACCATTTGTACCATGCATCAATAATAAAGCACAATCAATTTTTTTATTATTAATATGATTTTTTTTAAATTTTGCATCTTTAAATTTCTTTTTTTTATCTTTTTTAAATTTTAAATCATTATTTTTGGTTATATAAAGATAATATAAATTATATTTAGTCTTATCTAAATATTGTTTAATAATTTCCATAGTTAATTTTGATATATCATGTTCAACACTTTTTCCACCATAAACTAGTAATAAATTTACCATTTTATCCCCCTTTTAATAATTATCAGGTAAATCATTTAAAATTAAAATAACTGCTTCATTTTTACAATTTTTTATGAAAAAATTAAATCCATCTATAAATTTTTCAAACCTATATAAATTAATATTTTGATCAATTAAAAAATCACTAGTATTTTTTTTATTGATTAAAATAACATTAGAGCATACCTGATTTATTTTTTTTGACAAGATCAAGTGATTATTTTTTTTACACATATCTGATTCTACAAAACCTGGTGTTATTATCCATTTTTCACAATTAAATTCATTTAAATAATCTAACGATTGAATTGCTCCTTCTAAATTAGAATTATATGAATCATCAATAATTTTTATTTTTTCATTATAAATCTTTAACTCCATCCTATTTTTAACTGGTTTTAAATTATAAACAGATTCTTTTATTTTTTCTTTATCAATATTTAAAATTTTTGAAGCAATGATTGCTGAAGCAATATTAAGATAATTATATTTACCATATATTTTTGTTTCATAAATATCAAATAACTTATTATCTATAAATAAATATAGTTTGTCATCAATTAATTTGATTTTATAAATCCCATAATTATAACCATATGATATAACATTTTTATTAAAAGCATATTTTCTTATATATTCATTTTCAAAACAACAAATTCCTATTTTATCTTTTTTTAATAAATCAACAATTTTTGTTTTTTCATTTATAATATTATTAAGTGTTTTAAAGGTATTTAAATGTTGTATACCAATAGAAGTTAGAATTCCAATATCTGGATTTACCAAATCCATTAATTCAGTAATATCATTTGATTTGGATGCTCCCATTTCAATTATAACAATATCATATAATGGATTTATATCTTTAATTATTTTAGATATTCCCATTGGGGTATTATAAGATTTTGGAGTTTTATAAACTGTGTATTTACTTTTTAATATTTCATATAAAAAGTTTTTTGTTGTAGTTTTTCCAAAACTACCTGTAATACCAATTTTTATTCCTTTATACTCATTAAAAAATTTTTTTGTTTTATTAAAATAATACTTATAAATAATTTTTTCAATTGGCAATAAAATAATATAATCAAATATTAAAAAAGCATTATTAAACAAATAAAATAAAAGATAATTTAAATAAATATAATTTAAAATATATAAAATAATTGAAACTATTATTAATCTAATAATTCTTTTAGTTAAAACAAATTTTACTTTTTTATTTTTTAATTTATATAATATAATAAAATTTAAAATTAAATGTATTAATAATTTATAAATTGGTAAAACAAAGAAGCTTAAAATAAACATTAATACTATAATAATATTAAATTTAATTCCTTTTTTAAAATAATATTTAAAATATTTTTTAAAATCATAACTACATTCTTGAAAATAACTTAAATTATATAATATTAAGAACATATCATTCTTACTCCCATATTAAAATATTCCATAAATAAATTTATATTATCATTAAAAGGAAAATGATTTGCATTTGGAATTTTATATAGAATCGAATTTTTAAGTAATTTATTGATTAATATTGCATCTTTTATTGGCGTTATATTATCATTTACTCCCCATATTAAAATAGTTTTTACCTTAATATCTTTTATAACATTTACTAAATCTTCATTTACTGCATAAATTAAAGTTTGCTTCATAATATTATTAGCATTTTTATAATCATTTGAACCAAAATTATTTTTAATTTTACATTTTTTTAATATTTTATATAAATAAATTTTTAAATAATACCAAATATTTCTTTTAGGTTTTATTCCTGCACTATCAACTAAAATTAATCCTAATAAATCATATTTACTTGCATATTTTAAAGCTATTCTACCTCCAAAAGAATGTCCAACAATAATTAAATTATTTAATTTTAATTTAATAATAAATTCTCTTAAAATTTGTGTATATTCTAAAATATTTAATGGGTATAAAATACTACTTTTACCAAATCCTGGTAAATCAATTAATATGTAATTATAATCAATATATTTAATTACGTTATTAAATGACTCTAAATTTTTTCCCCAACCATGTAAAAATAATATTGTAATATTACTATTATTATTTTTTATAACATAATTTATTTTTAAATTATTAATTTTAATATAACTCATTTTATAATCACTCTATATATTATATGTAAACAAGTTATAAATGTTTTATAAAAATAAAAAAAGTTCATTAAAATTTGAACTTTTTTAAATTTTATCCATTAGAATTTTTCATTTCTAATTTAATTAATTGATTTAACTCAACAGCATATTCCATCGGTAATTCCTTTGCAAAAGGCTCAATAAATCCCATTATAATCATTTCTGTTGCATCTTTTTCACTTAATCCTCTACTCATTAAGTAAAACAATTGTTCATCAGATACCTTAGACACGGTTGCTTCATGTTCTAAAAATAAATCATCATTTTCTCCTATATTTGTTGGAATAGTATCACTTTTTGATTTATCATCTAATAATAACGTATCACATTCAACGTGACTTCTTGCTCCTTTAGCATTTTTCCCTTGCTTAACTAATCCACGATAATTAACAATTCCACCTAAACAAGCAATAGATTTAGATATAATACTTGAACTTGTATCTTTTCCTAAATGAATCATTTTAGCTCCTGTGTCTTGTAATTGTTTATTAGCCGCAAAAGCAATTGTAACACATGTTCCTTTTGCTCTATCTCCTTCTAATATGCAACATGGATATTTCATATTAAGGCCACTACCAATATTTCCATCTATCCATTCCATATGAGCATCTTCTTTAACTAATGCTCTTTTAGTAACTAAATTTATTATATTATTACTCCAATTTTGCACAGTTGAATATCTACAATATCCACCTTTTTTAATATAAATTTCAACAACTGCAGCATGTAGGCTTGATTCACTATATCTTGGTGCTGTGCAACCTTCAACATAATTTAAATACCCACCTTCATCAACAATAATTAATGTTCTTTCAAATTGCCCCATTTGTTCAGAATTTATTCTAAAATATGATTGAAGAGGTTTTTCAATTTTGACATCTTTAGGAATATAAATAAATGATCCTCCAGACCAAACCGCACTATTTAAACTTGCATATTTATTATCACGATAACTAACAACTTTTCCAAAATATTCTTTAAAAAGTTCAGGATATTGTTTCAAAGCAGAATCTGTATCAAGAAATATAACTCCTAAATCTTCTAATTCTTTTAAAGTATTATGATAAACTGCTTCACTTTCAAATTGAGTTGTAACTCCACCTAAATATTGTTGTTCTGCTTCTGGAATTCCTAATTTATCAAATGTATCTTTAATTTTTTCTGGAACATTATCCCAGTTATTTTCTGTATTTTTACTTGATTTAATATAATATGTATATTCATCAAAATCTATATGAGATAAATCTGGTCCCCAATTTGGATTATCTAATTTTTTAAAAGATTCATAAGCTTTAAGTCTAAAATCAAGCATCCATTCAGGTTCATTTTTTTGTTTACTAATAAATCTTATTACATCTTCATTTAATCCTTTGCCTGAAGATGTATAATTATCAACTTCAGTTTTAAATCCGTACTTATAATCTCCCATTAAATCTTTTATTGTTTTATCATCATTCATCTTTTTCACCTAATAATCCTTTTTCAATAGCATGCCAAGATAAAGTAGCACATTTTATTCTAGCAGGAAATGAACTTACACCTTGATATACTATAGCTTCTTTTAATGCTTCTTCATTTTCTACTTCATGTCCTTGAACTAATTCGAAAAAATCTTTAATTACTTTCATAGCTTCATCTAATGTTAAATTCATTAATGTATCAGTCATTACACTAGCAGATGAGCAACATATACTACAACCCTTACCATCTTGTCTAATGTCTTTTATAATACCATTTTCTACTTTTACTTGAATATTTATTTCATCACCACAACTTGGATTATGCAAATTGATAGTTTTATATGTTGGATCATCAAGTAATCCCTTATTTAATGGACTTTTATAATGTTCCATAATTACTTTACGGTATAAATCTTGTATTGACATATTTCCACTTCCTTAAAAATTTTTAAAAAAATCAATTGCTTCAACTACACTACTAATAAATTTATCACAATCAGTTAAATCGTTATAAATATAAAAACTTGCTCTTAACGTAGCATCAAACTCTGTTTTTAAATCTTTTGTAATTAATTGTGCACAATGGTGTCCTGCTCTTATGCAAATATTATTTTTATCAAATATACTTGCTGCATCATGAGGATGAACTCCACTTATATTAAATAATATAATTCCTTCATCTGTATCATAATTATATACTTTGACACCAGAAATATTTTTTAACTTATCTAAAGTATATTTTAATAATTCTTGCTCATGCATTTTTATATTATCAAAACCAATTTCATCTAAAAAATCACATGCTTCCTTTAAAGCAATTGCTTGTGCAATAATTGGTGTTCCAGCCTCAAATTTTTGTGGTGCATCATAAAATGAGAATTTATCTATATCAACATTTAATGCCATATCTCCACCAAATTCAACTGGTCTAATTTTCTTTAATATACTTTTTTTACCATATAAAACACCAAGACCTGTCGGTCCTAACATTTTATGTGCTGAAAAAGCAAAAAAATCACAATCTAAGTCTTTAACATCTATTTTCATATGTGGTATGCTTTGAGCACCATCAATAACAACAATAACATCCTTATTAATTTGTCTTGCATAAGAGATAATTTCTTTTATTGGTGTTAAATACCCCATAGTATTAGAAACATGATTTAAAGCAATAACTTTTACTTTATCATTCATTACTTTTTTAAAATTTTCAAATGTAATTTTTCTTTTTTCATCTAATGGAATGTATTTTAATTTTCCTTTTTTTCTTAATTCATTTTCCATATATGGCATTATTGATGAATGATGTTCTAATATTGATGATAAAACAATATCATCTTCATTTAATAAATCTCTTAATGCAATACTAACCATATTTAAACTATTAGTTGTTCCTCTTGTAAAAATGATTTCGTCTTTATCTGCATTAATAAATTTTGCAATTCGATTTCTTGATATATCATACATATTAGTAGCATCATAACTTAATTTATATACACCCCTATGTACATTTACACCATAGTTATTATAATAATCATCAATTTTATCAATTACATTTTTTAATTTTAAACTTGAAGCTCCACTATCTAAATAAACTAAATCTGGATTAGAATTATAAATAGGAAAATAACTTCTTATTTTTTTTACATCTAACATAAAATCACACCTTATAACTTATTATTTATAAATAATAAAACGCGTTTTTTGAATTCATCATCAGAAATTTCTTTTATTAAAGGATCAACAAACCCTTGCACAATCAATTTTAAAGCTTCTTCTTTACTTATTCCTCTACTCATTAAATAAAATAATCCTTCATCAGATATTTTACCAATGGTTGTACCATGCTTAGCAATAGAATCAAATTCATCAATATATAAAATAGGTAAGGATTTAATTTTTCCGGTATCATTTAAAACAATTCCTCTTGTTTTTTGAGTAGATTTTGAATTTTTCATATCCTTTAAAATATGATTTATCGCTTCAACATTAATATTTGATTTATCTTTACTAGCAGCATAAAAAATTAAATCTGCAGTTGTATTTTTAGCTAAATGATTAATTTTTAATTTATTATCATGAATTTCGTTTTCATATGCAATATCTAAGAAGTTCACATTCAAATTAGCATTTTCTTCATTCAAATTAAAATTATGTACATTATTTAATTTATTCAAACTAACCAAATATTGAAAGTAATTTAAATTTGCGTTATTAGACAAATTAATATTTTTATTAATACATTCACCTTTTTCTAAAGAATAATAATTAACATTAGCATTTTCTTCTATATAAAAATCAATTTTTAAATCATTTGAGTTAACTGTTTCATATATATTTATTAAAACACCTTCATGAATATATACTAAAATTGTTTCATTATAATCAAAAACAAAATCAAATTTTAAATTTCCAGAATACTCTTTAAAAATATCAATTCTATTTGAATCAATTAAAATTCCTTTTTTATTTTCTAAACTATAAAAAAACATTTTATTATCATTTAAAATTATACTATCCACGTTTTTTTACTCCACAAGTACCTAATACATTAGTATATGTTTTTGGTTCTTCTATGATATTATATTCTCTTTTAATCCAATCGTAACCCTCTTGATCTATTCTTTTAATTAATTCATCTTTACCACTAACAACAATTTTACCATTTATTAAAACATGAGCATAATCAGGTTTTATATAATCAAGTAATCTTTCATAATGTGTTATCATTAAACATGAAAAATCTTCTCCTCTTAATGAATTTACATTATCAGATACAATCTTTAACGCATCAACATCAAGACCTGAATCTATTTCATCTAAAATAGCAAAATTTGGTTTTATAAGTTTCATTTGTAATATTTCATTTTTCTTTTTTTCTCCACCACTAAATCCTTCATTTACATAACGATGTTGAAAATCTTCTTTCATTTTTAAATCTTTACAAGCATCATCATATGCTTTAATAAATTTAAATAAAGATAATTCTTTTTTATTAATAGCCTTCATGCTTGCTCTTATAAAATCACTATTAGTAACACCAGATATTTCTATTGGATTTTGCATTGCAAGAAAAATTCCTAATTTTGCTCTTTCATCTACAGTCATATTTAAAATAGAGACATCATCTACTAATATATCTCCTTTTGTAACAATATATTTAGGATTACCCATTATAACATTTGATAATGTTGATTTACCAGCTCCATTTGGACCCATAATTGCATGTACTTCTCCAACATTAATCGATAAATTGATTCCTTTTAAAATTTCTTTACCATCTAATGTTTTTGCATATAAATCAACTATTTTTAAATGTTTACTCATAAAAACACCTCAATTTCAACATTATATATTATATACAATATAATAAATATAATCAAATGAAATGATAATTTTTTTTAAAAAAAATACCGATTAAAATCGGTATTTAAATTTTTTATTTTGAATAATCCATAGCTAAATAGCGTTGATACATTTTATAACGACGTTTTGCATCTTCTAAGTTAGCTTTTAATAATTCTTCAGCATGAGTAGGATTGATTTTTGATAATTGAGCATATCTTCCTTCGCTCATTAAAAAATCAAAATATAAATCCCAATTAGGTTCTTTAGAATCCATTTGGAAAGGATTTAATCCTAATTCTTCTCTTCTTGGGTCATATCTAAATGTTGGCCAATATCCACATTCAGTTGCTAATTTAGCTTGTTTTTGTGAATTAACTAATCCATTTTTAATAGCATGTGCAATACATGGAGAATATGCAATAACTAAACTTGGTCCATTATAGCTTTCAGCTTCTTTTAATGCTTTAATAACTTGAGCTTGAGAAGCACCATGTGAAATAGTTGCAACATATACATGTCCATAACTCATTGCAATAGCAGCTAAATCTTTCTTTCTAGCTTTTTTACCAGCAGCAGTAAATTTAGCTATTGAAGCTGGACGACTTGATTTAGAACTTTGTCCACCAGTATTTGAGTAAACTTCTGTATCTACTACTAAAATATTTACATCTTCATTATTAGCTATAACATGGTCTAATCCACCATATCCGATGTCATAAGCCCATCCATCTCCACCAAAAATCCATTGAGATGCTTTAACTAAATAATCTTTTAATTCTAATGCGTCTTTAGCAAAATCAGCATCGATATTTTCTAATCCAGAAATAATACTTGGAGCTAATTTCTTAGTTTCATCATAACTATTTCTATTATTTGCCCAAGCTTCTACTAATTCTACTAATTCACTTGGCATATTTTCTTTATTATTTAATAAAATTGTTTGTAATCTATCACGCATTGTTTCATATGCTATATGCATACCGAATCCAAATTCTGCGTTATCTTCAAATAATGAGTTTGCCCACGCAACTCCTCTACCTTCTTTATTTTTTGTATAAGGTGAGCTTGGATATGATCCACCATAAATAGAAGAACATCCAGTTGCGTTTGCTACGATCATATGATCACCAAATAATTGACTTACTGCTTTTACATATGGAGTTTCTCCACATCCTGCACAAGCACCTGAAAATTCAAATAATGGTTGAGCAAATTGAACATTTTTAGCAGTTTCTTTTCCAGTAACTTGATCTTTATATGAAACATTATTGTAAAAATAATTAGCAATTTCTTGACTACCAGCAGCAATTTCTTCATGAATTGGTTTCATTTGTAATGCTTTTCCTTTTGGAGCAGGACAAACACTTACACAAACTCCACATCCAGTACAATCTAATACTGATACTTGTAATGTATATTTATATGTTTCTAATCCTTTTCCAACTGCTTTTAAGAATTTTGTTCCTTCACTTGCATTTTTAACTTCTTCTTCGTTTGCTAGGAATGGTCTAATTGTTGCATGTGGACAAACAAATGCACATTGGTTACATTGAATACAATTTTCACTTATCCAACTTGGAACATCATTAGCAACACCACGTTTTTCATATGCTGCAGAACCATTAATCATATGTCCATCAGGATATTTTTTAAATGCACTTACAGGTAATGAATCTCCTTCAATAGCATTTATAACATCAGCAATTTCTCTAACAAATTCAGGTCTATTTAAATCAACAGTTTTAGTTTCTGGTGTTAAATTAGCCCATGAATCTTTAACTTCAATTTCAACTAAACCACTAGCACCTGCGTCAATTGCATCATAATTTAATTTAATAATTGCTTCACCTTTTTTAGCATATGTTTTAGCAGCGTATTTTTTCATTAATTCTTGAGCTTTTTCATATGGCATAATATGTTCATTTAATTTAAAGAACGCACTTTGCATAATTGTATTTGTTCTTCTACCAAGACCAATTTGAACAGCTAAATCAACTGCATTTATAATATAGAATTTAGCATGTTTTTTAGCTAATTGAATTTTAACACTATTAGGTAAGAATTCTTCAATTTCTTCTTTAGGAGTAACAGTATTTAATAAGAATGTTCCACCATCTCTTAAACCCTTAATCATATCAAATTTTCCTAAATATGCATCAGTTGAACATGATACAAAGTGAGGTTTATTAACTAAATATGTACTTCTAATTGGGTTTTTACCAAATCTTAAATGTAATCTTGTTGATCCACCAGATTTTTTAGAGTCATATGCTGCATAGCTTTGAGAATATAAATCTGTATTGTCCCCAATAATTTTTGATGTATTTTTACATGCACCAACAGTACCATCTGAACCTAATCCAAAGAATAATAATTCAGTTGTATCTTTATCTTGAACATCAATTTCTTCGCTGCAATCTAATGAAGAATATGAAACATCATCATTAATACCAACAGTAAATCTATCTTTTTGTTCTCCTCTTAAATTTTTATAAATAGCATAAATCATATCAGGAGTTGTATCTTTAGAAGATAATCCATATCTTCCACCAATAATTACTGGTGCATTTTCTTTTCCATAATATAATGCTTTAACATCTAAATATAATGGTTCTCCAATTGAACCTGGTTCAATAGTTCTATCTAATACAGCAATTCTTTTAACTGTAGATGGACAAACATTAAAATAATATTTTTCACTAAATGGACGATATAAGTGACAAGTTATAACCCCAACTTTTTCTCCTTTAGAAACCATATAATCTACAACTTCTTTAATTGCTTCAGTTACAGATCCCATAGCAACTATAATATCAGTTGCATCTTTTGCTCCATAATAAGTAAATGGTTTATAATCTCTTCCTGTTTCTTTAGAGATTTCTTCCATATAACTATTTACAACATCTGGAACATTTTTGTAATATGAATTTTGTAATTCTCTTGTTTGAAAATAAACATCGTCATTTTGTGCTGTTCCTCTTGTTTTAGGATTAGCAGGATTTAAGCAATCTTCTCTAAATTTTTTAACAGCTTCTCTATCTAATAAACGATCGAATACTTCATAAGGCATTACCTCAACAGTATTAACTTCATGAGAAGTTCTAAATCCATCAAAGAAATGTAAGAAAGGTACTCTTGATTTAATTGCACTTAAATGAGCAACACCAGCTAAATCCATAACTTGTTGAACTGATGAAGTTGCAAGCATTGCAAATCCAGTTTGTCTACAAGCCATAACATCTTGATGATCTCCGAAAATAGCTAAACTTTGAGCAGCTAAAGCTCTTGCTGAAACATGAATTACACCTGGTAATAATTGTCCAGCTATTTTATACATATTAGGTATTTTTAATAATAACCCTTGAGATGCAGTATAAGTTGTTGTTAATGCACCTGCTTGTAATGAACCATGAACAGTTCCAGCAGCTCCTGCTTCTGATTGCATTTCAACAATTTTTACAGGCATACCAAATAAGTTCTTCATTCCTTGACTAGCCCATTCATCTGTATACTCAGCCATAGGTGATGAAGGAGTGATAGGATATATACCAGCTACTTCTGTAAAAGCATAAGAAGCATAAGCGGCAGCTTGGTTACCATCCATCGCTTTGATTTCTTTTTTTGTCATAATTTCCCTCCATTAAATTTAAAAAAATTTAAACACATATTATTATATAACAATATTAAACAAAAAAAAAGGGTTCATCCCTTTTTCTTTAAAATTTTAAAGCGTTTACAAAGAATACTCATTGAACATAGTTTCAAATTCATTACCAAATTTAAAAAATGTATTTAATAATTCTAAATCAAAATAACATCTAAATTCTTTATCTAATAAATCCATTGTTCTTCTATTAGGATATGGTCTTTTATAATTTTTAAAACTTCTTAATGAAATATATAAATCACATAGTAAAATAATATCAGAAATTTTATTTTTTTGAATTTGATTCATATTTAAAATAAATCCATCATTATAATAACCTTCTGTATGTGCTCTTAATATATCCTCACATTTTTGTTTTAATTGTATTCTTTTGACTATTTTTTCGCCTGTTTCAGTTTTTATTTTTAATTCTTCAAATTCTTGTTCATTAAGCATCTTATTATCTAAACTAAAAAGATTATTAATCGTATCATATTCTTTTATATGAATATCAGAATACTCTTTTAATATTTCTAATTCGTTTTTATTAAACATTAATTTGTTTGCTAAATTAATACTCATTTTTTTAAGTAAGTCTATATATTTTAATTCATCATTTAACTTAGTTTTATTTCCTAAAACCGCATTAAATAATTCACTTACAATTCTTTTAAAATCATTTTGTACATTTTGTCTTTTAATCAATTCTTCTTTTCTTTTTTGTTGCATATATTGACCAATTGCTGTAATTGAATAAAGAATTACCATGTATAACAATAAAATTATCGTTCTAAGTAATATGTCTTTAAACTCTTGATCTTTAAAAATTTTTAAAATACTATCTAAACTATTTGCATAATCTTTTTTATAAATTCCATGAGTTACTGTAAAATGTAAAATAGTAATAATAATAAACATCCAAAAAAATACGGTCATTAATACTTTTTTATCTTGATATAAAGATGAAACTAATAGTGAAATATATATTAAAAGATATCCAACAAACTCTAAATATCTAAAATTATCACTTACACCTATAGTTAATCTTAAATAAATTACCAAAGCAGAAACAAACATATAAAAACAGCCAATATACATTGCTATTTGCTGTTTTATTAAGTTTGTTTTATCATTATATATCATTTTTTTTAATGTTAAGTTAATAAGAAATGTTAATGGAAAAAACAATATTGTTAAAACCAAATTTCCTACTTCTACTTCTGCTATTGATATTACAAGAAGAATTATTGAATAAACTAAGTTAGATAAAAATATAATATTTTTTACAACAACATTTCTTCTAAAAAGAACTTGTGTATCATTTGTTATATCTACACCTAATTCAAAACTAAATAATTCATTCCATTTATTAATTATTTTTTTAAATATTTTTTTCATTATTCTTCATCAAATAAAGATGATATTTTAACATTTGGATCATTAGAAGCAGCTACTTCTAGCATAATTTGTGCAACTCTTGTAGATGCAGCAGCTGCAATTGCACCAACAATATCATCTAAAAAAGTATGACATCTTTTTAATGTTTTACCTTCATCATTTAATTTTTTACAAATACCAGGTTTATTAACATCAATATCACCAAAATTTGTTTTACCTACAGCACCATAATTTCCAGCAATATCTAATCCTACAACTTCGTCAATTCCAAATAATCCTAAATCATAATATAAAATATCTTGAATTGGACCTGTGAATAATTTTTTTTCTACAGCAACATCAATTTGTACACCTAATTGAATATGATGAAACGTATCACGATATGATAATATTTTTTTTACAGATTCAACACATATTTCAAAATCAATATTATCTGCATATTTTTTTTGTTGATTATATGCAATTAATGCAATATCTTCAATTGTAACTCCTCTATCTAGTAATGTTTCAGTATTAATTTTTAGCATTTCTTCTCTTGTATAAGTTAATTTTGGCATAATCTTCTCTCCTTTTAATTAAATATATTTTCTTCTTGTAATAATTTTTTACCTTGCCCATTAATAAATTCATGTGCTAAATTTTTACTTTTCCCAACAACAATTAATTCTTTTATTTCAATAACCCCATCTAATACATTTACAAATAATTGTTTTTTATTATAAAAAATACTTCCAGGTATTCCATTAGGTTTTAATTCTGTTTTTAATGCCTTTAAAATTTTGATACTAGTTTTACCTAAATTAGCATAACCTATAGGACTAGGATATAATCCTCTTATTTGATTATAAACATCTTTTAACGGCTTATTAAAATCAATTTTTTCTTCTTCTCTTGTAATATTATAAGCAAATGTTGCCTCATTTTCATTTTGTTTTATAGGTAATATTTTTTTATTAATAATATCATCTAAATTATCAATTAACAATTTAGCCCCTAAAACACTTAATTTATCTTCTAATGTTTTAACATTATCCTCATCTAATATTTCAACTTTATCTTGAACTAAAATATCTCCAGCATCCATTTTTTTTGCCATATACATGATTGTTATACCTGTATATTTTTCACCATAAATTATTGATTTATGAATAGGTGCCCCTCCTCTAAGTTTAGGAAGAAGTGAAGCATGAACATTTATACATCCATATTTAGGATAAGCAAGTAATTCTTGATTTAACATTTTTCCATACGCACATGTAATAATTAAATCTGGTTTTAAATCAGTTATTTTTTTATACTCTTCTTTTAAATTTTCGAGTTCTAAACATAAAATATTATTTTCTAATGCAACTTTTTTTACTGGTGACATCGTTAAAATTTGTTTTTTTCCTACTAACGCATCTTTTTTTGTAACTACTCCAACAACATCATATTTTAAAATTAAAGCATTTAAAACATTTACGCTAAATTCAGGAGTTCCCATAAAAACTATTTTCATTTTAAAGCACCTACTTTTTTATAATATCTACTATAATATTGGGTTTATTAAGTATTTTATTTAAAAAATCATCGATATTTTTATTTGTTTTTATTTTCATTGTAAATAAATAATTATCTTTGATTTTTTCAATGAAATTACTACTTGGTCCAATAACTATTTCATTTTTAAATTCATTTAGAAAGTCATTTTTAATTTTTAAAGCATAATTTAAAACATCTTTTTGATTTATACCTTTAAAAATTATTTCATAAAAATTATAAAATGGTGGATAATTACCTATTTTTCGATAGATTATCTCATCATTATAAAATTTAATGTAATCTTGATTAGTTGCATATTTTATTATATTGTTATTTTTATTATAAGTTTGAATAATCACTTCTCCTTGTTTATTTCTACCACATCTACCAACCATTTGACTTATTAAATCAAAAGTTTTTTCTTTAGCTAAATAATCAGGATAAGCTAAACTTAAATCAGCATTAATTATTGCAACTAATGTCACATTACTAAAATCATGACCTTTAGAAATCATTTGAGTTCCAACTAAACAATCATATTTTTTATTGTTAAAGTCAGATAAATATTTTTCATAAGAATTTTTTTTCATTACAGTATCTTTATCAAGTCTTAAAACTTTTATATTACTAAATAATTTTTTTAATTCTTCTTCAACTTTTTCTGTTCCAACTCCAACATATCTAATATATTTGCTATTACATTTAGGACAAATATTTATATTTTTTATTTTTTTACCACAATATAAACATCTTAATGTATCATCAGATTTATAATATGTATATGATACATCACAATGATCACATTTTAAAACATGCCCACATTCTCTACACATTACAAATTGATTATGCCCTTTTTTATTTAATAATAATAATATTTGTTCATGCTTATTTAATCTATCTATAATTTTTTCTTGTAAATACTTTGAAAATATACTTAAATTATTATTCTTAAATTCATCAGTCATATCAATTGTTTGTTTTATAATTGGCATACTATTAATCTTATTTTGCATTTTTAATAATTTATAATTATTATTTAATGCATTATAATAACTAGTTACTTTAGGGGTAGCACTTGCATAAAGTACTGGACAATTGTGATATCTTGATCTAAATTCTGCAATTTCTCTTGCATCATAACTTGGATAATCAGTTTGAATATATGATTCATCATGTTCTTCATCAAATATTATTAAACCCAAATTTTTAAACGGCATAAAAATTGCGCTTCTAGTTCCTATCACAATTTTACTTTTTCCATCTAAAATTTTTCTATATTCATCAAAACGTTCATAATCTGACAATCCACTATGAAAAACAGAAATTAAATCAGGAAATCTATTTTTAAATCTTGAAATAATTTGTGGCGTAAGACTTATTTCTGGAACGAGCATAATAGCTTGTTTATTATTTTTTAATACTTCACTAATCAAATTTAAATAAACTTCTGTTTTTCCACTATTAGTTACTCCGTATAATAAATATTTCTCATTACTATTTAAATTTATTTTATTTAATACATTTAATTGTTCATTTGTTAATATAATACTTTTTTCTTCTTCTTTATATAGATTTTCTATTTTACGATATCCATCAGATTCGTATATTTTAATAATTCCATTTTTTTCTAACGTTTTAAGAGAACTACTACTTATAGTATCTAATTTTTGTTTTAATGTATCTCCATTAATTTTTAAATATTCAATAATTTGTTTTTGTTGAATGTTCTTTATTTTCTTTTCATCAAAAATATCATTTAATTTAATATATTTTTCTTTTTTAATTTTTTCTAAATTATATGAATATTTTTCAGCAATATTTAAATTATCTATTTCATCTTTAATAATTTTTAAATACTTTTGATCTAATAAAATATAATCATCTTTAACCAATGGCAATAATTCTTTATTAAGTTTATCATAATTAATAACTTTAAAAGTCTTTTTTACTTTTATATTTAAAACATTAGGTAAAATAGTTTTAATAAAAGAAATTATTAAATTATTTCCTCTATTAGAAAACTTTTTGACAATTTCAATCATTTCTAAAGATAAAACTGGATATATATCAATTAATTCATCAATATACTTTGTTGCATATAACGTATTATTATGAATATCTAAAACAAAACCTAAAACAAATCTATTTTTAAAATTTACGATTACTCTAGATCCAATTTTAATTATATCTTTAAATTCTTCTTTGATAATATAATCAAATGTCTTATTGACATTTGAATTATTAACATCAACAATTATGCTTGCTATCATTAAATATTACCTATAAATTCTTTTAAAACTTTACTCCATCTTTCATGTGTTATTTTTTTAGGATGTCCTAAAGATCCAAATCCTTCTATAGATTTATCATGAGCTACAAGTTCTAAATGATATACATCATTATAAACAGTATTTTCTTTTACTTTTTTAATTTGATTATTAACTTCTTTTTGAATGTCATATCCGATCATAACAATTTTAGCATTTGGATAATCTTTTTTTAAAGTATCTAAAAACTTTAAATAAGCTTTACCATATTCATCAATTAAATCAAAATGACCTTCATTAAAATAAATTGAATCATTTGTACCAAGATTTATAACTATTAAATCCTTAGAATCATTTGGAATAAATTTTTTATTATTAGTATCAGATATTTCTTTATAATATTCAGGAATTGTTTTATCGGCATAAGGACTTTTATATAGTGCATGTCCACTTATAGCAACCTCTTCAATATCATATCCTAATTCATATAAAGCTAAAAATGCATATGTATTCATTCCATCTTCTTCTTTAGTTATAAATGGATCTTCTTCGTTATTAGATAAACTTCCAAATCCACATGTATAAGAATCTCCAAAAACTAAGGCTTTTTTATTCTTTTTTGTTAATTCTAAAAAACTGCCATTAATAATTACTTTTTTAATTTTAATTATAGACTGACTGCCTTCAGTTGATTTGAATAATTCAAATAATCCATCTACATCAAATGTTAAATTATTAATTTCGGAAAAAAGTCCGATTCTTGTTGGTTTTTTATTAATAAACACTGTGATATATGGCCTTTTAATATCATCAGAATAATTTGATGCTTCAATTTCAAGATTAATTGTTCCTTTTAAATTACATCTAAATCCACTTGCTGTATAGTAATATATTAGGTCATTATCTAATATATCGTATCTTCCATAGCTTATAAAATTTGTTGAATTAATTATATCTTTACCTAAAAATTGCATAATAACACCTCCTTAATATTTTAACATATTTTAACTTAAAGAAAATAGTTTTATAATTAATTATAAAAAAATTATTGTAAAAAGCATAAAAAAAAGCATTTAAGGAAACACCTTAAATGCATTTTTATTCTTCATCTTTGATATCTAAAGTATTTAATATCGTTTCAATTTTATTTCCATATGCTAATGATTCATCATACCTAAAAATTAATTCTGGCATTTTTCTTAAATTTTTTAATCTTGATGCAATTTGTTTTCTTACAAATCCTTTTGATTTTTCAACTGCCTTTTTAGTTGCTAAAACTTTTTCATTATCCCCGATTACTGAATAATAAACATAGGCATAAGATAAATCATTTGTAACTTCACAATCAGTTATTGTAATATAACCTACTTTGGTATCTTTAATTTCATTTAAAAATATATCAGCAGCTTCCTTTTGAATTAATTTAGCAATTTTATCAGTATTTACACTCATTTACGTTCAACTTCTTTCATAACTGATGCTTCAATGATATCATTTTCTTTTATATCATTAAAATTTTCAATCATAATTCCACATTCATATCCTTGTTTAACTTCTTTAACATCATCTTTAAATCGTTTTAATGAAGCCATTTTCCCTTCATAAACAACAACACCATTTCTAAGAATTCTAACAAGTGAATTTCTTTCTATATATCCATTTGTAACATAACATCCAGCAACTGTTCCTACCTTGGAAATTTTAAATAGATTTCTAACATCGCACATACCAGTTACAATTTCTTCATATATAGGTTCAAGCATACCTTTAACTGCTTGTTTAATATCGTCAATCATTGTATAAATAATATTATAAAATCTAATTTCAACACCTTTATCTTTAGCAATTTCTCTTACAGTACCATTTGGTCTTATATTAAATCCCATTATAATAGCATTAGAAACAGTAGCAAGTGTTACATCAGTATCAGTTATAGCCCCAACACTACATCTTATAATATTAACTTTTACATCTTCCATTCCTAATTTTTCTAAAGATCCTCTTATTGCTTCAGCAGATCCTTGTGTATCTGCTTTAACAATTAAATTTAATTCTTTAAATTCACCATCTTTAATTTCTTTAAACATATCTTCTAAAGAAGCTATTTTATTTGTTCCTCTTTCTTTTACCCATTCCTTATGGAATCTTGCTTCTGCAGTTTGTTTAGCTTGTTTTTCATCAAGTAAAACCATAAATTTATCTCCGGCTTTAGGAACTTCATTTAACCCAGTAACTTCAACTGCTTGTGAAGGTAATGCTGTTTCATATTTTCTTCCTGTATCATCTTGCATTGTTCTAATCTTACCATAAGTTGTACCAATAACAATATTATCATGAACTTTTAATGTACCATTTTGAATAATCAATGTTGCTACAGGACCTCTTCCTTTATCCATTTTAGCTTCAATTACTGAACCAATTGCAAGTCTATTAGGATTAGCTTTATAATCTTCAACTTCCGCTAAAAGTTCAATCATATCTAATAAATTGTCTACACCTTTCCCAGATAATGCAGATATTTCACAATAAATAGTATCTCCACCCCATGCTTCTGGTAAAAGATCAAATCTTGATAATTCTTGCATTACTCTTTCAGGATTAGCACTTGGTTTATCCATTTTATTAATTGCAACAATAATTGGAACTTTAGCTGCTTTAGCATGAGCTATAGCTTCTTCTGTTTGAGGCATAACTCCATCATCAGCAGCAACAACTAATACTGTTATATCTGTTACTTTTGCTCCTCTTGCACGCATTTCTGAAAATGCAGCATGACCAGGAGTATCTATAAATGTTATTAAGTTATTATTTCTTTTTATTTGATATGCCCCAATATGTTGAGTAATTCCACCTGCTTCTTGAGTTACTACTCTTGAATGTCTAATATGGTCAAGTAATGTAGTTTTTCCATGATCAACATGTCCCATGATAGTGACTACTGGTGGTCTTTTAACTAAATCTTTTTCATCATCTACAATATCAAATTCATCAAATCTTTCAATATCTGTTACTACTTCATCTTTTATTTCAATTCCTAATTCTAGACACAATAATTCACAAATATCTTTAGTCATTATTTGATTTTGTGTCATCATATAACCTAATTTCATTAATGATTTTATAATTTCAACTGGTGTTTTTTCTAAAGATGCAGCAACTTCTTGTAATGTTAATCCTTCTTTATAAATTAATACAGATTTAGATTTTTTATTTGCATCTTTTCTAGGCACATTTGATATTCTGTTTTCTTTTTTTATGGGTTTTTTTGCCATAAAATCACCTCTTTCTTTTGAATTATTGCATGTTTAAAATTTTATTTGCCACATTTGTATCTGTTATTCCAATAACTTTAACATTATCTTTACCAATAAAATGATTTAACTTTAAAGCACAAACATCTATAATAATTGGAATATTATAATATTTTGTTTTATCTAAAATCATTTTTTTAGTATTCGTCAATGTATTATCAGTTAAAATTACAAGAAAAACTTTTTTATTTTTAATTCCATCTAAAACTTTATCTGCCCCTACAATAACTCTATTTGCTTTAAACATTAGTCCTATAAAACTAAAAAATTTATCATTCATTTAATAATTCCTTTAATTCATCATAAATACTATCAGGAATAGTAGTTTCTAATTTAACTCCTAAACAATTAGTTTTTTTTGCTTTTTCAATTACAGATAAACTTAAATTTAAATAAGCACCTCTGCCATTAGCTTTTCCAGTTAAATCAACAAAAACTTCATTTTCTTTATTTTTAACTATTCTTACTAATTCTTTTTTAGGAAATTGTTTTTTTGTTACACAACATGTTCTAAGAGGAATCTTTTTCATTAAAATTCAATTCCTTCTTCATTCATTTGCATTACACTTCTAATTTCAATATGCCAATTAGTAGCTCCACAAACAAGGCGTTTATTTATACCTTTATATCCTATTGCTAGATTATATGATTCATCTTCAACAATTACTAATGCTGTTTTCTTTTTAAGATTTATATCACAAACAGATTTTACTTTTGCAGGATATAATGCATTTTTAATTAATGTTTCTGGATCATTATCATATTTAAACATTTCAATTTTTTCACCACTTAATGCAGCAACAACATTTTTAATTCTTGATCCTTTTTCTCCAACACATGCTCCAATAGGTTCAACATTACTATCATTTGAATAAACACCTATTTTTGTTTTTTCACCAGGTTCTCTTGCTATTCCCATTATTTCAATTATTCCTTCTTTAATTTCAGGAACATTTGATTCAAATAATCTAACAACAAGTCTACTATCAGTTCTTGAAACAAAAATTCTTGGACCTTTTGTTGTTTGTTCAACATTTGTTATATAAACATTTATTTTATCGCCTTCATTATAATTTTCTTTATCTGTAGGCATTAATTGTTTATCTGGTAAAACAGTTGTTATTTCTTGTCCTAAATCAAGAATAAAATTATTTTCATTTTTTTGAACAATTAAAGCATTCATCATTTCATGTTCAAAACCTTTAAAATATTGATATGCATTTTCTTTTTCAATAGTTTTAACTGATTGATTAAATACTTGTTTTGCAATAGATGCTGCAAATCTTCCAAATTCTTTTGGATTTACTGGAATTTCAATAACATCTCCAACTTTATATTTGCTTGAAATTTTTTTAGCATCTTGTAATAACATTTGTTCTATTTCATTTTCAGGATCTTCTTTTTTTTCTGAAACTACTAAATATCTTGAATAAATCATTATTTCATGTTTTTCAGGTTTAATTTTAATTCTTGCTGATTGATGCCCATATGTTCTTTTAAAAGCATTCATTAAACTTTTTTTAAATGCTTCAATTAAATCATCAACACTAATTCCTTTTTCTTCTGCCACAATTTCTAATTGTTTAAAAAACTCTTTACTAACCATAATTTACCTCGCTAAAATTTTATTGTTAATTTTGTTTTTTTTATTTCATTTAAAGGAATATTTATCTTTTTTATTCTTCCTTTTAAATTTTGTTTTAAAATTAAATTTAGATCATCTACTTCTAAAATTGTTCCAACAATATTATCATTAATTGTTACATATGATCCTATATGATGTTTTAAATTTTCTAAATGAATTTCCTTTTCTGCACCACATGATGAAACTTCTAATAAATAATTAAAATCAAATAAATCATGTTCGTCTAAATAACTACTAATATAATTATTAACTTGTGTTAATTCATCAGTATTAACAAATGTTTCATCTTCTTTATCAATTAGTATTTGTAAAATTTTATTACCAAATTCAGTAATAAATTTCATGCTTACTAATTTTAGTTTTTGCTGTTTTAAATATTCTATTATTATTTTTTCCAAATCTTTAATAATATCACATCCTTTAATAAAAACGAGTGAATTCAATAACTCACTCATATTACTAATTTAATTATATCATATATTTTTTTTTTAGCAATACTTCTTAATGTTAATTTGATATATTTATATAAATATACAATATTTTTTTATATTTGACATATACTAAAACTAACTTATTAAAATCATCATTTTTTTAAAAAATTTAAATTAATTACAATAATTTTTTTTAAAAAAACTTTTAATTATAAGTTTATTATTGTATAATAATTTAAGTTAAAAAAAGAAAGGAGAAAAAAAATGGAAAAAGCAAGTAAAGAATTAAAACTATTTGCCTTAGGCGGATTATGTGAAGTCGGAAAAAATTGTTATGTGTTAGAATATAATAATCAAATTTTTATTATTGATTCCGGATTAATTTTCCCTGATGAACAACTTTTAGGCGTAGATTTAGTTATTCCTGATTTTGAATATTTAATTTTAAATCAAGAAAAAATTGTGGGTCTTTTTATTACTCACGGACATGAAGATCATATTGGATCAATTCCTTATTTATTAAAACAAGTTTCTATTAAAAACATTTATGCTTCAGGTATTGCAATTGATTTAATTAATTCAAAAATTGCTGAACATCATTGCACATGCAATATCATACCTTATAACAATAATTCTGTTTTTAAATTTAAAGATATCACAATTTCCTTTATAAGAGTAACTCATTCTATTCCTGATGCTTATGCTATTTGTTTTAAAACACCATTTGGAAATATTTTACATTCAGGAGACTATAAAATTGATTTAACACCTGTTGGACCTGGAATTGAATTTGAAAAATTAGCTAACTTAGGAAAAGAGGGAGTTAAATTACTTTTAGCCGATAGTACTAATTCAGAACATGATGGATTTACAAGTAGCGAAAGAAAAGTAACTGAAAATATTAAACAATTATTTGGTATTTTAGAAGGTAGAGTAATAATTGCTACTTTTGCTTCAAATGTATACCGTATTCAACAAATTGTTGAAGCTTCAATTGAAAATAATCGTAAAGTTGCAGTTTTTGGAAGAAGTATGACAAAAACATTAGAAGTTGGTCTTAATTTAGGATATATTCCTAATAAAAAAAATGTCTTTATTGAACCAAGTCAAATTAATAAATATAAAGATAACGAATTAACATTGCTTTGTACAGGTTCTCAAGGCGAAGCAATGGCAGCTTTAAGCAGAATTGCAAATGGTTCCCATAGACAAATTAAAATTCAACCTAATGATACAATAATTTTTTCTTCTAATCCTATACCTGGAAACGCAGGTTATGTTAATAACACTATTAACCAACTATATAAAAGAGGAGCAAGCGTTATAGTTAATTCTAATTTAACCGATACTCATACAACAGGTCATGCTTCTATTGGAGATCAAAAGATGCTATTTAATCTTTTAAGACCTGAATATTTTATGCCAATACATGGTGAATATAGAATGCTTAAAATGCATGCTAATACTGCTATGAAATGTGGAATTAAAAAAGAAAATACATTTGTGATGAATAACGGAGATGTTTTAAATATTACAAATAATAAATGCTATATTAAAGGTAAAGTTCCAACTAGTAATATTTATATTGATGGATTAGATTTTAGTGGATTAGAAAATGCTGTTTTAAAAGAAAGAAAAATGCTTCAAGAAGATGGATTATTTTCTATTTGTTTTGTAATTGACGGAAAAACAAAGCAATTAATTAATGAACCAACATTTATTTCTAAAGGATTTATTTATTTAAAAAATAGTGAATATTTAACTCAAAACATATTAAAACAATCTAAAGAATATTTATTAAATCAATTAAAAAAATATAAAACAATTAATATTAATAATTTAAAAAATAATTTAATTGATTTTATAGGAAAAATAATTTTTGATGCTACAGAAAGAAAACCAATCATAATTCCAATAATTATGAAACTAGATTAAAAAAGCTTCAATTTATCTTTTTAGATAATTGAAGCTTTTTTTATAATATATTGATTTTTTTATTTATTTCATATTTTAACATAAAATAAGATATAATTGCCGTTAAAAATTCAGAAATAGGAAATGTATACCAAAAAATATCTAAAACATTTTCTTTTAAAACAAAATAATATGCAATTGGAATAACAAATATAATTAATCTTAACAATGCTGTTATTAAAGGTTTAATAGAGCATTTTAAAGCCTGAAATATTCCTTGAATAATAATAGTATATCCCATAAAACAAAATCCTAAAGAGCCAATTCTAGTTGCTTTTTTACAAACAATAATTAGTTCTTCTTCATTATTACTTCCAATAGAAAATAATAAAGATAATGGTTTAGCTATAATAAAAAATAAAACTGTAATTATAATAGTAACAATAAAAGTATATAAAATTCCATATTTAATTGATTCATTAATTCTTTTTTTATCTTTTAAACCATAATTAAAAGACAAAATAGTAATCATTGTATTAGATAATCCAAAGCAAGAAAATAATGCAATCTGTTGAATTTTATAATATATTCCAAACGAACCAACAAGTAAATTAGAACTAACATTTGATAATCCTAATATTTTATTAATTATAGCCATCATCAAAGCTAATAAACCTTGCATAATCATTGCTGTAAATCCTATTTTATATATTTCTTTAAATATATTTTTATTAAATTTAATATATTTAACATTCCCATCAATTTCTTTATTTTTATGATAATGAAAATAAATTGAAATTATTAACGAAACAATTTGACCTAAAACAGTCGCAATCGCAGCACCAATTACATCTAGATTAAATATAAAAATAAAAACATAATCGAAAACTATATTAATAACTGCTCCACTTATCTGAGCTATAGTAGAATATTTTGCTTTACCTGTTGCTTGTAATAATCTTTCATAAATTGTAAATCCAATTTGTCCAAATGAAAATACAGTACAAATCATTAAATAATTTTTACCCATAGATATAATTTGATTATCATTTGAAAATAACTTAATAAATTTACCAGATCCAAATATTCCAAAAATTAAAAATATCAAATAAATAACTATTCCTAAGAATATTCCATTACCCGCTACTTCATTTACCTTATTTTTATTATTTTCTCCAAGATTTTTGGATAATAATGTATTAAGTCCAACTCCTGTTCCAACACCTATTGCAATTATTAAAATTTGAATTGGAAATGCATATGTTAAAGCTTCGTTTGCTAATGGACCAATATCTTTAATATTAGCAACAAAAATACTATCTATAACATTATATAATGCTTGTAGTACCATCGATATAATCATTGGTATTCCAATATTTAAAAACAACTTATTTATTTTTTCTTTTTTTAATATATTTTCTTCCATATAAACCTCCAAAAATAAAAAAATGTGTATATCCAAATCAATTGGATTTACACATTTTTGTTACACATTGATACTTTTATTATACCAAATTTTTTAAAAATTTCAAATTATTTTTTAATTACTATTGTATTGTCCACCATCAATTCTTATTATCGAATTATTAATATAACTTGCATCATCACTAATTAAAAATTTAACTAATTTTGCTACTTCTTCAACTTTTCCAATTCTTCTTACTAAAATTTTATCTAATTCCATTTGCATAAATTCATCATCGTAATCTTTTATTTCATTATATGTATTGATCAATCCAGGACAAACAGCATTTACAGTAACATATGGTGCAAATTCTATAGCAAGATTATGAGTTAATGAATTTAATCCTGCTTTTGATGCATCATATTCTAAACCCATCGGATAATATGTATTAATTCCATTTGTTGAAGAAATATTTATAATTCTACCCCATTTTTTTTCCATCATATATTTTTTTGCTCTTTTACTTGTTAAAAATGGACCAATAAGGTTAATATCTAATGTTTTTTTAAAATCAGAAACATTTTTTTGGTTAAAAATATTAGGTATATCACAGGCTGCATTATTAACTAATATGTCAACTCCACCTAATTCATCTTCGATTAAATTAAACATATTTTCTACTTCTTTTTCATTGCTTACATCACATTTAATTACTAAACATCTAACATTAAATTTTTTTATTGTTTCAAATAGTTTAAATGCTTCTTCTTTAGAATTATTATAATTTATAACACAATCATACCCTGATTTTGCAAGTTCATATATAATACCAGCACCTATTCCCGTGCTACTACCAGTAACTAAAACAACCTTATTCATTGTTATTATGCTCTACCGCAATAAGAACCATCAGCAGTTGAAATAACAACTTTATCTCCTTCTTTAATAAATTGAGGAACTCTGATTCTTAATCCAGTTTCAAGTACTGCATCTTTAGTAGATGTAGAAGATGCTCCTGCTACTGCAGGTGTAGTTTCTGTTACTTCTAATTCTACTTTATCAGGTAATACGATATCTAATACTTCATTTTCAAAAAAGCGTAAATTGATATCCATACCTTCTAAAATATAATATTTACAATCACCAATTACTTCTCCAAGTATTTCATATGTATCAAATGATTCCATATCCATAAAATAATATGTTCCTGCAGATTCATATGAATATTGGCAAGCCTTTGTTTCGATTAAAGCTTGTTCAAATTTAGTGTTTGTATTAAAGTTTCTTTCTAATACTGTTCCTGTTCTTAAATCTTTTAATTTTGTTTTTAAAATTGCAGCACCTTTACCAGGTTTAACATGCATAAATTCAAGAACAACATATAATTTACCATCAATTATTAATGTTAATCCTGTTCTAAAATCTCCAGCTTCTATTGCCATAATTTAAATCTCCTTTTTGTATAAAAATATTCTTATTTATTTTAACCTTTTTTCTAGATAAAATCAAGTTATTATCTTAACATATTATAATTAAAAAGAAAATGTAAAACTTTTTTTCTACATTTTCTATTTTTTTATTTAATATTTTTAATGTTCTCAATTATATTATTCTTTTTTGATTCGCTTGCATATTTATCTATCTGAGTTCTATCTTTTAAAGCATGAGTAACAGCACAAGGTCCACCAATACAACCTCCATTACATACCATACCTTCAATAAAATTATTAGGTAATAATCCCTTACCAGCTTTTAATAAGGCAATTTTTAAATTTTCAATTCCATCACAACTTATTGGTTTAAAATCAAAATCTAAATTTTGTTCTTTAATAGATTCTTTTACAGCTTCAATAACTCCATTAGATCTTGCAAATGATCTACCAAATACTGTAGCATCACTAATTTCTGTTTCTTCTAAACTTTCTAATTCAATATTTTTAGCCCCAAATAATGCATATAATTCTTCAAAAGTTATAACTGAATCAATATAGTTTTTTACTTTATCAGTTCTAAATTCGCCTTTTTTTGCTGTACAAGGTCCAATAAAAACAGTTTTAATATTCGGGTTTTGTTCTTTTATTACTTTACCCATAATTGCCATTGGACTTAAGTTACTTGATATATTAGGAACTAAATTAGGATAATATTTTTTAATATAATTAACAAACGCAGGACAACATGATGTAGTTAAAAATCCTTTTTCAACTAATTCTTTTGCTTCATAATAACTAACTAAATCAGCGCCTAACGCAGCCTCATAAACATGCTTAAACCCTAATTGTTTTATTCCTGTAATAACTTGTTTAAATGTTACTTGAGTAAATTGAGCAGCAATAGAAGGAGCAATTATTGCACATACTTCTTCTGTTTTTAACATTTCAATAACATCTAATATAAATGATTTATCCATTATAGCCCCAAATGGACATTGATAAACACATGCTCCACATTCTATACATTTATCATTATTAATAGAAGCTGTCCTATTAGCATCCATACTAATTGCTCCTACTTTACATGCATTTTCACATGGTCTTTTACTATTAGTAATTGCTGAATATGGACATACTTTTGAACATGCTCCACATTCTATACATTTATCTTTATCAATATGAGCTTTTTGATTTTTATCAAAATAGATCGCTCCTACCTTACATACAGTTTCACATCTATGAGCAATACACCCTCTGCAGGAATCACTTACTTTATATCCTGCAACAGGGCATTCATCACAAGCAATATCTATTACTTCAATAACATTAGGATTATTTTTATTCCCTCCCAATGCTAATTTAACTCTTTCATTAACTATTGCTCGTTCTTTATATATGCAACATCTTGTACTAGGTTTTGGCCCAGGTATAATTTCTTTTGGAATATCTGATAATCCTTTTACTAATGTATTATCAAATGCCATTTTAGAAACAGATTTTAAAACGCGATATTTAAGATATTGAACTTCTGTATCAAATTTACGCATTTTTTAAAACCTCCCTAAAATTAATTTCCTTTATAAGATTTTTTCAATATTTCAATCATATCTTCAATCATAGGTACTTTTGGATTAGCTGGTGAACATTGATCTTCATAAGCTAATAATGCAATTTTTCTTAAACTAGCATTCCAATCTTCTTCTTTAATACCAGTAGATTCAAAATTCATGTTAATGCCAATTTCTTTTGCTAATGACATAACAGCACTTACTAAACTTTCAACACCTTCTTCAGGAGTACTTGCTGGAAGTCCTAAAAGCATCGCAATTTTTTGATATTTTAAATTTGCTTTATAATAATCATATTTTGGCCATACTGATAATTTTTCAGGCACAATTCCATTATATCTTATAACATGTGGTAATAATATAGCATTTGCTTTACCATGAGGTACATGGAATTCAGCACCTATTTTATGTGCTAATGAGTGATTCATTCCTAAAAATGCATTAGCAAACGCCATACCAGCTATAGTTGATGCATTATGCATTTTTTCTCTAGCTTCTAAATCATTTTTACCGTTTTTTACAGCTCTAGGTAAATATTCAAATACCATTTGAATTGCTTGTAATGCAAGACCATCGGTAAAATCACTTGCAAGCACAGAAACATATGCTTCTATTGCATGTGTTAATACATCCATTCCTGTATCTGCAGTAACACCTGCAGGTAAGCTTGTTGTAAATTCTGGATCACAGATTGCAACAGTTGGTGTTAATGAATAATCTGCTAATGGGTATTTACGATTTTCAGCTTTATTACTTATTACAGCAAACGGAGTAACTTCACTACCTGTTCCTGATGTAGTAGGAATACATACTAATTTACTTTTTTTACCTAATTCAGGATATTTAAATGCTCTTTTTCTTATATCCATAAATTTTTGTTTTAAATCATCAAAGTTTACTTCAGGATGTTCATAGAATAACCACATACCTTTAGCAGCATCCATAACAGAACCACCACCAAGAGCAATTATAACATCTGGTCTAAATGATTCCATTAATTCTAGTCCTCTTTTTACTGTTGTAATATCTGGATCTGGTTCAACATCACAGAATAATTGAACTTGAACAGTATTTAATCTTAAATTTAATTGTTCTGTAACTTTATTTACATATCCTAAATCAACCATACTTCTATCAGTAACCACAAATGCTTTATTAATTTCACGCATATCTTTTAAATATTCGATTGAATTTCTTTCAAAATAAATTTTTGAAGGTACTTTAAACCATTGCATATTATTTCTTCTCTTTCCAATTTTTTTAATATTTAATAAGTTAACAGCACTAACATTACCACCTACTGAGTTTTTCCCATAAGAACCACATCCAAGTGTTAATGAAGGTAAAAATGAGTTATATACATTTCCAATTCCACCAAATGTTGAAGGAGAATTCCAAATTACACGCATTGCTTTAACTTGTTTACCAAATTCTTCACTAATTTCTTTACTTTCAGTATGAATAGCTGCACTATGACCTAAACCATTAAATTCAACCATTTTACATGCTTTAGAAATACCATCATTTGTATTTTCAGCTTTTAAGAAAGCTAATACTGGTGATAATTTTTCTCTTGTTAATGGTTCATTAGGACCTACTTCTTTACATTGTGCAATTAAAATTGTTGTATTATCAGGAACATTAAATCCTGCTTCTTTTGCAATCCAGCTTGCACTTTTTCCAACAATATTTGGATTTAAAGTAGCATTTACATCTTTTGGATCTGTTTTTAAACCAAACATATATTTTTCTAATAATGATTTTTCTTCTTTTGATACAAAATATGCATGATATTTTTCAAATTCAGAAATTACTTCTTTATAAATTTCTTTATCAACAATTACTGCTTGTTCTGAAGCACAAATCATACCATTATCAAATGTTTTACTTAATACAATATCATTAACAGCTTGTTTAATTTTAGCAGTTTTTTCAATGTATGAAGGAACATTACCAGCACCAACACCTAATGCAGGTTTACCACAAGAATATGCAGCTTTAACCATTGCATTTCCACCTGTTGCTAAAATAGTTGCAACATTTGGATGATTCATTAAAGCACTTGTTGCTTCCATTGAAGGATATTCAATCCATTGAATACAATTTTTAGGTGCACCAGCTTTTATAGCTGCATCATAAATAATTTTGGCTGCTTCTTTTGAACATTGTTGTGCACTTGGATGGAATCCAAAAATAATCGGATTTCTTGTTTTTAAACAAATTAAAGATTTAAAAATAACAGTAGAAGTTGGGTTTGTTACTGGTGTAACTCCACATACAACACCAACTGGATCTGCTACTTCTACAATTCCAGTTACACTATCTTCACTTATTATTCCTGCAGTTTTCAAATATCTCATATTATTAACTACATATTCACATGCAAATAAATTTTTTGTTGCTTTATCTTCGAATACTCCTCTTTTAGTTTCTTCGATTGCACTTTGGGCAAGTTGTCCATGATGATCTAAACCAGCAACACTACATTTAGCAACAATATAATTTACTTGTTCTTGATTTAATGTTCTAAATTCTTCTAATGCAACATTAGCCTTTTTAACTAAAGTATCAATCATTTCATTAACATTTATTTCTTCCATCTTAATTCTCCTTATTAATATAATGTTTCTTTAAGTTTATTAGAAAGTACAGCTAAACTTGATGCCATATTTTCGTTTTGAACTATAATCCCATCTGGAACATCTAATACTTGAGATGTAAAATTCCAAATTCCTTTTACCCCACATTTAACTAATAAATCACATATTCCTTGAGCATACTTTTGAGGAACTGTAATAATTCCTATATGAATATTTAATTCTTTTAATTTTTCTTCTAATTCATTCATCGGATAAATATTTTTCCCATGAAAAATGCAATTTGATTTATTAATATCATTATCAAAAGCACACACAATATCAAGTCCATAAGATTTAAATCCATCATGTGCCATTAATGCTCTACCTAAGTGACCTGCACCTACTAATATAGCTTTTCTTGAATCACGATAACCTAAATACTCTTCAATATCAAATATTAACAATTTAATATCTCGCCCTATTTTAGGCTTTCCACTTCTACTACTTACCAAATTAAGATCTTTTCTTACTTGCTCTTCGCTCAAATTAAGGCTTGCAGCAATTATAGGTGAAGATATAACTTCTACTCCTTCTTTTTCTTTTTCTCTTAAATATGATAAATAAAAAGGTAGTCTTCGCAATTGATTTTTTGATGCATTTTTTTCTTTCAAACTATCACATTCTTTCGATATTTATTTACCGGTATTTTTTTACCGATTTAAGTATATCATAAATCAATTAATTTTCAACATCAAAATTTTATTTTTAAAAATGTAAATGTTTTCTTTTAAAACAAAAAAATAAATGCCTAAACATTTATTTAATTTTGAAATTGTGACATGTAAAGTTCATAATAAAAACCTTTATTATTAATAAGTGTTTCATGATTACCTATTTCCATAATATGTCCATCATTTAATACTATTATAATATCAGCATTTTTAATTGTACTTAATCTATGTGCAACAATAAAAGTTGTTTTATCTTTCATTAATAAATTAAAAGCTTTTTGAGTTTTAATTTCTGTTCTTGTATCAATATTAGATGTTGCCTCATCTAAAATTAAAATTTTTGGTTTTAAAATCATTAGTCTAGCAATACATAATAATTGTTTTTGTCCTTCAGATAACATTCCACCATTTTCATTTAATGATGTATTTATACCATCAGGTAATTTTTCAATAAAAGACATACAATTTGCAAGTTCTAACGCTTCATAAATCTCTAAATCACTTGCATCAGATTTACCAAAACAAATATTTTCTTTTATAGTACCACTTTTTAACCATGTATCTTGCAAAACCATTCCAATATTATTTCTTAAACTTTCTTTTTTTATTTCATCTATTCCAATACCATCAAAATAAATATTACCACTATTCAATTTATAAAATTTCATTAATAAATTAATTAAAGTTGTTTTACCACATCCAGTAGGTCCTACGATTGCTACTTTTTGTCCACATTTAATATCTATATTAAAATCTGTAATTAAAGGTTTATTAGGATCATAACTAAAATAAGCATTTTTAATTAAAACATCACCTTTTAGGTTAACATTTAATAAATTATTTTCATTTTCCATTTCTTCTAATTCTAATAAATTAAATATTCGATTTATACATGCAAATGCATTTTGCATTTCAGTTATAACACTACTAATTTCATTAAATGGTTTTGCATACTGACTTGCATAACTTAATAATATAGTTAATATTCCAATTGTCAAATCATATTTCCCACTAAAAATTAAAATTGCTCCTAATAAAGCAACTGCTGCATAAACCATTGCATTAACAAACCTAGTAAATGGATTGGTTAATGCTGAATAAAATGTTGCTTTTAACATTACATCAGCTAAAATTTCATTATTTAAATCAAATTCCTTTAAATTATCATCTTGATGATTATATGCATGAACAACTTTTTGATTATTAATCATTGATTCAATAAACGCTGTTTGATTTGCTCTTAAATTAGCTTGTTCTTTAAATTTATGATAAACTCTCTTAGAAATAAATTTAGATATAAAAATTGATAAAGGAGTTAATAATACAACTACTAAAGCAATATATAAATTATAATGAACCATAATAACTAAAATTGATAAAATAGTTAATATTGCTGTAAAAAATTGTTGAAATCCTAATAATAACCCATCTTGAAATGTTTCAACATCATTAATGATAGTTGAAACTATACTACCTGTTTCATGGGTATCTAAATATGATAATGGTAATTTTTGAATTTTATTTATTAAATTACTTCTTAATTTTTTACTAACACTAAATGTTATACTATTGTTTAAATAATCTAATAAAAATTTGGTTATAGATGTAATAATTATTATTACAAACATATAAATAATATTTATTTTTAGATTAACAAAATCAACATTATTTTTTTCAATAATCAAATCAATAGAATTACCTATAATAATTGGTAAAATTATAGTTGAAGCAACAATAATAATTGAAAGTAATAAGGATAAAGTAATTTTATATTTAAAGTCTTTTAAATATGCAAATAATTTTTTTAAAGTATTATTTTTCATTTTTACCCTCCATATTAACACATGTTTCATGTATTTCTTTATAAATAGGACAATTATTTAATAATTCTAGATGTGTTCCATATCCAACCATTTCTCCTTTTTCTAAAACAATTATTTTATCTGCATGTTTTATCGAAGTAGTTCTTTGAGAAACAATAAAAATAGTTATTTTTCCTTTCAAATTATTTAAATTTGATCTAACTATTGATTCTGTTTTATAATCTAAAGCTGAAGTTGAATCATCTAATATTAATATTTCAGGTTTCTTAATTAGGGCTCTAGAAATACTTAATCTTTGTTTTTGACCACCACTTAAGTTTTTTCCATTACTTTCAATTATACTATTAATTCCATCTTCTTTTTTTAAAAGAATTTCACTAGCACAAGATAAATTAATACTTTCTATTATTTCTTCATCAGATGCATTTTTATTTCCCCATTTTAAATTTTCTTTGATTGTTCCTTTAAATAATACTGGTTTTTGTAATACATAACCTATTTTATCTCTTAAGCTTGTTAAGTCATATGATTTTACATCTTTATAATCAACATAAACTGTACCTTTAGTTGCATCATAAAAATGACCTATTAAATTAACTAAACTAGTTTTCCCACTTCCAGTTGAACCTATTATTCCAACTGTTTCGCCTTTATTAACTTGAAAAGTTATATTTTTTAAAGATTCTTTAACACTATTTTTATATGTTAATGAAACATTATCAAAAACAATAAAACCATTTTTATTTTCATTTTTGTTATTATTAAAATTTAAACTTGATTTTAAATTAACTATTTCTGTTACTCTCTTACTTGAAGCTATTGCTTTATTAACATTAATTAATAAGTTAGCAAATTTAATTAATTCAACTAAAAAAAGTGACATATAATCATATAATGCAATAACTTTTCCTTGAGTTAAATTTCCAATATTTACTTCGATTGCTCCTAAATAAATTAATATAATGATTGCTATATTTAATAATAAATAAGTAATAGGATTAAGTAAAGCAGATATTTTACCAACATTTATTTGACTATAATTTAATTCATTTAAATAATTATTAAACTCTAATTCTTCTTTTTCTTCATTATTAAAACTTCTAATAACTCTAACACCTGTTAAATTTTCTCTTGTAGATTTTAATACTTTATCTAATGCTTTTTGAACAGTTTGATGCATTGGAATAGTTTTATTCATAATAAAATAAATTATTATCCACAATAAAATAGTTACTACTAAAAAAATTAATCCTAATTTTATATTAACTACAAAAGCCATTATAGTTGATCCTAAAACTACAATCGGACTTCTTAATAATAATCTTAATGTTAAATTAACTCCTACTTGAATTTGATTTACATCGCTTGTTATGATTGTTATTAATTTGCTTGTTCCAATTTTGTCATATTCATTAAACGATAATGATTGTATCTTATTAAATAAATCATGTCTCATATTTTTAGATACATTAACTGCACATACAGCAGCAAAATATTGTGCTGTCAATGAAAACAATAACCCTATAATTGGTAATATAACAAGTAAAACACCCATTTTAATAACATGCTCATGATTATTTAATTTAATACCATTATCAATCAATGAAGCAATAACTAATGGGATTAATAATTCTAAAACAGCTTCAATTAATTTAAAAGTCGGAGATAAAATAGCTTTTATTTTATCTTTTTTAATTAAACTTAATATATATTTCATTTTATTTACTTCTTTCTTTTTGTCTTTGTGATAAAGGATAAGATTCATTAATATATGTTTCCCATACATTTATTTTATCTAATTCATCTATAAATCTTTCTACTTTAGCAGGCATACCAGATACAATAGCATTATCAGGAATATCATGTGTTACAACACTTCCAGCTTTAATCACACAATTTTTCCCAATTTTAACTCCACCAATAATTAAAACATTGGCGCATATCCATGTTCCGCTATCGACTTTTATTTCTTTAGAAAATTCTAAATCATGATATCCATCTGGATAATTACAATTTATTCTTTCACTAACTAATAAAGGATGATTAGGAGTAGCAAATGTTACATTCGGTCCTATCCATACATTATCATTTAAAGTGATTGGTGATACATCTAAAAAAACACAATTATAATTAATAAAACAATTATTCCCTACAAAAATATTTTTACCATATTCACAATAAAAAGGCGCAAAAACACATAAATTTTTATTTTTTGCACTAGGTATTAACTTTATTAATGCCTTTTGTTTTTGCTTTTTTCTTTTTACTGAAATTTTGTTAAATTTTTCGCATAAATACATACCCTTATCATGAAGTTTTATTATATTTTTTTCTTGCGAATTATATAATTTTCCACTGATCATTTTTAAAAATTCATCCATAAAAATACCTCTATAATATAAAATTAAATATCAATAAAAAACATAAAAAACCAATAGTAATTAAGTAAGTAAATATATCTTTTCTTGTATATTTTAATTCATATATACTACTTCTTGCTTTTGTTTCATCATATCCTCTACTAATCATTGCATAAGTTAAATCCATCCCTTTTTTATATGAAATAACAAAAAGAGGGATCACTAAATTTGTAATTTCTTTAATTTTTTCTATTAAATTTGCTTCTTTATAATCAAATCCTCTTGCACTTTGAGCTTTTAAAACTTTTTCTGTTTCTGTAAGCAAATTAGGAATAAATCTTAATGCAATTGAAATAATCATTGTAAAAGCATTAACATTAAATATTTTATTAAATGGTTTTAAAATCTTATCTAAGGCTAAATTAATTTCAGTTGGTTTAGTTGTATATGTTAATATCCCAGATAAAATTATAAAATCAATTAATCTTAGCATTATAAATATTGCTTCAGTTAATCCTTCTTCATATATTTTAATATTATAAAATAATATCGTATATGAATTATGTTGAATGGTTTGCAAATAAAATAAAGCTAAAGAAAATAAAATAAATAACGATATTTTATAATGCCTTATATATTTTACAAAAAAAATAAAAAACACTAAAAATATAACTATAACTAATAAATTAATTATATTTAAATCAAAATTATAACTCGCTAATAAATTTCCATTTTGATTATCAATAATTTGCATAACAAAAGTAAAAATCAATATATAAGACATTTTACTTATACTCTTAATAAACCTAGTAAAATTAATCTTCGTTAAAAATATTAATAAAAGTAAAAAAAATGTTAATATAAATAATATATATATGTTTTTAACAATAAATAAGCTTAAAATAAAAACAAAAGTTAAAATAATTTTTAATCTTGGATCAAGTTTATGAATAAATGAATTAGTATTAATATATTGTCCAAAAATTATTTTTTCATTATTCATTATAAACCCTCTTTATTTCATTATATACATCATTAATATCATATTTAAATTCATCTATTTTTTCATTATTAAATTTTTCTTTTATTTTTTTTAATATTAAAACTTGATTAGGATAATCTAATGAGTAATTCTTCATAATATCATTATTTTTAAATAAATCAAATTTATTACCATCAAATATTATATTTCCATTTTCTAAAACAACTACTCTTTTTGCATACTTACCAACTAAATCCATATCATGAGTTACAATAATAATTGATTTATGATATTCTTTATTTAAATTAATTAATAAATTTAACAAATCTATTTTAGATTCATAATCTAATCCCACTGTTGGTTCATCTAAAATAATAATATCAGGATTGCTTGCTAAAACTCCTGCAATAGCAACCTTTCTTTGTTCTCCACCACTCAAATTAAAAGGATTTAAATCATAATATGATTCATCTAATTTAACCATGTTTAAAGCATTTATTGCCTGTTCCTTATAATTTTTAATAGAAAAATTTTTAGGTCCATAAGAAACATCTTTTAAAACTGTATCTAAAAATAATTGATGTTCAGGAAATTGAAAAACAAGTCCTACTTTTTTTCTTATTCTTTTTAAATTATTTGTTTTATCATTTATTTTAACATCATAAACATTAACTAATCCTTCATTTGTTTTTAATAATCCGTTAAAAATTTGAATTAAAGTTGATTTACCACTTCCTGATGATCCTATAATGGTTATAAATTCATTTTTAGAGTCAATTTTTAAGTTAATATTTTTTAAAATATATGAAGATTTTTGGTATGAAAAATTTAATTGTTGTATGTTAATTCCCATAAATAATCAATTACCTCCCTATATTTTTCTTTATCTGATTCATTATTTAACATAGAAATTAATTTTAATGTATCAGGAACTTTAAGATTATACTCTTCTAATAAGTTAATATTATTAAATATTTTATTAATTGAATCATTTATTATAACTTTACCTTGATCTAAAAGTAATATTTCATCAGCAAAAAGTGCTTCTTCTATGTTATGAGTTATATATATAATTGTTTTTCTATTTTTTAATTTTTTTATCTCTTGTAATAATTCATTTACACTTTTTGGATCAAGCATAGATGTTGCTTCATCAAATATTATTAATTCTGTATCTAATGCTAATATTCCAGCGATTGCAACTTTTTGTTTTTCTCCACCACTTAAATTATTAGGATTTTTTTCTAGCAAATCTAAAATATTTAATTCTTTTGCATATTTATTTATTTTTTCAAGTATTATTTTTTTACTTAATAATCTATTTTCAAGTCCAAAAGCAAGATCATCTTTTACCGTTAATCCAATAAATTGATTATCTGGGTTTTGAAATACTATTCCAAATTTTTTTCTAATATCACAGATATTTTCTTCATTAATTATTTGATTATTATATAATATTGTTCCATTTGTTGGCTTAATTAAACCCATTATAATTTTTGCTAGAGTTGATTTACCACTTCCATTATGTCCTAATATACATAAAAATTTTCCATCATCAACTTTAAATGAAACATTATCTAATATTTTTTTATTGTTTTTATACTCAAAATTAATATTTTTTAACTCTAACATATAAATCACCACTTTATTAATTTTATCATTTATATAGCCTTTTTACAATAAAAAAACTACAAAGTTAACTTTGTAGTTGTCATTTTATAAAGGTAAATCCTTTTTATCAAACTTAATACTTCCTAAGACATATCCAATAATTCCTAAAATTAATAATATAATTAATTTTAAAATAAAAATATTATTCCCTTCAATTATTTTAATTACATCAAATAAAGAAATAATAGTAACATAATTAAAATAATTTAATGAATTTAATCTGATAACAGCAGGTATTGCAGGACTTCCAAATAATCCAAGCATAGCAGCAACTAAAGCGAAAATACTTAATCCTCCACCAATAGCCATTTGATATTTACTTCTATCAAAATAACATGATGTAAAAAAACATAAACCAGACAAGGCAAATAATACTAAAAATGCTCCAAGATTAAGTAATATTAAATTACTATATGTTAAATCAACATTTTCAGGAACAATACTTAAACAAACAACACTTGTAATAGTTGTACAAATAAACATTGCTAAAAGTGAAATTATTAAATACATACTTTGAGTAAACACAATTGTTTTTCTTTTAGTTGATGTTGATAAAATATATGCCATTTGGCCACTATCTACTTGACCTACTATTAAATTATTTGACACCATTATCATAAAAATAATAGGTAACAATAATCCTGCAAGTTTATAAAAAATAGAACCAACTATTAATGTATATAAGTCTGCTTTCCCTATTTCTTCTAATGCATCTGATACAGTTTTCGGTAATGTTTGTAAAAAACTTGATGAAATTTCATTTGCTAATTCATTTTTTTTATTATTAACTTCATTAATATATTCTTCATCTAATACATTTCCATTATATTTTTGATTAATTAAATCAATTTCATATTCTATTTGTGCTTGATATGTAATTATAGCTTTATTGGATAAATTTTTTATATAATCATAAGTATATCCAAAATTATTATATTTTTCTTCAGTGATTCCATAACTTTTTAATTCTTCAAGTAATAAACTAACATTATCTTTATTAATCATATTTCCTGCTAAAAATATTGAAGCATGATTATTAGCTCTTTTTAATCTATAATCTATTCTCGTGCTTGAATAAACTATCTCATCAATAGATTTTGTTAATACATTATTTATAAGATATGTAATATCATAATCATCAACTATTTCATTATTCAAATTATAAAAATCATCGAACATATTATTAGGATTAATCGCATAAATAATACATCCAAACATCTCTTCAAATTCTTTTGAATCTTCCATATAGCCCATTTCATTAGCTTTTAATATAACATATTGTTTTAATTCATTAATACTACTTGTATAAACCAAATTTGTAGTATACTCTAAAGAAATAGGTGAATTATTTTCCCAAATTTCTAATGCTTTTAAATATTCTTCGCTTGATAGATAATCTTTTTGCTGTGGCATATTTTTTTGCCAATCACTTACTTCTAATAGGTAATTATTTCCTAATTGTGTTTCCATAATTGGCATATTTTTTAAATATTCATTATATGACTCATCAGATTCATTAGGAATATTTTTAAACCACATTAAATACGTTAACACATCTTTTTCATTTTTACTAAATAACACATCAAACTCTTCTAATCCATCATTTATATAAGAATAATATGATAATCCTCTTTTCTGCATTTGTGAATTTAATTCTTCTATTATAATTGTATCTTGTATTTCATTTTTAACATTCCCTATATTTCCATTCCCAGAAATCAACATAACACATGCAAGCATAAAACAAACTGCAAATGTAACTACATACCACATTGTTTTATTTGCCTTAATAGATTGTTTAAATAAAGCTTTACTAAACATATTTACACTCCTCTTTTTTTAATAATATATTTTTAAAATGTCTTTCTAGTGTATATGGTATTTCAGAAATAAATTTTACATCATAATTTTTTAAAATAATAAACAAATCATTTATTTTATTTTGTTCTAATTTAATAGTTACTTGATTATATTTTTCTTGTAATCTAATAAATACATAATCTTCATACAAAAATTTTTTATAATCTAAATTATTATTAAACTCTATCTTAAATTCTCTTGTATTTCTGTTATTTATATCATCCATATTACATATATCAACTATTCTACCCTCATTAATTAAAACTACTTTATCACATGTTTTTTCTAACTCTTCAAAACTATGGCTACTCATTAAAATTGTTTTACCTTTTTTATGTTCTTCTTTTATAATATCTAAAAAAGTCTTTCTCATTAATGGATCAAGACCAGTTGTAGGCTCATCAAGAATAATTATAGGTGAATCATTCATTAATGCAGCAACTAATGCTGTTTTTTGTTTCATACCTTTACTCATTCTTTTTAAGTTTGCAGTTGGATCAAGTTTTAATCTTTTAATCAATTGATCTGCATAATTCATATCTTTTAATCCTAAAAATTCTTGTTGACTTTTTAAAAAATCTTTTCCTGTTTTTAAGTCTGGAAATGCAATTTCACCTGGAACATAACCTATTTGTTTTACTATTTCATCTTGATATTTCCATGTTGATAAACCATTAACAAGCACCTCCCCACTTGTTGGTTTTATAAACCCCATAATATTTCTAATAGTTGTCGTTTTTCCACTTCCATTTGTTCCTACATAACCAATCATTTCACCTTTTTTTATAGTTAAGTTTAAATCAAAAACGCCTTTATTATTTCCATAATCCTTAGTTAAATTTTTTATTTCAATTACATTCATTAAATACACCTCCATATTTTTTATCATCATTATAAAATTTCATAAAAAAATCTTCTAATGATTCTAATTTATTTGAAAATGATTTTATTTTAAAATTAGAAAGTAAGCAAACTAAATCATTTAAATTATTATCTTCTAATGATAAATATACTTCATCTTCTGATTCATCTAATAATTCTAATGATTTAATATGTTTTGAATTTATAATAAAATTATTTTTATCTAATGTATTATTAAACTTAATTGTATAATATTTTACTGATGCATGTTTTAAATCATTAGCATCAAATTTTTTAACAATAACACCATCTTTTATGATTGCAATTTTATCGCATGTCTCATCAATTTCTGAAAAAATATGACTAGATAATAAAATAGTTTTTCCTCTCTTTTTTTCTTCATGAATTAACATAACAAATCTTTCTTGCATAACTGGATCTAAACCACTTGTTGGTTCATCTAGTATTAACACATCTGGATCATGCATAAAAGCTGTTACAATTACTAATTTTCTTTTTATTCCAAGACTCATTTCTTTAACATCTAAATTTAATAAATCATCTTTTAATTCAAAAATATCCAACATTTTTTTAAGTCTATTTTCATTATGAATTTGTTGCATATCTTGAATCATTTTTATAAATTCTTTTCCTGTAATTCCTTGTGGCAAAGCTATTTCTCCCGGAATATAACCAACTTTATTTAAAATTTGATTATACTCATAAAACATATTTTTCCCTAAAATTTTACAAAGTCCTTTATCAGGTTTAGAAAAACCCATCAAATGTCTAATAGTTGTGGATTTCCCAGCACCATTTGGTCCTAAAAATCCATATACTTCTCCTTTTTTGACTATGATATTACAATCAAATACACCTCTATTAAAACCATAATCTTTTGTTAGATTTTTTATTTCTATCATCTTATTTTCATCCATATTTACCCTCCTTTTTTAACACTGTTGACATTTGAACGGTGTTATATTATAATAAACAAAAAAATAAAAAAAGAACAATTTTTTTATCAAAGTTTAAATATAAACAAAAATTAATAAATTGTTCAAAAAGGAAAGTACTATGAAAGTAAAAAATTTAAATAATTCCTCAAAAAAAACAAGAAATTTAATAAGAAAAACTTTTGCTGAAATGCTATCTGATAAAAAAGAATTAGGTAAAATCTCTATAAGCGAATTATGTTTAAAAGCTGATATTAGTAGAGGTACTTTTTATAGTCATTATACTGATATATATGAAGTAGCTGAAGAATATGAAAATGAATTAATTGATACTTTTTTTAGTAAAACTTATTTAATTCAACAAAAAGATATTTTACAATTTATTGATTCAATATTTGAATTTATTAAAATAAATAATGAAAATTACAAATTATTATGTAAATCAAATGATTTTATTTTTACAGCTCAAAAACTAACTACTATTGCTTCAAATAAAATGTTAGAATTATGTATAAATGATAATAAAATAATTAATAAAGATTATCTTGAATTAGATATAAAAATTTTTTTAGAAGGATTATTTTGTGAATATATTAAATATTGTAGAGGATATTTAACAACAACATTAGATGGATTATATGATTATACTAAATATTGGGTTATTGAATTTTTAAAAAAAAGATCTGTAAAATAAAAAACAACTACAAAGTTAACTTTGTAGTTATTTTTTTATAATTCAATCATTTTAATTTTATTAACAGCATTCCCAGAAATTAGTCCAATTATTATACCTGATATTAATCCACTTATAATTAAAACAGGTAAATAATATATTAAACTATTAGTATTGGTTATTAAAATTGCAACTAAAATCTGACCAATATTATGAAATATTGCTCCTATCATACTAACAGTTATAACAGCAAACGATTTTTTTAAAATAATCATGAATATTAAACTTAATATTGCTCCTGCTAAACTATAAATCATTGTAGGAATAGATGTAAATAATAAACTTGTTAGAATTACTCTTATTATACTTACAATAAAAGCTTCCTTAGCACTAAATAGATAAAGTATTATAATTATAGCAATATTAGGTAATCCTAGTTTAATTCCAGGAACTAGTGAAGGAATTTGACTTTCAACAAATGATAAAATCATTGCTAAAGCAGTAAAAACTCCAAGTAATCCAATCTTTTGATTTTTCATTTAGCTTATTATCTCCACATCATTTTTATTTCCAACGACTGTAACTGTTAATTTATTAGGTAAACAAGTTATTGTTTCTCCATTTTTACTTATTTTACCTTGGTTTATACATAACTTATCAGGACAATTTGCATCAATTAAATAAGCTTCTTTATCTTTTATAACTAATATATTAGTACCACCATTTAATTCATAAGTACCATCAATATCTAAATTATATCTTGCAACTTCAACACCATCAACTCTAATAATTACTTCTGCTCCTGGTTTTTTATTATTAAGAATTAAAACATAACTTAATAAAGCTATAATACAAATTGAAACTATTAAAATTATATCTTTTTTTTTCATTAAAATGCAATTAACGCTAATGCCATTAAACCAGCGATTAATAATAAAATAGGTAATCCTCTAAATGATTTTGGCACTGCTTCTTTATCTATTTTTTGTTCTAATTCACTAAATACAATTAATGTTAATGTAAATCCAATTCCAACACTAAATGCAGTTAATAATGCTTCTAAAAACATTAAACTTGTATTATGAATACATAAACCTAAAACAGCACCATTTATTGTAAATTTCATAAAATCAACTTTACAATAAGATTCAAGATGTTTTTTAGTATATAAGTGAATTAATTCAATTACTATTAATAATACAATTACAAATGCCATTGTTTGTAAATATGGAACATTTTTTAATAGATATTTATTTAAAGGCCATGTAATTAATGTAGATAAAACCATTACAAGAGTTGTTCCTAAACCTATAATTAATGATTTTTTATCTGATCTTTCATTTTCAATAACAGCGCCTGTTCCTAAAAAATGAAGTAATGCATAGTTATTTGATAAAATACCAGCTAATAATATTCCAATAATAACTTCAAATGTCATAATTATTTAGCCTCCTTAGTTATTAATGCACCAATTTTCTTTAATACTGCAACACAAATTGCAAGAAGTAAATATCCACCAAATGCAGAAGTTAATGCACTAATTTTATAATCTTTTAAAAACGCAATTTCAATACCACAGAAAGATGCATTACCTAATACTTCACGGAATAATGCACAAACAACCATGATTGCTAAAAATAATAATCCAGTAAGTAAAGCTGTTAAAATTGATTTTTGTTCTGTACTTACACCAGCAACTTCTTCACAATCACGATAAACTACTGCTGAAACACTTAATGCTGCAAGATGTACTCCAAGCATATTACATACTTCAGGGAACCATGCTTGCATTAACATGTCAATTATTGAAACAAATCCTGTCATAATTAATATATATATTGGAAGATGATAACGTTCTGGTATAACATTTCTTAAACCAGAAACTACTATTGAACTTAATAATAAAGCAATAGTAATACATACACCCATACCTAAACCTGCTCTAACATCAGCACTTGATGCCATTACAAATCCTGCTCCTAATGTTATTAATAACGCAGGAGTTCCTCTTAATAAATATTTACTTAAAATTTTCATTAATTATTACCTCCTTTAATGTTATTAAATACATTAAATGCATCTTTATAAGCATTCTTTAATCCATTAGTTGAACATGTAGCTCCTGTAATATATAATTCATTATCTTTATCAAATAAATTATTAGAGATAATTTCATCTGTTCTTCCTATTAATGAATCTGTATAATTTTTACTATTAAAATCTTTAACCGCAAAGAAATATTGTTCTTCTTGGAAGAATGGAGAAACACTAGTTTCAACTATTTTACCATCTTCATCAATTATTACAAATACTTCCATTATTGTACTATTAAATGAATTTATACTTCTTGAATAGAATGCATAATATAAATTATTATTTGTTTTAAATTTTAATGCTTTAGCAATCGTATTAAATGAATTTAAAGTAATAAATTCAATTTCACTTGCATCATTATATAAAGTTTTAACTTTATTTTCTAATTTAGTATTAAAACTACTAACTTTATCAGCAACATCACTAATCACAAGATCAATAACACTTTGATTATTATTAGTAACATCTTCTAATCCATAAGTATTATTTGTTTCATTATGAGTTGGTTTATAACATTTAGCTGATAAATCATTATTTACAATTACTAATAATGTTTCTTCATTATTTCTTACAAAATAAGCAAAACCAGTTTCATTAGATGCTTTATAAGCTTTTATAATATTACCTGAAGAAGGTAATTCAGATCCTTTTTCAAAACTATTAAATACAGTAGGTAACAATTCTTCTAATACTTGTTCATCTGATTTAACACCTGCAGTAATCATATTATTTTGAACTAATAAATCAAATGCAGCTTCAACTAATTCTTTTAATGCAGTAGTTGAATAAGTTGCTCCATTTTTTAATTCAACACCTGCTAATGCTGAATCAAGTCCAATAAATTGATTAATTGAAGCACTCGGTACATCAAAATCACCATTTGAATCAAATGTTAATCCAACAATTTTACCATCACTAGATATCCCACAAACAGCACTTACAAGTTTTGAATATCCTTGTTTTTGTGCTTTAATAACATATCCAGCACCACTATTTTCTTTATGAACTTCATAAACACCTGATTCAGAATTGATTGTTAATGTAGATGTTATATCTGTAAATCCATTATTATTAGGCATAACAGCATTTAAAACTTCATTAGCACTTCCTGCTTTGTTTTTTTCAATTAATGGTGCAGTATAAAAATTTAATCCCCACATTGCAAATGAAAAAATTAAAACAACTAATACCATAATAATACTTGCTTTAAATAAATCTTTTTTATTATTCATTATTTAATACCTCCTAATGTTTTCGGAGTTGTAAATTTTTCAATTAATGGTGTTAACATATTCATAAATAATATTGAAATAGAAACACCTTCAGGATATGAACCTAAAAATCCAGTTCTTAATGCAAATGTTAATATTCCACATCCAATACAAAATACTACTTTTCCTAAATTAGATAATGGAGTTGTAACATAATCTGTTGCCATAAATATAGCCCCAAATAATAATCCACCAGCTAATACTTGTGCAAGTGAAATTCCTAAATCACCTGTTTTAACAAAATATAAAACAAATACAGTCATAACAAATGCAAAAGGTACATACCATTTAATAACTTTACGATATACTAAATAAATATAGCCTAAAAGTAAAGCAATAACACAAGTTTCACCGATTGTACCACCATGATTACCTAAAAATAATGTTAATAAATTATATTCTCCATTTTTTAAATTAACTAATGGTGTTGCTCCACTTACAATAATATCACCTGTATTATTTCCAAAAGCAATTCCAAAAAAACTTTTATCTGATCCTAAAATTGGAAGTGCACCACCAGCAACTGTTAAACCAAATGCAAAAAGTAAAAATACTCTTGCAGCTATTGCAGGGTTTGCAATATTTTTTCCTAAACCACCAAATAAACATTTAACAACAATAATTGCAAATACACTTCCTATTGCACATTGCCATAAAGGGACTTTAGTACTTAAGTTTAATGCTAATATTAATCCTGTAACAACAGCACTAAAATCATATAATGTTTGTTTTTTCTTTGTAATTAAATTAAATACATATTCACTTAAAACTGCACTTAAAACACATACTAATATAATTAATAAAGCTTGTAATCCAAATATTACAACTGCAGCTATACTTGCTGGTAATAAAGCAATTGCAACATCTTTCATTACATTATGTGTTGTAGCACCACTATTAATATGAGGAGCAGCAGAAACATGAAGATTTTCCATTATCTATTTCCTCCTTCTTTTTTAGCTTTATCATATTGTTTTAACCACCATTTAGCATCTTGATTTGTTGATAATAAATGACGATTAGCAGGACATACATAAGAACAACATCCACAATCAACGCATTGTCTTACTCCTGTTTCAATTAATAATTTTTCTTTTAATTCATCATCTTTAACTCGCATTGCAAGTTCAACTTTTGGAACATTTATATTAATTGGACATTTATCAATACATCTTCCACAATGAATACATACAGTTGGATCTGGTAAAACTGCAGTTTTTTCATCAAATACTAATATTGCATTTGAAACTTTAACAATTGGATCTGTTGTATTTAAAACTGCATTACCATTCATTGGACCACCTACTACAACTTTAGCAGCTTCATTTTTTAATCCTGTTTCTTCTAATAAATTATTTATAGGTGTACCAATAGGTGCAATTAAATTTTTTGGATTAGCTACTGCCGGTCCATCTACAGTAACGATTCTTTCTGTAAGAGGCATACCTGTATTTAAATATTCTGCAACTTTAGCAAGTGAGCTTACATTTATAATTATTGCATGGAAATAAGGAAATCTTTTCCCAGCAATACTTACTCTTCCTGTTGCATTATAAAGCATTACTTGTTTTGCTCCTTGTGGATAAATTGCTTTTAATTCAACTATTTCTACATAATCTTTTCCACTAAAAGCTTTTTTTAATGTTTCAATAGCATCAGGTTTATTTTTTTCAATACAAATTTTAAATTTAGCATTACTTAAATATTCATGCATATATTTTCTTAAATATTCAACACCATCAACTATTAAGTTTGGATTATCAACCATCATTCTATGGTCACTTGTTATATATGGTTCACATTCAGCTGCATTAACTAAAACTGTATCAACTGTATATTCTCCATTACGCATTTCATTTAATTTAGCCCATGTAGGGAATGCTGCTCCACCTAATCCAACACATCCACTTTGTCTAATAGCTTCTAAAAACTCGTCGCAGTTATTAATAACAGGGGCTTTTAAATCATCTTTTACATTTTTAAAATCATTTTCAATATAAATAGCTAATACTTCTTTACCATTAGCTCTTTTTAACGGTTCAATTTTTGTTACAGTACCTGATATAGTAGCATGTACTGGAGAAGAAAATCTTCCTTCTTCTCTTGCTATTAATTGACCAATTTTTACATAATCACCAACATTTACTACAGGTTCAGCTACATGTCCTGAATGCATATCCATAGGTAATATTACTTCTTTTGGATCTTTAATTCTTGTAGGGACACATGCGGCTGTATTTTTATTATGTGGTAAATGTAAAGATGAAATATTTTTCTTTTTAAACATTTTACTTCCTCCACTTTTATAAATTAATAGGATTTACTCCATCAGTATATATAATATTTCCATTTTTATAAATCCATACAGCTTCAACATTATCTAAACTATCAACTAGTAATCTTCCTTCTTCATAATTCATAGAAAATAATGCAGTTGATAACGCATCAGCAAGTCCACTATTTTCTGATAAAATTGTGACCGATGAAAAATAATCTGCTGGCATTAAAGTAACAGGATCTATTATATGATGATATTTATTATTTTCATAAATAAAATATCTTTCATAATCTCCAGATGTAACACAAGATATATCTTTTATATTTAAATATAAAGCATATTTACTCTTATCAAAAGGACTTCTAATACCAGTATTCCATCCTGTTCCATCTTGTTTACTACCAATAATTCGAATATTTCCACCAATATCTAAAACATAACTTGTTATTCCTTTTTCTATTAACATTTTAGCAACCATTTCTGTTGCATATCCTTTTCCTAATGCTCCCACATCAATTCTTGCATTAGGATTATCTAGTTTAATAGTATTATTTTGTTCATCAATTATTAAATAATTAATATCAGTATATAAATTAGCAGTTTCTAATTCAGTAATAGATGGAATATACTTATTATTTGGATTATAACTTGCATTTTCTCTTGCATCATGCCATAACTTTAAAACAGGCCCTAACATTACATTTGTTTTTCCATTTGTTAATTCATATATTTCTTTAGTATAAAGAAGAAAATCAATTAATTTTTTATCTACTTTTATTTCTTTAGTTGGATTATCATTAATTGTCTTTAAATTATTTATTCCTTGATATTCATAATATATATCGAATAATTTATGGTATTCAGATAATAATTCAAGAGCACTTGTTGCATTTTCATTAAAACTTTCTTTTGTTTCATAGCTATAACTATAGATTGTTGAAACAGTATCAAAGCAATTAAATGATTGTATTTGCCAAATATTTTTTTCTTTATTATTAGAAATATGGCAACCTGTAAAAAGTACAAGTTGCCATATAAATATTAACAAACAGAAATACTTTTTTACTTTAGTAGTATTTCTCATTTACAAATTTAATATTAACGAGCGTTAGTGCAAGCTTTAGCAACAACAGCTTTAATATCAGTAATTTGAATAGTACATCCTGCAGCTAATAAATCTTTATCAGTTGACATTTGGTAATTAATTGCATTAGCTTTAGTTTCCATGTTTTTAACTTGTTCACCAGTCATACCAACAACATGTTTAGAGAATGCTAATGATTGTACGTACCATTCTTTAACAATACCATCACCATTACCATCTAAATTTTGACCATATGCTTCCATACCATAATTTTCTTTTAATTCTCTTTTTGTTGCTGTAAACGCAAAAGTATAAGTACCATCTGCTGTAACAGTAAATTGAGGTTGAATTGCATCATTTAAAGCAGCAGCGATTTTACCATCAACTAAAACTGTAGCACCAAAATCAGAATAAACTTTAATTGTTCCATTTGCATCAGCTGTTGCACTTGTTGAACCATCATCAAATGATGTAACACCAACACCTAATGTAAATTTTTTAGAAGTTTTAAATGAAACACCTTGTTCATCAGTACATGCTTTATAAACAGCTTCTTTAAAATCAGTAATTTGGATAGTACATCCAGCAGCTAATAAATCAGCTTCACTAGAAATAATATATCCATGACCTTCAACTACTTGTGTAGGCATATTTTTTACTTCTTCAGCTGTTTTACCAACAACATAGTTTTCAAAAGCTTGTGCTTGTTTATACCATTCTAAAGAAACACCATCACCATTCCAGTCCATACCCCAACCTGCAGCATTAGACATACCATAATCATCACCTAATTCAACTTTTGATTTAAATGAAGTAGGAACAGTAATTTTTCCTAAAGAACTAACTGTAATTTTATTTTGAGCAACATCTAAACGACATGCAACGATTTTATTATTGCTATCTAAAACAACTGTTGCAACTGTTGCATCAATTTGAGCTGTTATATCTTTTGATTCAGAATCAGTTACTACAACACCCATACCTAATTTGTATTCTTTTGCTTTACTTCCACAACCAACTAATGCAGTTAATGAAAAAGCAACGAATAATGTTAATAATAATTTTTTCATTTTGTTTTCCTTTCTTTTTTTACATGAATAATGTTTTTATTCAATTCGAACAATTAATTTTAACATATTTTTTTAAAATAAACAACTTAATTTGTTGTATTTAGTATATAAAATTTATATTTTATATAATAAAAACGTTTTCTATATAACAAAATATCTAAGTGTTGCAAATAAATTTATATATGCTATAATAATAACAACTTCAGGGCATGGTGTAATTCCAGACCGGCGGTAAAGTCCGCGAGCGCAAGCTGATCTAGTTAAATTCTAGAACCGATAGTTAAAGTCTAGATGGAAGAAGAAAATTTTATCTTTTTTCATTGCCCTTTTAAGGGTTTTTTTTATTATAGAAAGAAGAGGAAATATGAAGAAAAAGAGTATTTTAAAACTTACAATTTTAGCATTATTATCTGCAATTGGAGTAATTTTAATGAGTTATATTCAAATTCCATATCCGATTGCTCCATTTTTAAAAATCGAATTTAGTGATTTTGTAGTTATATTTGCATTTTTATTATTTGGATTTAAAGAAGCATTTATAGTTGCCTTATTAAAAACACTTTGCGATTTACTTATTAGGGGTCCACAAACAGGTGGCGCAATTCCTTTTGTCGCACATGTTACAGCTTTAATCGCATCTTTATCATATGTATTTTGTTTGTGGTTTTTAAACAAAATCATTAAAGGAAATTCAATAAAATCAAAAATATTAAAATATAGTTTAGTTGTAATTTTAGTATCTACAATTATGACTTTAGCTAATTACACAATTTTAACTCCATTATTTTTAGGTGAATTTTCTTTTTTCGGTATTGGTTTAAATGAAAATACATTAAATGCACTAAAAAGTATGACAGGTATAAATAATTATTTTCTTGCAATATGTTTTATATATTTTCCATTTAATTTATTAAAAGGAACATGTATATCTTTGATTGCTATATTAATTGGTGATAGTTTAATTAATATTTATAAAAAGAAAATTAATTTTAATATAAATAACTCATTATAAGCAAAAAATAGCTTAAAAAAGCTATTTTTTTATTACTCTTCATTTAATATATCTATAATTTTTCTTGCTACTTTTATTCCATCACATGCTGCAGAAGTAATTCCACCTGCATATCCACAACCTTCTCCACACGGAAAAACATTTTTAATATTAGAACAAAAATTCTCATCTCTTAATATTCTTACAGGGGAAGATGATCTTGCTTCTATTCCTGTTAATACAGCATCATCAAATAAAAATCCTTTCATTTTTTTATCAAAATCATATATTCCTTTTTTTATTGCTTCAGAAACAAAATTTGGTAAGCATAAATTTAAATCACTTAATACATATCCAGGTTTTACACTTGGATTAACACTTTTAATTTTGGTTGTTGCTTTATTATTTAAAAAATCTTTTAATAATTGGACTGGAGCATACATTTTATTCGTTAATTCAAATGTTTTTTTTTCATAATAATTTCTAAATCTAAATCCATCTAATACATTGTTTTTATAATAATCACTTACTTTAACATCTACTAAAATTGCGCTATTAGCATTTTCTAAATTTCTTTTTTGATAACTCATTCCATTAACACATATTGAATTATTATCGATACTACTAATAACTACTTCTCCACCAGGGCACATACAAAAAGTATATACACCTCTATCTAATACTTTAGTATTTAGTTTATAATTAGCACTACCTAATACATTTGCATATTTATCACCATACTGAATTTGATTTATTAATTTTTGAGGATGTTCAATTCTTAATCCCATAGAAAATGCTTTTGGTACCATATTAAAATATTTTTCATACATTAAAAATGTATCAAAACATGCATGTCCACTAGCAAGTATAATATTTGAACATGGTAAATTTATAATTTGATCATCAAATTTCACTTTACACCCAACAACAATATTATTTTCAAATAATAAATCAATTAATTCATGTTGATATAATATTTTAACTCCTAATTGTTCTAAATAATTAGTCATATTTAATACAACATTTATTAAATAATCGCTTCCAATATGAGGCATACTATCATATAAAATATCTTCTTTTGCCCCAAATTCATGAAATGTTTTTAAAACATAATTAATATCTTTATTTTTAATTCCTGAATTTAACTTACCATCTGAAAAAGTTCCAGCACCACCAGCTCCATAAGATATATTAGAATTATTGTTTATAACTCCTGTTTTATTAAATAAGTTTACATCTTTTACTCTTTCTAATACACCTTTACCTCTTTCAATTACAATTACATTAGCATTAGATTTAGCAAGTTCTAAAGCACTAAACAATCCGGATGGTCCTAATCCAACTATTATAATTGGTAATTCATTTTTATTTTTTAAAACTTTTAATTTAGTTTCTTCTTTTAATTCTTCTATATTATAATTTAATGGATTATTAACATATGCTCTTATTTTATATAAAAATAAGATATTATTTTTTTTTCTTGCATCAATAGATTTTTTTAAAATTTCATATTTTATTAAATTATTTTTACCTAATAACTCTATTAATTTATTATTTAAGTTATCTTCGACATTAATTTTTAACTCTAATATTATTTTTTTCATTGTTTATACCCAAACTCTAAACTTTTTAATAATGATTTACATCTTTTAGTTAAATAATTATTAATATAATCAACATGTTCATCTATTGTTGTTAATTTTATTAACTCTTCAGGTGCAGCCCAATCCCTTGTGCCATCATATATTCCTAATAATTGCCATTTACTAAAATTTCTATAATATGCTTCTTTTATAACTTCTTTTTGTTTTTCAGCTTCTTTGATTAATTTTGGTAATAAATTATCTTTAATATTATTCAAGCAATTAACAAATTCTTTTTTAAATTCTTTATTTAATCTTAAATGTACATACCAATCATTAACCCTATTTGAATCAGCTAAAAATCCATTATATCCATATTGAATATACTTTGCATTACCAACCGATAAATCAAAATCCCAAATTGGACCTGCTTTTAATAACTCACCATTTCTCTTATAATAATAAATAGAAGAAACTCCAATATCTGGATTTTTAAATAATTCTTGAATAGCAAAATATTCAGCAAATGATTTAATATCAATATATTTATCAATATCTTTATTATTTAAAATTGCAGAATTAGTTTCATTTATATAATTTTTAATATAATTTGCTTGATTTTCTGTAACTTCAGTCAATGTTTCTGGATATTTCATAGAAAAAGGATAACCATAATCAGTTTTACCAACATTAGAATTATAGTTTTCTTTATTACCAATTACAAAATAATCAACATTTTCTAAAGGTGCATCAGGTAAATTATCTAAATCTTCATCTGGAAAATGATCATAGTAATAATATGGATCTGCTAAACTATGTTTATATTGAAATGTATAATAATCAAATTCAACAAAAAATGGTATTTCATCTCCTAAACTTTCTAAATCAGCTTTAATATCTACCCTTATTTCATGAGCTTGAATTTGATCACATAAAGTATATAATCCCATATATTCATCATTAATATAGACTTCTACATATTTTAATCTTGGAGTAAATTCTAAATTTTCCATCATACTAGACATAGTATATGCATAATAATTTCTCATTAATGATCTATCCATATAATTAGCAATCAATACCCAATTTTTTGCTTCTCCAAATCCAAATAAATCTATTTTTTTATTAAATTTTAATCTATAAGATTTTTTGGGCATTCCATTAGAACTATTTCCTCTTCTTCTAATTTTTAAATCTATATCAGATAAATTATATTCTTCTATAATATCATCTTCTAAATTAAATTTTCCATTTACATAATTATATTTGGATGTTATAGCCTCATCTGTATTTATTTTTATTATAGGAACTGTTTCTACTTTATTATCTATTATATCATTTTCATCATTTTTATCATCATTTTTATCACTCGGATTATTTTTACATCCTACAAAAAATAAACATAAAATTATAATTAAAAACTTTTTCATTTAAATCACCAATTTAATTATATACTAATTAATCTTTTAATACAAATAAATATTGCAAAATAAAAAAAACATGGTATAATATTACATGCATTGGTCTGGTGGTGTAGTTGGTTAACATGTCAGTCTGTCACACTGGAGATCGCGAGTTCAAGTCTCGTCCAGACCGCCATTATGCGCCTGTAGCTCAACTGGATAGAGCGTTTGACTACGGATCAAAAGGTTGTGGATTCGATCTCTGCCAGGCGCGCCATATCTAATATTAATAGGTTAATAACCTATTTTTTTTATAAAAAAAATACTTTCAAACGAAAGTATTTTTATTTTAAATTTATTTTTTTACAGCAAATTTTACTTCTTCACCATTTAAATTCCATGTCTTTTCATAACCAGATAACATATTAAATATTATATCATCTGCTAGTACTTCTTGTTTAATTAAATTAATATTTTTATTAATAATATTAATAACTTTTTCATTATCCATGACATATAAACTTATATGATCCATCACTTCAAAATTAGCTTCTTTTCTCATTGTTTGAACTTTAGATATAATTTCTCTAACCATACCTTCTTCTAGTAATTCACTTGTTAAATTAGTATCTAATACAACTACAAGATCATTATCACTTACAACTTCATATCCTGTAGTTTTTTCTGTTTCAATTAAAAAATCATCTTTAGTAAGCAAACAATCAACACCATCTAATTTTAAATAACCTGTAGTATTTAATTCATTCATTGCACTTAATCCATCAATATTTTGTAATTCTTTTTGAATTTTTCCAATCAAATTACCACATTTATTTTTTAATGAAGCAAATTTAGGTTTAAATTTATAAGTAGTAAAATTAGAAACATCTTCAACAAATTTTACTTCTTTAATATTTAATTCTTCTTTAACAATTTCTAAAAATTCACCAGTTAATTCTAATGCTTTTACATACATTGTTTTAATTGGTTGTCTATTTTTAATATTAGCAGCATTTCTAGCATTTCTTCCTAATACTACAATTTCTAATACTTCTTCCATTTTTGTTTCAAGATCTAAATTAATATATTTTTCATTAACTGTTGGATAATCACATAAATGAATTGATTCTAAAGCATTAGGATCTACACTAAGAACTAAATTATTATAGATTTGTTCTGTAATAAATGGTAACATTGGACAAATTGCTTTACTAAATAAAACTAATGTGTGATATAAAGTTAAGTATGCATTAATTTTATCTTGTTCCATCCCACTAGCCCAGAATCTTTCTCTACTTCTACGAACATACCAATTTGATAATTCATCAACAAATTTTTCTACTACACTTGTTGCTTCTGGAATATGATAACTACTTAAATTTTCATCAATTTGTTTAATAGCTGAATTTAATTTAGAAATAAGCCATTTATCCATTATTGATAATTTATTAAAATCAAATTCATATTTAGTCGGGTCAAAATTATCAATATTAGCATATAAAACATAAAATGCATAAGTATTCCATAAAGTACCCATAACTTTTCTTTGTCCTTCAGTAACAGCCCCACCATAAAATTTATTTGGAAGCCAAGGAGCACTATTTGAATAAAAGTACCATCTAATTGCATCTGCACCATATGTTTTTAAAGCATCAAATGGATCAACTGCATTTCCTTTACTTTTACTCATTTTTTGACCAAATTCATCTTGAACATGTCCTAATACTAAAACATTTTTATAAGGAGCTTCATCAAAAATTAATGTTGAAATTGCCATTAATGTATAAAACCAACCTCTAGTTTGGTCAACACCTTCACTAATAAAATCAGCAGGGAATGTTTTTTCAAATTTTTCTTTATTTTCAAATGGATAATGCCATTGAGCAAAAGGCATTGATCCTGAATCATACCAGCAATCAATAACTTCTTTTACCCTTTTCATTTCGCCACCACATTTACTACATTTAATAGTAACATTATCAATATAAGGTCTATGTAATTCGATATTATCTGGACAATTATTAGATAATGATTTTAACTCTTCAATAGATCCAATTGCATGTCTATGTCCACAGCTACATTCCCATATAGGTAATGGAGTTCCCCAATATCTATCTCTACTTACACCCCATTCATGAACATTTTTAAGCCAATCACCAAATCTACCACTACCAATTGTTTCTGGAATCCAATTAACTTTTTGATTATTTTTAATTAATTTATCTTTTACTTTTGGCATATCAATAAACCATGATTCTCTAGCATAATAAATTAAAGGCGTATTACATCTCCAACAATGTGGATATGAATGGGTAAAATCAAGAGCTTTAAACAATTTATTTTCTTGTTTTAATTGTTCTAATATTGGTTTATCTGCTTTTTTACAAAAAGTATTTGCCCATGGAGTTTCTTCTGACATTTCACCACGACTATTAACAAGTTTTAAAATAGGTAAATCATATTTTCTACTTACTTTATAGTCATCATCACCAAATGCAGGTGCAATATGAACAATACCAGTACCATCTGTTAATGTTACATAATCATCTAAAACTACATAATATGCTTTTTTATCAGGTTTTGCAAAATTAAATAATGGTTCATATTCCATATATTCTAAATCTTTACCTAAATACTTTTCTACGATTTCATAATCAGTATCAATAACACTACTAATTAAATCTTCAGCTAAAATATAAAATTCATTTTCAACTTTTATTTTTACATAACTATAATTTTCATTAACACAAAGCGCAACATTTGATGGTAAAGTCCATGGGGTAGTTGTCCATGCTAAAAAGAATTCATTTTCTTTATTTTTAAGTTTAAATTTAGCAATTGCAGATTTTTCTTTTACTTCTTTATATCCTTGAGCAACTTCATGACTTGATAAAGGTGTCCCACATCTAGGACAATATGGCACAATTTTAAATCCTTTATATAATAATCCTTTATCCCAAATTTTCTTTAAACTCCACCAAACTGATTCAATATAATTATTATCATATGTTATATATGGATCATCCATATCAACCCAATAACCACATGTATTAGAGAAATCTTCCCACATTCCTTTATATTTCCAAACACTTTCACGACATTTATCAATAAAAGGTGCAATTCCATATTGTTCTATTTGTTCTTTACCGTCAAGTCCTAATAGTTTTTCAACTTCTAATTCAACAGGAAGACCATGTGTATCCCATCCAGCTTTTCTTAATACATTTTCACCTTTCATTGTATGATATCTTGGGACTAAATCTTTAATAACTCTTGTTAAAACATGTCCTATATGTGGTTTACCATTAGCTGTTGGTGGTCCATCATAAAATGTATATGTTTTAGCATCTTCTCTTAATTTAATTGTTTTTTCGAAAATTTTATTTTCTTGCCAAAATTTAATTGTTTCTTGTTCTCTTTCTACAAATTTTAAATCAGTAGGAACTTTTTTATAAATCATTATTTCAACTCCTTTTTAAAATAAAAAACTTCGTCCATATTAAAAGGACGAAGTATAATCGTTTAACCACCATTTAACATACAATCATATGCTTCTTTTATAACGGAAAGAACCCGGCAAAATTTACTTAATTTCAATTAGCAGCTCCAAAGTGATTTTCTAATAAATTACTTATTACTAGGCTCACATCAACCCTAACTTGCTTTAAATTTTCATTTATTATACTCTCTTTTTCATAGCTTTTTTCTTTATTAATTATATATCTAATTAAAAACAAAGTCAATAAATAAACAAATATATAATATTTAAATTATAAAATATTAGATAAAAATATTTCAATTCCAATAAATATTAAAATTAAACCACCTAAAACTTTAGCAAAAGATGATAACTTATTTGATATTTTTTTACCAAAAATTAAACCTACTATACAAAATAAAAACGTTATTACACAAATGATTAAACATGCAATTAATGCATAAAAAAACGAATAATTAGATATCGTAAATCCAACTGATAAAGCGTCAATTGAAGTTGCTATTCCTTGGATAATCAAAATTAAAAAAGTTAATTCTTTATCTATTTTTTCTTCTTCATTTTTAAAATTATCATAAATCATTTTTATTCCTATAAAAAGCAATAAAAATAAAGCAATATAAGGAACCATATCTGAAAACAATTTAAATTTATCAGCTAAAAAATGTACAAATGTCCAACCAATAAGTGGCATTATAAATTGAAAAAAAGCAAAAGTTAAAGAAATTAATACCATTTTTCTTTTTTTCATATTTGGTTCATTTAATCCGTCAGCAATAGAAACACTAAATGCATCCATTGTTAATCCTATGCCTAATAAAATACTGTTTATAAAAAATTCTATTAACATTATTTTTACCTCTTTTTATAAAAAATACTCATGTATAAAACGCAAGTATTTTATATTATATCACTTTTTATATTAAAAGCAAATTCTTATTTTTTTTGACACATTATTTTTAAAATTTCATCATCTGTTTTCTTCATTCCATCTTTTGAAATTTTACCTATATTTTCTATTGTAGTTTCAACAGTTGATGTAATAATTCCTTCTCCAGATTTAAAAATTTTTTTATGTCTTGCCATATGATACCCTAATAAAGCTGAATCTAATGCTTCAGCAATTTTGGCTGCACAAGAAGGTTTAGCTCCATCACAAATCATTCCAGATATTATTCCTAATGAATTTAATATAGTATTTGAGATATCATCAACTGTTCCATCATTTAAAAAACAAATTCCTGATACAGCTCCTATTGCTGCTAATGTTGCTCCACAAAATGCTGATAATCTTCCAATTTCTTTTTTTTGTTCTAATGTTATTAAATCAGAAACAATTAAAGCCCTATACATTTCATCTTCTGTTTTATTTAAATGTTTTGCGTATATATAAATTGGTACTGATGCAGTTATTCCTTGATTACCACTACCTGATAATATTATAACAGGTAAATTGCAACCACTCATTCTAGCATCAGATGCTGCAGCGCTATATGCTTTAATTAATACATCTACATCTTTTCCATATGTATCAATTAAAACTTGACCAATATTTGCACCATAATTATTTTTTAATCCTTCATTGGCAATAAGCATATTATAATCTATTTGACGTTTTAAAATATCTTTTACTGATGCCAAATCACATGTTTTAGCAAATTCAAATATATCTTTTACATTTAATAATTTATTTAATTTATTTGTACTTACAACTTCTTCTAAATCTTTATTTAAAATTATTTTACCATTATATTCAATAAAACAAATATTAGTATGTTCTCCACTTATTATAACTTTTGCATAATTATTTAAATTATCATATCCAATTAATTCAATATATAATCTATAAGGTTTATTTGAAGGATTAACTTTTATATTATCTAATTTTAAATAATCTGATATTTTAATAATATCTTCTTCTTTTATTGTTTCTAATACACTAAAGTTATTATTTTTGATATTTGCATAATATCCAGCTGAAATCGCTGCTTCTATTCCTTTTAATCCATTAGTTTTTGGAACTACTACTGATTTAACATTTTTTATAATATTTCCACAAATATATGCATTAGTTTTAACAGGTATTGATTTTAAAACATCTTTTAAAACTGTTGCACAATATGCTAAAGCAATTGGCTCTGTACATCCCATTGCTGGAATTAATTCGTGATGTAATAATTTTATATAACTATCATATTTTATTTTATCTAACATTAATTTTCACCCTTCATTGCTCTTTGCATAAGTATTTTTGTCTCATCTTCTATATTTGAGTTTTTAAATAATATATTATATAACGAATTTATAATTGGCATATCAATATTATTGTTTTTAGCTATTTCATATATTTCTTTTATTGTATTTAAACCTTCAATTGTTCCTTTTTGGTTATAATCTAAACTTGAATTTTGATTATAATTATATCCATAACTATAATTCCTACTTTGCATTGAATTACATGTAAGCATTATATCTCCTATTCCTGCAAGTCCATATAATGTATTATGATTTCCACCAACAAATTCAATTACTTTACTTATTTCATTTAATCCTCTTGTAATAATTGCATGTTTAGTGTTTGTTCCCATATTATTTCCATCAATCATTCCACAAATTATTGCAAAAACATTTTTTATTGCCCCACAATATTCAACACCAATTATATCATTTTGAGTATAAACTTTAAAATAATTATTATTAAATAAAACTTGTAAATTTTTAGCTACTTCTATTTTATTAGAAGCAATTACAATAGCAGTATTTTTTTTAATAAATACTTCACTTGCAAAGCTTGGACCAGATAAACATCCATAATTTATATTAGGGTTTATATTAAAAAATAAAGTTGAAATACTTTTTCCTTTATATAATCCTTTAGATGTTACAACATATATTTTATTTGGATACTTGTTTATTATATCTTTAAATAAATCATATATAGTAGCAATCGGAATAGAAATAATAATAATATCTGAAAAATTAATAGCTTTTAAAAAATCATTTGTAGCTTTTATTTTAAAATTTAATTTTTGATTTTTATAATAACTAGAATATCCTTTATTTAATAAATCAGTTTCTTCTTTTCTTCTTGCATAAACTAATACTTCATGATTATTATTAGCTAAAACACTACTTAAAGCTATCGCCCAACTTCCTGAACCTATCATACTAATTTTAGACATAAAATCACCAAATTTATTTTAACATATTTTTTTATAAATATATATATTATTTTAAAAATAAAACAAGTCCACATAAAAGTGAACTTATATTTTTTTAATAACATAAATTTTTTCTAAAACGTCATCATATAATCCAATAACTTTTTGATTGTTAAATTCTTCTATATTATCATTTGAAAAACAAGAATTTGTGCAAACATTTTTTTTAATATAATTATCTTCAATTAAACATGTATAATAAGTAGATCTTTTATATGAATAAGAATTATATGGATGATCCAAAACAACTATATAAGATTTAAATTTATGATAATTTTTAAACAAATATTTATTTTTATACAAATAATAAAAAATATTAGCTAAAAAGAAAACTCCAAAAATTAAATTCCATATAACCCATATTATAAACGCTAATAATAAATCATCAAATTCTAAAGAAAAAAGCATTATAGGTAATGTTGCAAGTAAATTAATTAAATAACTAAACAAAAGATTTTTTATTAATTCTATTCTCCACTTATATTCAATACTATTTTTTATATCTTCTTTAGTTAGCTCATTTCCCATATTAATGTCACTCCCAAATTCGCATTTTTCTGGTTATACCATTTATAGTTATTTCTTGATTAAACCATTCTGTATCTTTTAATTTTATTAAATTATTACTAGCCCAAAGTCCTATATATTCATTAGAACAAGAAATTATAATATTCCCATTTAACGCTTTAAAACCTGAAGTATTAATTTGAGTTCCTGTATTTTCTAAGGTTTCATAAATTGATGTTACATAAACACTATCTGTATATTTAGCAATTCTTGAAATAAACTTTTGAGTTGGAAATTGATTATCTAAATTTTCTGTATATTCATCAGTTCCACAACAACATGATACAACACATACTTTTGGTTTAATTATGCTTAATAAACAATCATTAGATGAAGTTTTAGAACCATGATGCCCCGCTTTAAATAATTCTACTTCTGGTAAAGTTTTATCAATAGTTGATGAATCATAATACTCTACCATTTTTTCTTCTCCTTCAAGTTCTAAATCTCCTGTAAACATAAAATATTTATTTATTCCATTATAAGTATAAGTAAACATAGTTGATACTGAATAATTGTTTTCATCATTTGATTTATTAAAATAATAATAATTATATAATATTGACATTGTAACATTATCAGATAGCTTAATATCTCTTTTTGCCCCATTAGTATTATTAAAACAATCAGAAGCATACCAATGTGTAGTTCCTGATAAAACAATTTTATCTCTTAATGTTATATATTTATTATAAACTTGAGTAGTTTTATTTGTTAACTTATTATCAATAATAGTCCCTATTTCATATGAAGATAATATACCTTTCCTTGATGTTGTATCAGTAAATCCAGATACATGATCAGAATCTCCATGGGTTAATATAACATATTCTATTTTACCATCTTTGATATATTTATTCATATATGCTTTAGTTGTATCAACTGATGATTGCTCACTTCCTGCATCTATAATAATATCAGTATCTCCTGCTTTAATATAAATTGAATCTCCTGCTTTATCATTTCCTAGCATCATAAAATGAATTTGAAAATCATCAAATATTACATTTTCATTAATAGTACTTTCAGTGTATGAATTATTATTATTTGGAGGAATACCTTCATTATTAAATTCAAACAAAATTCCAGCATAATATAAATAAGCTAGGATAGCTATTATTAATATTATAGCAATTATTCTTAAAGTACTTTTTTTCTTATTTTTATTAGATTTTTTCTTTTTACCTGTAGAAGTTTTTTTCTTTTTATTATTACTTGAATTTAGTTTTTTACAATATGCTAAAGCTTCATTATATTGTTTAAAAACTTTAATTATCTTTTTTCCTATTTTAACTTCATATTGATTATTTTCATTTTTTTCTACTTTATACATTTTCTCACCTTTAACTTGTTAAAAGTATAATATAATTAATTTTATAAAGCAAGAAATATTTTTGATAAAAAGATAAAAATATGACACAAAAAGATAAATTATTTTTTATATTTTTCCATCAACAAATTATCTTATTAATTTTTATCCATATTATACTTATATGGATACTAATATAACCAATTTGATAAAAATTTATTGATTTTTATAAGCAATATTTTAATAATATTTTTTTAATATATAATTTTTATTTACCCAAGATTTTATTTAAAGTATATAAAAATTCCGTTTTGTTAATTTACAAAACGGAAACTTTTTTAATTTTTTAATAAATTTTCTCTTAACTTTTTTATTTTTTTATTTGTGACTTTAACAATTATGTTTATAATAGCAAAAACCAAAGCTGGTATAAAAAACCATATAAACATTATAGGTGTACCATATATTGCAGCAAAGCACATTGAAATTCCAAATGAAAGAACAATTAACACAAATACAGTTTTACCTTTAATATAATATTTTTTTACATCATCATTTATTTTTAATTTTAAAACTCTTATAAAATTTAAAACACTAGTAATAAAAACCAAAGCAAAAATAGCTTCATATAAAAGTGCAAAAATTCCAGTATTACTAAGATTTATCGGGAAAAATAATGTAAATACTGAATAATATTCTTCAAAATTAAACCCAAGTGTTGTAAGTGGTAAAAAACCTATTACTAACATACATAAAAGTACAACTAATTCAATTGTTTTCGCAACAAAAAGCTTCTTTTGTAATTTTTCCATTTTATCATATCCTCCTTTCTCAAGTGTGATAATATTATATATTAATTTATATTTTCTTTAATAATTATAAAATTAATAGAAATTTACTTAAACAACCTAATATCACTACAATTATTTTAATCATTCATTTTTAATGTTTAATACATAATTAAGTAAGTATGATTGCTCTTTTAATGTCATTTTTCTATATTTTAATATTAATTCAAACTCTTGTTTTGATAATGTTAAAGTTAAATTATTTATAGATTCGTCAATAGAATTTGTTAAAGTATTATGCAAATTGTTAGATGCGCCATAATCTTCTCCTGTTAGAAAATATTCAACTGTTTTATTTAAATATTTTGCAACATCATATAACTTATCAGATTTAGGAATAGAATCTTTCCATTTTCCAATAGTTCCATTTCCTAATCCACATTCTTTTTCAATTTTAGAAATGCTTATTTTTTCATTTTTTGCATATAATTGTATTCTTTCATATAAAGTCATAAATCAACTCTCCTAAAATAATTTAAAATTTATATGTAATTATACTAAATTATTCTTACAATTTTTTTACATTTTCATACATACATTTATCATAAAAAATATCCAAGAAAATTGTAACACAATTTAATCATTATTTCCATCAAAATTTTTCTTTTAATCTAGTGCTTTTTGAGATATTTTATGTTAAAAGTAACGATAATAACTCTATTGTTAATTCTTTTTTATTTTTCATAATTATAACCACTTCAATATTAATGATTCTAATAAATAAAGTTAATTGTGTGTTAATCAAATTAATATTTTATCTATGTGTTAATTATTTATTTGAATATATAAATGTTTTAATAGTTCTTCCAAAAAAATCAACATCATATGATTTTTTTAGGATATAACCATTTTTTTCACCTCAAACTTTCGACAAATACGTCGCAAGTTATAAATAAAACAGCAAATAAGATTACTTAAACCTGATCATTTGATCTCAAATTTTTGCACACGAAACCCCACGTATAAATATCAAGTTAAATATCCCCCCAATTGGGTACTTTTATTTTAACATTTATACAAGGCTCGGATTCTTCTCCAATTGTTCCCGTACTTTTTATCGTGATTAGGAGCTCTGTTGTATTTGTCATACTGTTTATGCCTTAATGCTTGATGCTCCTTGCAATAGGTTTCATGCATTAGATTTGGACAACCAGGATAGGCACATGGTTTCTTTGGTTTACTTGGCATAACCACTACCTCCTTTTTGACCATGAAAAAAGCCCACGTATATTACTCCATGAACTCTAATTCCTCATAATTTCAAGTTAATGCAATAAATTTATTAATAAGTATTTTAACTTTAAAATTATTCAAAACTTTTAATTTGATAGATATGCCCATATATCTAGTAATGAGTACCCATCAATAATTTTTGCACTTAATAAATCATCAACATTTAAAAAATTATAATTTTTAGTATTGTCAAGTTCATCAACAATATTTAATTCGTAAATTATATTTTTTCCTTTATCATAACATTCGCTATGATATGCTAAATAAATTGTTAAATTTTCAAAATTAAATTCATATTCGCTAATGCAATTAGAGAAAGATTCATAAAATTTATCAAAACTCAATTCTTCTTCATATAGTTTTCCACATTTACTATAAATATATGACAACTTGTATTTTCTTTTCATAAAACCTCCTAATAATGTTACACATTAAAACCAACATGTTTTTAAATATTAAAAAATTTATTAATTATTTGGATATACTGTTTTACCTTTTTGAAACTTATTTTCATCAATAAAATTTATATCTTTAACTAATGTTCTTGTATTTGTTGGCGTTAATAAAAAATATCTCCAATACCACGCTTTATTAATCAAAGTAAATTTACTCTTAGAAATACCATTACTTACTAGAACATACTTTTTTCCATTTAAAATAACAGTTAATTTTTTTAGTTTAATATTTTTTAACTTAACTTTTCTTTTAAAAATATAAATCAGTGGTCTTTTTTTAGAAACTTCTTTAAAACGAATATTTCTAATCACATATGCAAAGAACATATGATCCCCCAAAATTTTATCATCGGTGCGAAACTCAATTTCTTTTCCAGCATAATTTAAAAAATACATTTTGCTATCCAAGTTACTAATCTTTTTGCAATATAGTACAACATCTTCTTTTCCTGATATATAAAAAAATGATAATCACTGATATATAAATCACAATTTTTTATATAATTTGAAAATAAAATGTATAAAACAATTGTATTTATAAAAATAAATAACAACAGAAACCCAAAAATATTATATTCAGAATAAATAATGCCATAAATTAAAAAAACTAACATTAATATAATCGTTATAATTTCTATAATAAAATCAATAATAAATCTTTTTTTCATTAATTATATTCTCCCACAAATTTAGAATAAACTAGTTATAAAATCATAAGCATATGAAATATCTTTACTAAGTATGCCATAATTAGTTTTTCAATGCAGTAATTGGCACAACATAAACCCCATCAGGTCTTTGATATGCAGCATTGGATAAACCACATATTACACATTTAATCTTCGGTGTTTTTCCGCCATTCTTTTCAATTTCGTTACAAACTTTAATTAAATTCTCTGCACCTTCATCGATTTTCTTTGCACCGAGTTTTATTTCAAAAGCACACCAATCGCCATTTTCAAGTTCTATTACAGCATCGATTTCATTGTTCTTATAATCTTGATAATGGAACAACTTAGCTCCAAACGATTGAGCGTAAATCGCCAAATCACGCTCTACTAATCCTTCAAATAAGAATCCAAAAGTATTTAAGTCACCAAGCAATTTTTCAGGTGTAATGTTTAACAGAGCGGCTGCCATCGCTGGATCGGAAAAATGTCTCTTTTCGGATTGTTTTACTCGAAGCGACGAACGCAGATTCGGAGAAAAGGGAGTTTGATTATTCAAAATAAACAAGCGATTCAAAGCTTCAAGATATTTTGCAATCGTATTCCTGCTCATAGATTCACTATCCTGTGCAATAATATCCTTAAGCAAAGATGAATCCGATACTGTAGTCGATTCATTTCTTGCAAGTGATTTTAGAAGCAATGCTGTTTTATGTTTATCGTATTCTACGCCGTCATCCAGATTATTTAAGTCTTCACTTATAAGGTTATCCATATAAGCCCTTGGCATTAAATGAACCTTTTTATCATCTACGGAAATATTTTCGGGCCAACCGCCACGGACAATATACATTGCAAGTTTTTCTAATGGCACTTCATCAAGCATTTGCATAGTCAATTTATCGTCGCAAAGCTCTTTCAGACTGATTTTTCCAGATGAATCACCGGATTCATATAATGACATTGTATTCATTCGCAGTCTTACAATTCGACCTGAACCGGTATGCATGATGCCCTTCGTTTTAGGCGTCGATGAACCAGTTAAAATAATTTGACCTTTTTTATGACGCTTGTCCACTTCTGCACGTGTTGCATCCCAAATAGACGGAACTTCTTGCCACTCGTCTATCATACGAGGTGCTTCACCTTGCAAAATTAAAGAAGGATTTAACTCCGCTAGCTGTCTGTTCGAAAAATTATTAGTAGGATCTCCAACCAAAAACTCGCTATTTGAATGAAATGCAGATGTCCAAGTCTTTCCACACCATTTCGGACCTTCGATACAAATCGCACCACTTACTTCCAAATAAGTTTCAATCGTAGCATCTATAACTCTTCTTTTGTATTCGCTTTTATTCTCTATTATACTCATAGTTTAACCTCCTCTTTTTATCATTATATCAAACTGAGCAATTTTCGTCAAGATAAGTGAGCAACTTTTCGTGGTTTTTGTGAGCAACTTTAAAAAGACATCATCTTTATACCAGTGATTCTAAATTCCTTCAAAAAATTCTCACATAGAGGATGCTGTTTTACATACAAGACTCGGATTCTTTTCCAATTATTCCTGTACTTTTTATCGTGATTAAGAGCTCTATTATATTTGTCATACTGTTTATACCTTAATGCTTGATGCTCCTCACAATAGGTTTCATGCGTAAGATTCGGACAACCCGGATAGGCACATGGTTTCTTTGGTTTACTAGGCATAACCCTACCTCCTTCGTTGTATGAAAAAAGCTCACGGATATTACTCCATGAGCTCTAATTCATTTCAATTTCATTAATGATATAATAAAAATTACTAAAAATTTACCTACATATCATCTTCAAAAATAATTTTTTCTTTATTATTTTCAATATAAAATATTTTAATATAAGAATAGCAATCTTCATATGGATTTTTATTTGAAAACAAATATTTTCGTTCATATTGATCCATGGTAATATCATATTCTAATTTTATTTTAATCGTTTTATTAAACGCAATTTCCTTATATATCAAATTACAATAATCAAGTTCTTTTTCATACTTAACAACTCCATGTTTCCTATTATCATAAAGTAAGAATTCATTACCACAATGTAAACATTTTGCTTTTACAATTTTTGTTTCAGCAGGTATTAGATCAGAATCAATTAATTTAGGTTTTGTGAATAATCCACGTATTCCTTTGTAATTTATAAATACTTTGCAATTATTATCAGAAAAAATATTACAATGACCATACCCACCATATTTTTTTATTAAAGAATCAAATAATTCTTGTTTTTTTGACAAATTAGGGTCATTTGAATTTACTAATATTAAAAATTTTTTCCCCCCACAAGGACATATTAAGGACAAAAGTAATGATTTATCATCACGTTTCTCCAATTTTGAAATCCCACTAAAATCACTTGGTATTTTTATCATTACTTTTATCTCCTTTTATCAATTAAAATAACCATTTTGCTATTTTGCAGCCCAAGAAATAACTTTTATTGCTAAATTAGGATTATCTAAACACAATCCCGTTAATTTAGTTGTCATTTGAGTAACTGTTTGTGATTTACTAACAACTTTTATGCAGATCCTTACCCCATCGGGCTTTTTCTACAATATCTGGCATTTTTTGTTCAACAAGTCACGTTTTTACAACAATAAACATCCCTTTATGTTTTATACTCACCTCCTGAAATTTTTATTTAATAGTGTAATAATTATAAAACAAAATCTCGTATTTTTCAATACGTTCGCTATTGCTACCTTGTATTTTTGGAAAATAAAAAAGGTTTACCACTTAATTTACTTGCAACAAAATGATTATGTTTAACACTTAATCCACATGCACTCATATGCTTTATGTCTCCGTCAAAGTCTTGTAATATTTTTTTCTTTGATTATTTATTTTTAAGTCTTTGAATCAAAAATTTTATATAATTAACTATAAAAAATATTAGGAAAGGAGCTCCAGTAATGTAAGCACCCACACAAAATATATACCAAATAAGATCAAAAGTAGAATTTTTTGGAAATGGTATTGCTCTTAATATTTCCATAATCATGAAACCAAATAAAATAATAATAGCAACACAAGCATCAACTATTAGTAATATTTTAATGTTTTTTTTCATCAATAACCTCCATAAAAAATAAAATTAATCATAACCTAATATAGTGCTAACTTTTTACATTAGAGAATAGGAAAACAACTCCCTTATCTAAAAAAATGTCTGCATCCCCAATCCTACACTATTAAAATACTATTTTCATAATCTTGGGTTATCACGTACATTACCATAAAAAGAATATTATATCCAGTTAATAGTTGATAACTTTTTAATACAGTATTTATTGATTTAATACCATCAATTACAATGTCTAACAAGGTCTTCTTATAGGACTTTCTATATACTTAATTTTTTTAGTTATATGTAAAAGATGGTCTAGAGACATTGTTAGACGTTGTAATTTATCTTTAAAAAATGTCAGTATATCTAAAAATAAGAAATTATCACTAAATTTTTAAATCATATTTTTGAGTATAAGAAATGCACCTACCATTTCTGATAGATTCTTACCTTATTATCATTTACTTTCCCTTATTTTATAATAGATTTTAAGGTATTAGATTTTATTATAAGAGAAAATTATAATTAATTTTTTTCATTTCAATCTATAATAACAAATGGATTTACCGCTACCCTCTCGTTTTAATTCACCAAGCTCAATAAGTTTTCTTAATGCTCCTTCAATACTACTTATACTAAGTGAAGGACA
>CAYZIB010000002.1:0-108577 GCA_964478425.1 uncultured Anaeroplasmatales bacterium | reverse complement strand
ATTCCATAAAGAAATTGATAATTTATTGGAAATAAATGTTACTTTCAAACAATATAATTATCATATTCAATTTTTAGGAAGAGTTAAAATGAATTATGCTATTACCGAAGATAAAGTTAATGATAGAATTAATGCATCTGAACCGGATGGTAAGAAATAAAAACAATAACACCAGTAAAAACAAAAGCTTATGCTAAAGATAATTGGTGGGATGGTTATGTAATAACAAGTATTATAGATGGTAGCGGTGTTTCTAATACTGCAATATTACGTTTAAAATACGAAACAAACGGATTAATAAAAAATGCTTATGCAGTAGATGTTCCTACTGATGATTTTACGGGAAATATTGCAAATGTTGATATAGAAAATATGTTTGAAAAAATATTAATGCTAATAGGTATCTTAATTTTAATAGTTATTTTTAGTGCTTTATCCCCTATATTTGGAATTTTATTTAAGGGAATAATTGCAATAATAGAATTATTTGTAAAAGGTATTTTTATTATTATATCATTACCATTTAAGATATTAGGTGATTTATTTACAATCAAAAAGAAAAAGCCTTAAAAGGCTTTAGAAAGGAATTATTATGGCTTTATTTAAAGATTTTAAAAAAATTCATTTTAGACACCATAAAAAAAGTAAACATAATGCTCTAATTGTAGGCGAAGATAAGAAAAACTATGATTACATAAAAGTTACTCATACGCCAAAAAGAGATAAAACACATAAAAATAATAGTTTTGTTAAAAACCCTAATAAAAATGATAAATCTCTTAGTTATTATGAAAATAAAGTAAGAATTGATGTAAAATCAAATTTTCACGAAAAACCTATTAAAAGTTGGTTTTTATCAAAAGAAGATTATGATCAACTAATAAAATTTTAAAAAGTAAAAAAAAATAGTCCTAATGGACTATGTGTTCATTTTTGCTATTCCACATCATTGGTGTGGTTTTTCAATAGCTTGTTAGAACACTTCAAATTATATATTATTATTATTTAAAAGTCAAGAAAAAAGATATGAACAAAAGGTAAATTTTATGAGTAAGAGTAAGAATATTTTAAAAATTATATTATATTTAGTTATTTTATTTATTAAAGTATATTGTATTTATACAGCTAAGCAGTTAGGAATATGAAAAGAATAAAAGATTATTGACATTATATTTGTATCAGTATTACATTCATATTCTTACTGCTTGCCATATTTTTGAAAGTCTGAAAGATTTATATACTTCTTTTAAATTTTTTTAATAATTTTCTTATTTACACTTAACATTTAAAACTTTTTTATAATTCATCTAAAGATGAAAAAATATAACCTTGCTTTTTAAGTTCTACAATAATATCTTTTAATGCATCATTATTATCTTTACTTACTCCATGCATTAAAATAATAGCTCCATTATGAATCCTACTAATTACATTATTATATGCATATTCTTTTCCTTTTTGTTCATCTATTTTCCAATCAACATAAGCTAAACTCCAAAATATATTCTTATATCCTTTATTATTTAAAACCTCAAGTACTCTTTTATCAAAAACTCCTGCTGGTGGCCTTACATAATTACTCATTTTATAACCTGTTAAATTTAAACATTCATTTTCTAAATTTTTAACTTCTTCAATTATTTCTAAATCACTTAATTTTGTTAAATTTTTATGATGCAATGTATGGTTTGCTACTATATGATTTTCATCAAACATCTTTTTAACTAAATCAACATTACTTTTTAAATAATGCCCAGTTATAAAAAAACATGCATTAATATTTTCAGATTTTAATGTTTCTAATATATCTAATGTATATCCATTTTCATATCCCATATCAAATGTTAAATATATTTTTTTATTATCATTTCCTATATAATAATTATTTATTCCATCTATAATACTATTAATTTCATTTCCTGGATAAGGTCTTTCATGGTTTTCTGATTTTGGAATGCCATATCCAATTCCATAGACATTTTTAAATCCAAAAATAGATAAAATAATACTAAAAATAACTATTTTTTTCATATTATCACCAACATTTATTATTTACATTTTTAAAATTTTATTTCTGACTTTTTATGGAAATTAAATGTATAAATTAAAGATATAATGAAACATTGCATCAACAAATATATATATAATAAAATAACTATAAAAAAAGAAAATGTTCCATATAAATAAGTAAAATCTGCAAAATAATTTATATATAATGTAAAAAATATATTTGTAAGCATCCATAATATTACATTTAATAAAACACCTTTTTTAATTATTTTAAAATTAAGTTTTAATGGAATTGTATATTTATGTAAAAATAAACATAATAAAAATAATATCAAAAAATAAAAAATTATTTTAAAAACAAAAAAATCAAAAAAATTAAATTTATTAATTATTTTTTGATTAAAAAATATTAAAAATAATAAAAGAAAAGAAAAAACAAATAAATTTAAAATTGCATTTATCCTATAAAAAAATAATTTACTCTCATTTTTCTTATTAAATATTAATTCACCTGCTTTAATCAAATGATAAAACAATGTAGAACTAGAATAAATACTTGTTAAAACAAAAAAAATTGAATAATTTTTTTTATCAATATTATTTATCATTCTTAATATAATATAAGAAATCTCTTTATTATTTAAATAATTTAAATTAATGTCATAATTTAAATTATTTAATCCTAATAAAATTAAAAAAATTAACGGAACAATACTTAATATAAGAAAAAAAGACAACATTCCAGCTAAGGATGAATACATTTTTTCTTTTAACATTTTTAATTTAATAATTACATTATTAATTATTTTTATAATCATATTATTACCTCAAAAATATTATACCCATGTATTTAATTTTTAGTTGTCTTTTTCTTTTAATTCTTTAATAAATTGATTTTTATATAATGTATAATACTGACCTTTTAATTTAATTAATTCATCATGGCTGCCCATTTCAACAATTCTTCCTTCATCTAAAAGAATAATCTTATCAGCATTAACTATTGTACTTAATCTATGTGCAACCACAATACTTGTTCTATTTTTTAAAATATTATCAATTGCTTCTTGAATTAAATATTCAGTTTTTGTATCAACAGAACTTGTTGCCTCATCTAAAACCAATATTTTAGGATCTTTAATGATTGCTCTTGCAAAACTTATTAATTGTCTTTGACCTAAAGATAATTTATTACCACCTTCCCCAACATCAAAATTATATGTATCAGGTAATTTTAAAATAAAATCTGTTGTTTTAACAATATCTAAAGCATATTTTACTTCTTCTAAAGATGCATCTAATTTTCCATATTTAACATTATCTAAAATTGAACCTTTAAATAATTGAGGAGATTGTAAAACATACCCTATATTTTGATGTAACCATCCAACAGATCTTTCTTTATAATCAACATCATCAATTAATATCTTACCAGAAGTAGGTTCATAAAAACGGCAAATTAAATTTGAAATTGTTGTTTTACCACTTCCAGTATGACCTACTAAAGCAATAGTTTCTCCTTTTTTTATTTTTAAATTAAAATTTTTTAATACTTCTTCTCCAACTTTATATTTAAATGAAACATCTTTAAATTCAATATCTCCATTTAATAATTCATAATTATTAGTTTTTGGATTAAATGTATCACCGTATTTTTCAATTACAGTTTTAGAGTCAATTATATCCGGAGTTGTTTCTAATAAACTGATAATTCTTTCTGCACTTGCCTGAGCATTTTGAAAATCTCCTAATAATCTTGATAAACTCATAACAGGATCAAAAAAACGCATAGTATAATCAATAAATAAGTATAATACACTTCCACTTAAAATTCCTTTTAAAACCATATTACCACCAAATATTAAGGTAGCTCCTACACCAACATATGACAATGTAAACATTGTAGGTCCAAAAAATGAAGAAACAATTTGAGCTTTGATCGAACTTTTTCTTAAAGAAGTAGATTTTTCATGAAATTCATATTTATTATTTTCTTCAATAACTAAGCTTTTTGTTGTTTTTGCACCTAAAAAACCTTCATTATATTTTGCTGTTACTTCGCTATTTATTTTTCTTACATCACGATAAGATTTTAACATTTTCTTTCTAAAATAAACTGTAACAATAAAAATAATTGGGAAAAAAACTAATATAACAAGTGATAACTTAAAATTATAAAAAAACATCATTACTAAAATAAAAACCATCATCATAATAGCCCATAAAAAATCAACTATACCCCATGAAATAATTTCTGCTAATCTTCTAGAATCACTTGTCATTCTAGCCATTATCCAACCTGTTGGGGTTAAATCATAATATGAAAAAGGTAAAATTTGTAAATGTTTAAATGCTTCTTTTCTAATTAAATAGGATGTTTTAGATTCAACTAAACCAGCTAAATAAATAAACAATGTCACAATAATAAAATATAAAATACTTACAACAACATATAACAAAATAAATATCCATAATCTACTAAGATTACTATCAACATTAAAATAATTTTTTAAAGCATAACTATTTAATATTGGAATAAAAGCATCAAGGAATGCTAGAATAGTTACCGTAATCATCATATAAATTAATTCTTTTTTTGATTTAAAAACAAAATTAAAGATTTTTTTCCATATTTTTAAATCAACCTTTTTTTCTTCTAATTCATCAAATTCCATTATTCATCACCACCTATAGAATCTAAAAATTTTTGTTCTAAGTGACCTTGAATATCCCATAATGATTTATATAAATTATTATTTTCTTTTAATGAATCATGTGTTCCAATTCCACTTATTTTTCCATCTTCAATTACGATAATTTTATCTGCTTCTTTTGCTGTCGTAATTCGATGAGTAATTAAAATTGTTGTATTTTTAGTTTTGTTTTTCAAAGATGTTCTAATATTAATATCTGTATTTGTATCAACTGCACTTAATGAATCATCAAAGATTATTATTGGTTTATCATCAATAAGAATTCTTGCTATTGAAATTCTTTGCTTTTGTCCACCACTTAATGTAGAACCTTTTTCACCAACAATAGTTTTATATCCATTTTCAAATTCTAAAATATCATTATGTATATCAGCAATTTTACTTGCTTCATATACTTTTTCTTCTTCTATATTAGTATTAGTTATTGCAATATTATCATATATAGTTTTAGAATATAAAAATGGATCTTGTAAAACCATACCAATATTTTTTCTTAAATGTTTTTTATCAATTAATGAAATATCAACATCATCTACTAAAATTTTACCTGATGATATTTCTTGCATTCTTGTAAGTAAATTCATTATCGTTGATTTACCACTACCTGTTTTACCAATTAATGCAACAGTCTCTCCTGGTAAAATTTTAAAACTTACATCATTTAATAATGGTTTATCACTATCATCAAATTTAAAAGAAACATTTTTAAATTCGATTTTACCTTTAATTTCTGGTTTTAATTTGCCATTAATTAAATATTCACTATCTTTTTTTAATACTTCTTCTATTCTTTCAGCAGCAACTAATGATCTTGAAAAATCACTTACAATTCTTCCTAATCCTCTCATTGGCCAAACAACCATATTTACAAGTGATAAGACTGCTGTCATATCACCAAAATATAATTTATTATTTTTTGCTAGTATTATAGAAACTAAAATTGTTAATACAAATTGTAATGAAACAAGTCCGTCTGAAATTCCCCAAAACAAACTATTAAATCTATTAAATTTTACACTTTCATTATAATATAATAAATTTTTTTCATCCATTTTAGAAACTTCATATTTTTCATTAGCAAATGCTTTTACAACCTTTTGATTATATATATTTTCCTGAATAACAGTAGTCATATCAGATTCAGATTTTTCTACTTTATCATAAATTATGTTAGATCTTTTAAAAAACCATACACTACTAAAAGCATTTACAGGGACAATTATTAAACTAACTAACATAACATAAGGGCTAATCATAAATAATTGATAAGACCCCATAATAATTGTAGCAAGCATATCCATAAAATCCGCTAATCTAGTTGAAATAAATAATCCTGCAGTATCAACATCTGAAGTACATCTTTGAATTAAATCTCCTGTATCACAATTATTATGATAATCATAAGATAATTCCATAATATGGTTATATAAGTTATTACGCATATCATACGCAATATTTTCTTTTAATTTTCCGCGTAAAAAACCTTCTAAAAATCTTAATAAAGCTCTAAATGTCTGAAATAAAATTAATGATATTGCTACTATAATAATAACATTAATTTTAGAATCTCCACCCATTTTAAATATATTAATTAAAAATTTTGGTAAATTAGTAGAATTAACTTTATCATCTAATACTTCATTAAAAACATATTGTGTAAAAAGTGGTAAATAAGAATAAAGCATTGTTAAAATAATTGTTAAGCAAATTACGCTTATAAAAAGTAATTTATACTTATTAATCCATTTAAATAAATTCTTAATTTTTTCCATAATCTACCCTCCCATCTTTATACATTATACACTAAATATTATTAAATACAAATAAAAAAATGATAAATTAAATAATTATTAATTTATCATAAACTTGATTAATCATTTCCATATTTTTTTTGTTTTCTCTAACTAATAAACAGAATGATTTATATTTTTTATTATCAAAATAATATTCTAATAACACTTTACTACCTTCATAAATAATATCAGGAGATAACATTTTTACACCTAAAAAAATTAATTCATTTTTAATATAATCAATATGTTCATCTAATGTTATTTTATATAAAAAATCTAAAAATATTTTATCTACCGGATTAATATATTGATTTAAATCTAAAACTTGTAATTCTAATTTTATTTTTTCAAGATCATTAGTCATATATAATGTTCTTAAATAAATAATAAGCATGTTAATATCATTTTTCAAATATTCATTTTCATGAAATACACTTTTAATTTCGTCATATTTTTTACTATAAAATTGATATTTTATATAATTAAGATTAAATTTATCAGCTGCATTTTTAAAATAATTATCTGCTAAAATATTTTGTCCTATTTTGCACATTTCTAATACATATTCTTCATTTACTTTTTTTAAAATATCATACAAATTAAATTTAATTAATAAATCTTTAACTTTATCATATTGAATTTTATAATATGATTCTCTACGCATTAAATATGTTATTTTTAAAATATTCATATTAAAAATAATTTTTAAATATGAATCAGCAATATCTAATGAATTTATTAACTTAACCATTTCTAAAGCATTATGAGTTTCATTTATTTTTATAAAATAAACTTGTAAAAAAACAAAAAAAATCTTTAATTCATATTCACTCATTGTTTCTTTTATATTATTTAATTTATTAATTCTAAACTCAATTTTAGAAAATTCATTGTTATAACAATCAATAATCATTTTAATTAATTCAAAATCGAAATTTTCAACATTTATAATTAATTTATAAATTTGATTTATTTTATTATTATCTTTTTCTAAATAATACTTTGGTATATCAATTAATATTTCATTATATAATTTATAATATTTTCCTAAATCTTCGTTTATTTCCATTGTTTCTAATAATTCATAAATATATTCTTCATTAACATTAATTTTACCGTTTTCTAATTTCGAAAGATATGAAATACTCATTTTACCATTTGTTGCTTCTTTTAAAGTTTTATCTTTTTCTATCCTTTTCTTTTTTAATTCTGTACCGATCCAAGATGCATTACTAATTTTATTTTTTTCTCTTTTTTTAATAAATTTTTTCAAACTTTTTAATTCCATAACTACTCCACCTCTATTATATATTTCACATATCTTCCCTTTTTTTCTTTTAAAAAAATAAAAAATAGTTAAAAAACTATTTTTCGTAAATAATCATCGCTGAAAAACTAAAAACTTGATGCCTTTCATCATAAAAATGACTTGTTTGATATTGTATTTTTAAAATTTTTACTCCCGATGAAATAAATTTATTGATTGCATTTTCTAAATCTAATTCATGTTCAAAATCATAAATTTTTACCATTTTCATATTATCACCATTTAAATTTTAATTTAATAAATAATGATAATCAACAATTCTTTTTATAATAATTACAAATATTTTTTAATTGACATATTTCGCATTTGGGATTTTTAGAAATACAATGATATCTACCGAAAAAAATCATTAAATGGTGAATATTATGATATAACTCTTTTTTATATAATTTCATCAAATTATTCTCGATTTCTAAAACATTAGAATCTAAGTTTGCAAATCCTAATCTTATTGCTACTCTTTTAACATGAGTATCTACTGCAATATAATTTAAATTATAATATTCAGCTAAAAACACATTTGCTGTTTTCACTCCAACACCATCTAATTTTAATAATTCTTCTTTTTTATTCGGAATAACAGAATTATATTCGCTAACAACTTTTTTACTCATTAAAAGAATATTTTTAGCTTTATTTTTATATAAACCTAAACTTTTTATAATCTCCATAATATCCATAATATCTGCTTTAGATAAATCCATAATTGACGGATATTTTTTAAATAATTCTTTAGTAACAATATTAACTCTTTTATCTGTAGTCTGAGCACTTAATATTACTGCAACTAATAAAGAATAATCATCATAATAGTCTAATTCACATTTAGCATTAGGAAACAAATTTAAAGCATATTCATAAAATAAATTTGCTTTATCTTTTAATTTCATCTCTTAACGCCTCTAAACTACGATATAAATCAGTATTTTTATCTATATTATCATTTTCTTTAAATTTTTTATTTGATATAACTAATTTATCAATATAATTAACATTTTTTATATTATTCATCTTGGCTTCTTCTATTGCTTTAAAAACATTATCTTCATCATCCCAACATTTAATAATATCATATTCATTTGCTGTTAAACTTCTATTTAATAATTCTTCTAAAACTTGATTAACTTTTTGTAAAAAAGAAATATCAGTATTTATATTTTTATTATTTAACAAATCTTCTATTTTGTTTAAACATGGCTCAAGTGTATAAACTTCTTTATTTTTACCATTTTTAAAATCAATTTCAATTTGTAAGAATCCTTTAACCAATAAATTATTAACACATTCGGATACCTTAATACTAGTTAAATTTGTTTTTAAATGTAATTTTTCAATATTAATTGAATTTTCATTTTTATCATAATTGCTAAATAATTCTAATAAGACTATATATTCTTCTAACAATAAATCTAAATCTTTATAATACCTATTTAAAAGTTTATAAACATCTAAAACACCCAGTTCTAATAATTTAAAAAGCATAAACTTCACCTCAAAAACAACTTAATTATTCTTTAAATCATTAGTAACCATTTTATTTAAAGCTTTTTTTGCAGCATTTTGTTCTGCTTCTTTTTTAGTCTTGCCAATTCCTGTACCCATTGATATACCATCCATTTTGCAGATTGCTGTAAATGTTCTATCATGTTGAGGCCCTTCTTCTTTAACAATTTGATATACTAATGTTCTTTTTTCTGATTGTACTTTTTCTTGTAATGTTGATTTATAATCATTAAATAATTCATGTTCTTTAATTAAAGGAACAATTGTATCATATATGAATTTTTTACAAACTAAAAATCCTTGATCTAGATAAATAGCTCCTAATATTGCTTCAAATGCATCGGCTAAAATAGCATCTCTCGTTCTTCCACCATTTAATTCTTCACCTTTTCCAAGCAATAAAAACTCAGAAATTCCTAAATTATTTGCATAAAGAACTAAAGCTTCTTCACAAACACATTGAGCTCTTTTTTTAGTCATCGTTCCTTCTTTATAATTTGTATTTAAATAATAATAATCACTTATTGATAATTCTAAAACTGCATCCCCTAAAAATTCTAATCTTTCATTATTTTCTTCATGTTTTTCATTGGTATATGATGAATGAGTTAATGCATTTTTCAACAATTTTTCATCGTTAAATTTAATTTTTAATTTATTCTGTAATGTTTGAAGCATCCCAATTTTCCTTTACATCCTTAATTAACCCAGATCTAACAAGATCAAGACATTGCTTTATTCCATTTTTAAAAGCAAATGCATCAGATGATCCATGTGCTTTAATAATTGGTGCATTAACTCCAAGTAACATTGCTCCACCAATTTTTTTAGGGTTCAGACTATCTTTATAATTTTTAAATGCTTTTCTCATAAATAATGCATAACCAATTTTTGCTAAAAAACTCTTTTTAATTTCATTTTTTAATATTTCACCTGTTCCAAGGGCTGTTCCTTCCATTGTTTTCATTACCATATTACCAGTAAATCCATCAGTTACTAAAATATCACAATCAGATGTTAATATTTCTTTTCCTTCTACATTTCCATAAAAATTAATTCTTTTATCATCTTTTAACATATAATATGTTTCTTTATCAACCATTCTACCTTTTCCAGGTTCAGTTCCAATATTTAATAAACCTACTTTTGGATTATCACTAATTTTTAAACATTTACAAACAACACTTGCAAAAAAAGCTAAATCGCATAAATCTTCTGGTTTTAATTCAACATTTGCTCCTGAATCTAATAACAATGTTTTTTTCCCACTTACAGAAGGAATAATAGGACAAATTGCTGTTCTTCTCATATTATCCATTCGTTTTAAAAATAAATGAGCACCAACAACTAAAGCTTGTGTTGGCCCAGCACTAACTACTCCCATAACTTTATTATTTTTTGCATCAGTTAAAGCTAAAGCTAGACTTGCATCTCTATTTTTTCTTAAAGCAGTAACAGGATCTTTTTCACCCATATCAATAAATTTTGTTGTATGACAAATTTCTACACGACTTAAATCTTTAAGCTGCTCTTTAATAATATTTTCATCACCATATAATACAACTTCTAAATCTTTATATTCATCTAAAGCAAGTTTAACTCCTTTTAATGTTTCATAAGGAGCATAATCTCCACCCATAATATCGATACCTAATTTATACATATTAAACACCTCTAAAATATAATATCATATTTATACATCTTTTTCAATTAATCTAAGTTAGTTAAATTAATTGCTTTTAATTCTTCTTTTAAATTTTTTAACAAATAGTAATATTCTTTATTATTAAATAATAAATTTGATTCAATAATAAAAATTGCATCTTTTTTTGCTATTTCAAGTATTTTTATATCATCTTTTAAAGATGAATATTTGAGTTCTAAATTACCACTTTGTTTTAATCCTAATATATCTCCCATTCCTCTTTCTTTTAAATCACATTCTGCAAGATAAAAACCATCATTAGACTTAACCATTTCATTTAATCTATCACATTCTAAATCAGATATTAATAAGCAATAACTTTGCTTATTACTTCTACCAACTCTTCCTCTTAATTGATGTAATTGACTTAAACCAAACATATAAGCATCATAAATAATTATTAAAGTCGCATCTTTTAAATCTATTCCAACTTCAACCATAGTTGTAGAAACTAAAATAGGTTTTTTTAAACTATAAAAATCATTTAAATTTCTTTCTTTTTCTTCTTTAGTCATTTTACCATGTAATAAACTTATATCACAGACATCTTTAAATTCTTTTTTTAAAGTTTCATATATTTTTAAAACATTTGATACATTTATGTTAGTTCCTTCTAATATTTTTGGTGCAACAATATAAACTGCATTCCCTTTTTTAACTTCATTATAAATATATTCATAAGAAATTGCAATTTCTTGTTTATTAATTAATTTTGTTATAATTTCTTTTCTGCCACTTGGTTTATCTTTTATTATAGATAAATCTAAATCACCAAAAAAAGTTAAAGCCATTGTTCTAGGAATTGGAGTTGCACTTAAAAATAAGGCATCAACCTTTGTTCCTTTTTCTTTTAATAATTTTCTTTGATTAACCCCAAATCTTTGTTGTTCATCTGTAATTATTAATCCCAAATTTAAAAATTCTATTTGAGTATTTAATATAGCATGTGTTCCAATTAAAATATGAATTTTACCAGATTTTAAATCATTATAAATTTGATCTTTTTCACTTTTCTTTTTAGAACTTATAATTAATTCAACATTTATATTTTCATCTTTTAATAAATTTTTAAAAGTATTATAATGTTGCATTGCAAGCATTTCTGTTGGAGCCATAAAAGCAACTTGATAATTACTACTAACGACGCCTAAAGATGATATTACACATAAAATTGTTTTACCACTACCAACATCTCCTTCAACAAGTCTATTCATTACATATTTGCTTTTTAAATCTTTAAATATTTGATTTAAAGTATTTTTTTGATCAGTTGTTAATTCAAATGGTAATTTGGAAATAAAATTTTTAACTCTTGCTAAATCATAATTTTTAGGATCTTTTATTTGCTTTTTATTAAGATATTTTATATATTGATATTTAATTTCTAAATTTAATAATTCTTGGTATTTTAAACGCCTATATACTTGTTTAACATCAAAGCTTGTTTTTGGAAAATGTGCCTTATCATAAAATTCATTAATAGTTAACAGTTTATAATCATAAAGATATTTTTTAGGAATTTCTTCTTTAAAATTATCTTTTAAATAAGAATAAGCCTTTTGCATTATTTCTTTTATTTTATAATTTAAAAGTTCTATATTCTTATAAATTGGAATAATTTTTTCACTAAATTCTTCAAAAAAAATTTGATTAACTATAAATTTATTATAAATATTATCATATTTACCTGATATTATAATTTCTAAATTTTCAATTAATTTATTTTTTAAATATTCTCTATTAAATATAATTACTTCTATTTCTTTTTCCTTAAATAATCCAAAAAAAGATATTTTATGAACTTTTTTTAAATTTGAAACATTTATTTTGCTATTTATTTTTATTTTTATAGTACAGTTTAAATTTAATGAATCAGATAATGTGTAAATTTCATATTTACTTGGCAAATAATTAATTAAGCTTATTACATTATAAATTTCTGCTTTATATAACGTTTTTAATATATTATCAGATAAACCTAAACTTTTTAAACTATAGTCCATAAAATCACTCCATAAATATTATATCATAATATTTAAAAAAAACTATCAACCGAAGTTGATAGTATTTTTATTCAACAGCAACTAAAAAATCATATAAATCATCATTAGAAGCAATAATTTCAATTTCAATTAAACTATCTATTTGTCTAATATAATCACTTAACTCTTCAATTTCACTATCACTAACTTTTGTTCCATAAAAGATAGTAACAATTTCAGATTCAGAAGATACAATATGTGATAATAATTCTTTTGCAGCAGCAGTTTTATTTTCTAAACTACAAACAAGTTTACCATTTGCAATACCAATATAATCACTTTCATTAACTTTAACTCCATTAACTTCAGTTGTTCTAACTGCATAAGTTAATTCTCCTACATTCATTGTATTTACTTTTTCAGTCATTATATTAATATTTTCTTCTAAACTTTCAGATTCATCAAATAATAATAAAGCAGCGTATCCTGATGCAATGCTTTTATTTTTAATAATTTCAACATTACAACTTGAATTTCCATCTAATAATTTTTTGCTTTGTTCAGCAGCAAGAATTATATTAGAATTGTTAGGTAAAATTATTACATTCTCAGCATTAACAATCTCAATTGCTTTTAAAAATTGATCTGCGCTAGGATTCATTGTTTGTCCACCATCAATAATATAATGGCATCCTAATTCACAAAATACTTTTTTTACACCAGGTGCATTGCAAACTGAGATAATACCATATTTTTTTCTTTCTTGAATTTTATCATTATTTTCTTCTATTTCAGCTTTATCTAATAATTCTGAATGTTGAAGACGCATATTTTCAATTTTTAAAGTTTTAAATTCTCCATATTCTTGAGCAATATTTAATATTGTTCCAGGTTGATTTGTATGAACATGAATTTTAACTAAATCATCATCTACAACACAAACTAATGAATCTCCCATATTTGAATATGGATCTTTTAAAAATGATTCATCAAATAAACTTGGTTCTTTTAAATTTAAAATAAATTCAGTACAATACCCGAATTTAATATCAACATTTTCTAATGCTTGAATACCGGATTTAGTTTCAGTTTGAGTTTCTTCTTTTAAAGTAAGCATTTTTCCTTCTAAAGCTAAAATCATACCTTCTAATATTCTTACAAAACCAGTTCCACCACTATCAACAACTCCTGCTTCTTTTAAAACAGGTAATAAATTTGGTGTATTTTCTAATGATATTTTTGCAAATTTTAAATATTCATTTAATAATTGATCTAAATTTTTATAATTATTTTTATTTTTTTCAACTTCTAATGCAGCTTCTCTTACAACAGTTAAAATTGTTCCTTCTTTAGGATCCATTACTGCTTTATAAGCTGTTTTATACCCACTTATTAAAGCTTCAGTTACTTGTTCTAATGTTGCAGAACCATTTTCAACTTTAGAAAATCCTAAATAAACTCCTCTAAAAAATTGAGACAAAATAACTCCACTATTACCTCTTGCTCCCATTAATAATCCTCTAGAAAGCATTTTAGTAATTTCAGTTATTGATTTACTAGCTACATCTTGGATTTCTCTTACACCTGCAAACATTGTCATTTGCATATTTGTACCTGTATCACCATCTGGTACAGGGAACACATTTAATTTATCTATTTCTTCACAGTGATTTTTCAAATTAATTGCTGCGTTTATAATCATTTTTTTAAATAAAATTCCATTTAATTTTACTACCGACATAAAAAGTCCTCCCAAAAGATATATATATAAAGGCTCTACCCTCAAAAATTCATTATTATATTATAGTATGGATATTATACCATGCTTTAATAATAAAATCAACTCATAATTTTTTCACAACTTTTTTTAAAAAAGTGCAACATCAATTATATAATAAATAATAAAAAAAATCAAATATTTATTTTTTACTATTGCTTTTTCAATAGTTTTATGGTAAATTATTATAGCGAACAATTATCTTTAAGGAGGGTTCTATATGGCAAAATGTTATGTAACAGGTAAAGGAACTGTTTCAGGTAATGCTAGAAGTCATGCTTTAAATGCTACAAGACGTACTTGGAAAGCCAATTTACAAACTGTTAGAATCGTAGATGAAAACGGAAATGTTAAAAAAGTTAAAGTTTCTGCTAGAGCATTAAAAAGCGGAAAAGTAACAAGAGCATAAAAAAAATAAAAACCAAAAATTGGTTTATTTTTTTTCTTTCCAAAATATTTTTTTAATTTTTAAAAAGAAATTTGAAATAATTTTAGGAATTTCAATAAGATAAAAACGCATTTTAATCACCATTAATTAATATGCGTTTTTTTTATTTTTTATTCATATAACTTTTTTAATACTTCTTTTTTATTTTCTTTATTCATCAAATAACTTCCAACTACATAAATATCAGCATTAATCAATTTAATTGTTTTGTCATTAATTCCACCATCAACTTCAATTAAAAAATTAAGATTATCTTCTTTTCTTTTTTCTATTAAATAATTTGCTTTAGAAATACTATTATCAATAAATTGTTGACCTCCAAATCCTGGTTCAACACTCATAATTAATACTAAATCAATTTTATCTAAATATTTATCTAAAACCTTAACATCTGTATCAGGTTTAATACTTATACCTATTTTTTTATTCTTAGATTTTATTTTAGTAATTATTTCATCAATTTTTTTTGTTGCTTCATAATGGATAGTAATTAAATCACTACCACTTTTAATAAAATCATCAATATATTTTTCTGGTTCAAAAATCATTAGATGCGTATCTAAAAAATAATTTGTATTTTTCTTTAACGATTTTATAATCGGCATACCAAAACTTATATTTGGAACAAAAATTCCATCCATTACATCTAAATGAATAATATCTATTAAATTATTTAAATCTTTTAATTCATTTTCTAAATTATAAAAATCACATGATAAGATACTTGGTGCTATTTTCATATTTACTCCTTAATATTTTGTTTTTTGTAATTTTATTTCTTCATAAATTGTTAAATAATTAACATATCTAGAATATGGAATATTTTTTTCATCAACCATCTTTTTTATATAACAATCAGGTTCATTTATATGTTTACAACCTCTAAATTTACAATTTATTTCTTGTTTTTTAAAATCTATAAAAACATCTTTTAATTTATTTATATCCCAGTTATAAAAATCAAGTTTACTAAATCCAGGTGTATCAGCAATCATTCCATTTTTTATTTTATATAATTCAACATGTCTTGTTGTATGCTTACCTCTTCCTAGTGCTTTACTAATTTCATCTGTTTTTAATGTTAAAGAATTATCAAGCATATTCATTAGACTACTTTTACCTGCACCTGTTTGTCCTGATAAGACACTTATGTTATTGTCAATAATATTATATATATCATTTATTCCTTCATTAGTTTTTTTAGATGTATATATTACTTTATACCCTATTTTTTCATAATAACTCATTTTAAATTTTAAACTTGATAACTCTAAATTATCTAATAAATCAATTTTTGTAATAATAATTACAGGCTTGATATTTTCTTTTTCAATTAATGCTATAAATTTATCTAACAAAAGAAAATTAAAATCCGGATTTTTACTTGCAAAAACTAAAAGAATTTGGTCAACATTACACACATCAGGTCTTATAAGTTCATTTTTTCTTTTTAATATATCTATTATATTATCATCATTATAAATTACATAATCCCCAACTTTGGGACTTAATTTAATTGTTTTAGTCTCAACTTTTTTACTTTTAGTATTAGATTTATTAAATTCGTTGAATTTATCAACCTTTAAATATCTTAATTTACCTCTTGCTGTAAGAGTTTTTTGTTCATTAGTTTCTAAATTTAAAACTGTATATATTCCTCCAATTAATTTTATAACCAAACCCTTCATATTATACTCCTTAATTTAATTATCCGTATGATTTTTTAAAACAATAATTTTAATTTCATATTCACTATCAATAAAATAATAATCTGAAAAATATGATTGATATATAATTATATTATCTAAAAAATCCATTGTTTGTTCATATTCAATAATATATTTTAAATTATTTTTTTTACAAAAATCAATAAACAATGCTTCTTCCATTAATCTAAAATCAGGTATATATATATAACTTTCATTTTTAGATAATCTAAGAATTACTTTGTCATTAATTACTTCAGATTCATTAGGATATTGATAAATAATATATCCATCAGGATATATTTTTGTTTTTTCATATTCAATATAAATATTAAAATTTAAATTATTTTTTAAATCTAAAATATCATCAATTATATCTTCATAATATCTATTTACAACTTTAATCATTTTTGTATTTATAGATCCACTAGATAAATATAAAATAATATTACTTTTATTTTTTACTATCGTATTAGGCTTAGGATAAATATCTAAAATAGTATTTTTTTCTTTTTCACTTTCAATATATTGATATTTAACTATAAAATTTTTATCTAGTTTATCTATTACATCATCTTTTTTTAAATATAAATAATCAGGAATTAATAATTCTTCATTATTTAATGATTTAGGATATAAAACAAAAAATGTAAATAGAAAAAAAATTAATAAAGAACAAATTATATAAATAAATTTCATTTAATCACCAAATTTAATATTTGTAATTAAATATTTTTTATACTCTTATTTCTTAATTGTCCACATGCTGCATCAATATCATGACCTTGTTCATGTCTTAATGTTACATTTAAATTTGCTTTTTTTATTTGTTTATAAAATAAATCCATATTTTCTTTTTTACTTCGTTTAAATCCATTTTCTAAAACTTCATTATATGGTATTAAATTAATATAAACAAGTCTATTTTTAAATATTTCAATTAATTTATTAGCGCATTTTATCGTATCATTTAATCCATCAATTAAAATATATTCTATAGTAACTCTTCTATTAGTTTTTAAAATATAATAATCAATAGCATTTAACAATACTTCGATATTATATTTTTTATTTATAGGCATTATTTTTTCTCTTATTTCATCAAATGGAGCATGGAAACTTATAGCTAAATTAGTTTGATATGGTGCAATAGCAAATTCTTTGATTTTGTTTACTAAACCACTTGTTGAAACTGATATATGTCTAGAACCTATTGCAAGTCCTTTTGAATAATTAATTATTTCAATAAATTTTAAAACATTATGGTAATTATCAAATGGTTCACCAATTCCCATAACAACCACATGTGTTATTTTTACATTAATTAATTTTTCAACTTCTAATATTTGTAAAACCATTTCTGAAGGCTCTAAATTTCTTTTTTTCTTTATTAATCCACTTGCACAAAATTTGCATCCCATATTACATCCTACTTGACTTGTAACACACAAACTTTTACCATATGGATGATTCATTAAAACAGTTTCTATTAAATTACCATCTTTTAATTCAAATAAAAATTTAATAGTTCCATCTTTACTAACTTGTTTTTTACTTAATTTTAGTCCGTCAATTATAAAATCATTACTTAATTCTACTTGAAATTCTTTTTTAATAGTAGTAATTTCATCGAATTGTTTTATTTTTGATCGATATAAAGAAATCATAATTTGTTCGCTTCTATAAGGTCTTTCATTTTTTAAAATAAAATAATTTTTAAAATCTTCTAAACTATAATTATATATACTTTCCATACTTTCACCAAAAAAAATTATATCATAATATCTAAATTTAATCTATATTTTAATTACCTTATTTTTTTCATCTTTAAAAATTTTATTGTTAATAATCCTAAAACAATAAAATTTAATAAAGATAATAAAATGGTTGCTATATCACTTAATACAAAAGCAAAATCTAAAGGAATATAAAAACTCAAAAGCGAAAAAATTAAATATGCTATTAAAAATATCGTTTTGTTTGTTTTAAAAATATAATTATAACTTACTTCTCCATAATAATACCATCCAATTATACTAGCATATGCAAATAATATGATTAATATTTTACTTAAAAAAACGCCTTTATCATTTAAAAATATTTTTATAGCCTCAACAAATAACATTTCTCCACTATTAAAATTTATTTTACTTACTATTATTACTAAACCTGTAATTGTACACATAAAAAGTGTATCAATTAATGGTGTCAAACCTTCTAAAAGTGCACATTTTTTAATATTTTTAATTTCACTTATTCCATATGAAATACTTCCACTTCCAAGTCCAGCTTCATTAGTAAATGTTCCTCTTAAAAATCCATATAAAATTAATCCTTTTAAACTATTAATATTAAAAGCTTCTTTAACTATTAATATTAATGAATTTAATAATATATTTTTATTAATATACAAAATATAAAAACAAATTACAACATAAATTGTAATCATTATAGGAACTACTTTTTCTAATATTTTACTTATTCTTTTAATTCCTTTATATATTGATATAAATAAAAATAAAATAAAACATATAACTATTAAGTTTTTATTCTTTTTTATATCATTAAAAACAATCATATCAAATGCTTTTATTTGAACAATATTTCCAATTGTAAAGCAACAAAAAAGGCATAATATTGAATAGATTATTCCTAAATATTTTTTATTTAATCCATATTCCATATAATACATTGGCCCACCAATATTTTTATTATTTATTCTTTTTCTATAATATAATGTAAAATAAGTTTCATAAAATTTTAAAAAAAATCCAAAAATACTTTGAACTCCCATCCAAAATAAAACTCCAACTCCATAAATACTTATAACTACTCCAACCCCTAATATATTTCCTGTGCCAAGTGATGAAGATAAACTATGAAATATACTTTTAGAAACACTTACATCATCTTTTATATCTTTTTTATTAATTTTTTTATAAAAAAAATAAAATGCCGAGACTAAAAAAAATAAAATAATTATCAAAAACAAACAAAAAAAGTACAAACATATCACCTATTAATTATATGTTTGTACTTTAATTTTAATTAATTTCTTAATGTTGCATTATATACTTGATTTAATCTTTTTAAAATTTGATTGATTTTATTATCTACAACATTTGATTCTAATGTTTTATCATAATCTTCAAAGCTTAAATTAAAAGCAATTGATTTTTTATTATCACCTAATTTAGGATCAACAAATACATCAAATATTTTAATTTCAGTAAGCATATTTTTACCAACTTCCTTTATTGTTTTTATTAAATCAGAAGCTAATATATTACTATCAACAAGAATAGCTAAATCTCTTTCGATTTTTGGAAATTTATTTAACTGTTTAAAACTTATAACTTGACTGTTTTTATCTAATATTTTGTTTAAATTTATTTCCATAACAATTGTATCTTTATATTCTTTCATTTTTAAATTTAATGATCCTAATATTCCAATTAATTCATCTTTATATAAAATACATGCTGTTTTTTGTGGAAAATATGATTCATTATTTAAATTATATGGAACATATTTTATATCATTTAAAATTCCTAAATTTGAAAATACTTGATTTAAAATTCCTTTAGCTAAGAAAAAATCTATTTTATTTTTCTTTCCTTGCCATAATAAATTAGAATAATCTCCTTCTAAAACAAAAGATAATTTTAAATCTTCTTTTTCTTTACTATATACATTTGAAATTTCATAAATTAAAATATCTTTTATTTGTCTTTTTTTATTATAATCTAAAACTTCTAATAAACTTCCTATTAAACTTTGACGCATAATTTCTCTTTTTTCACTTAAAGGAGAAATTATATCTATATAGTCATTTTCTTCTAAAGTATATTTATATAAAGAATCTTTATCAACTAATGAATAAGAAATAGTTTCATCTAATCCTAAACCTGTTAATGTTTCTTTAATATTTTTTATTAAGGCTTGTTTTTTTGTTAATTTACCAATTTGATTTGTATACGGAATAGTTAATGGAATATTATTATATCCATAAATTCTTGCTATTTCTTCATTTATATCTTGATATGTTTCAATATCAACTCTTCTTGTTGGAACAGTAATAATAATATCATCAGATTTTACTTGATATTTAAAATTTAATGAATCTAATATTTCTAATATTTCTTTATTACTAATATTTGTTCCAAGTGTTTCATTTATTAATGAGAACTTATGATTAATAATTTTTTCATCTTTATTTAAATAATCAACTGTATTTATTTGTTTATAAATATTAGCATTAGTTAAATTTTTAATTAAATAACATGCTAAGTCTAAAGCTAAATCTATACGATTTGGATCAATTTTTCTTTCAAACCTAATAGATGAATCACTTCTTAAATTTAATCTTTTTGATGTTTTTCTTATTTCAGATGGACTAAAATAAGCAGATTCTAAAATTATTTTTGTTGTATCATTAGAAATCATAGTATCATATCCACCCATAATACCTGCAATAGATACAACTTTTTCATTATTACAGATAACAATATCTTCATCATTTAATGTTCTTAAAACATTATCTAAAGTAAGAACTTTTTCATCCTTATTAGCAAGTCTAACTAAAATATTATTACTATTAAATTTATCATAATCAAAAGCGTGTAATGGTTGTCCTAAAAACAATAAAACATAATTAGTAACATCCACAATATTATTAATTGGTCTTATACCATTTTTAATTAATTTTGATTTTAACCATCTAGGTGATTCTTCAATTTTTATATTATCAAGAACTCTTGTACTATATTTTAAACATTTATCAGTTTTAATATTAATATTTAATGGATTAATATTTTCTGATTCGATAACTTCAAATTTTTCTAATTCAAATTTTTGTTTTGTTACTGCTGCAATATCATATAATACGCCATAATAACTTAATAAATCACTTCTATTAGGAGTTAATCCAAGCTCAAACATATAATCTTTTAATCCTAAATATTCTAAAGGATCTTCTCCGATAATAGCATCATCACCTAACAAATAAATTCCATCTTTAAATTCATCTTCAATATATTTTTCTTCTACACCTAATTCTTCTAATGAGCATAACATACCAAATGATTCAACACCTCTTATTTTTGAAGGTTTAATCTTAAAATCACCTGGTAATATAGCACCAATTTTTGCTACTATTACATATGCATCCTTTTTAACATTTGGTGCTCCGCAAACAATTTGTAATACTTCAGTTTTAATATCTACTTTACATACATGTAAATGATCACTATTAGGATGATTTTCACATTCTAAAACTTTACCAATAACTAAATTACTAGCATTAATAAAATCTTCTGATTTTTCAATTTCAATTATTTTATTATATATGATTTCTTCTAATTTTTTATTATCATAATTAGACAAATCTAAATATTCTTCTAACCAATTTCTAGAAATAATCATTTTATTTTCCTCCTTTAAATTGTCTTAAGAATCTTAAATCATTAGTATAAAAATGTCTAATATCATCAATATTATATTTAAGCATGGCAAGTCTTTCAACGCCTACACCAAACGCAAATCCTCTGATTTTCTTTGGATCATATCCACACATTCTTAAAACATTATCATTAACCATACCAGCACCTAATACTTCAATATATCCTGTATTTTTACAGATATTGCATCCTTTTTTATTACATTTCATACATGATACATCAACTTCAACTGATGGTTCTGTAAAAGGGAAATATGATGGTCTAAGTCTTATTTCTCTATTTTCACCAAATACATGTTTGGCTAAAGCAAGTAATGTCCCTTTTAAATCAGCAAAAGTAATATTAGATCCTAATACAAGTCCTTCTATTTGCATAAATTGATGAGAATGAGTTGCATCATCATCATCTTTTCTATATACTTTTCCAGGACAAATTATTCTAATTGGTTTTCCATCCATTTCAAGCATTGTTCTTGCTTGAACTGGTGATGTATGAGTTCTTAATAAATTATTTACATCAATATATAAAGTATCTTGCATATCTCTTGCAGGATGGTCTTTTGGGATATTCAATCTTTCAAAGTTATTAACATCAGTTTCAACTTCTGGACCTTCTTTTATTTCATAACCCATTCCAATAAAGAATTCTTCTATATCATTTATAATTAGATTTAATGGATGAATATTGCCTGTTTTAATTTCTGTTGCTGGTAATGTTACATCAATTTTTTCTTTTTCCATTTGTTCTTGTAATTTTTTTTCTTCTAATAATTCTAAAGCTTCATTAATCAAATTTGTTGCTTCTTCTTTATATGTATTAAATATTTTACCAATTAAAGGTTTTTCTTCTGGTGTTGCATTTCTCATTAATAAAGGCATTTCTTGCATAAAACCTTTTTTACCTAAATATTTAATTTTTAAATCATTTAAAGAATTTAGATCAGCAATATTTTTAATTTCTTCTTTCAAATTATTTAAATTTTCAGTAACTTTTAAATTTAAATCCATTTTTTTCACTCCTTTTTAAATAAAAAAACGTCCTTAAAATCTAAGGACGAATTTAATCCGCGTTACCACCTTAGTTCTGGATAAACCAGCACTCATTATAAAAATATCTAGAAGGTGAACTTCAATAAGAAAATATAAAAAATCTTTCAGCCACGGATTTTATCTCTTTGTATATTTTATTTATCTACTCTTCTTCATCATCGATTATATATACATATATTATTTATTATACATATTTTTTTATTTTTTACAACATTTTTTAACTTATCGTATTTTGTGCATCATACATTTTTTTATAAATACTAGATGTTTCATACAATTTAGTATGATTCCCAATTCCGACTATTTCACCTTTATTTAAAACAACTATTTTATCTGCATCTTTTATTGTACTTAATCTATGAGCAACTATAAATGTTGTTCTTTTATATGTTAATATATCAATTGCATTTTTTATTTTTATTTCTGTTTCTGTATCAATATTAGCAGTTGCTTCATCTAATATTAAAATTTTTGGATCTTTTAATAAAATTCTTGCAAAACAAATTAATTGTTTTTCACCAACAGATAAATTATCGCCTTTAAATTCAATTTCTTGATATAATCCTAATTTATCTTTCTTTAAAATAAAGCTTGCACCAATCTTATCTAATACATCAATAACAACTTCATCACTATAGTCTTCACCAAGTGTAATATTATATTTTAATGTACCTCTAAATAATGTTGGCGTTTGTAATATAATTCCAATATTTTTACGATAATTCTTTTTATTAAAACTTCTAATATCTAAATCATCAATTAAAACTTCTCCACCTTCAAATTCATAAAATCGACATATTATATTCATTAAAGATGATTTACCACTTCCGGTCGCTCCTATTAATCCGATTTTTTCACCACTATTAACTTTTAAATTAATATTTTTTAATACTTGAATTCCTTTTATATAACTAAAATCAAGATTATTAAATGTTACACTGCCATCTTTTAAATTATAAAAAGAATCTCCATCTAAAATATCATTTTCTAAATCTAAAAAATCAAATACTCTACTTGAGGCAACCATTGCATCTTCTAAATTATTTAAATTATTAAATACTTCATTTAAAGGTTCTGCAAGCGAATCAATATATTTAGTATAAGCGTATATTAAACCAATAGTTATAACACCATCAGTTTTAAAAACTAAAATACCAAAATAACAAACGATAAATGAAACTAATAATCTTTTACCAAGTAATAATAATTCCCATCCAAAACTTGCAGTTATAACTGCAGATTTATATTGCTTTTTATTTATATCAGTTACTAAACTATTATATTCTTCCATCATTTTATCTTCTTGATTAAAAACTTGAATTACAGATACACCAATTACAATTTCATTTATTTTTGCATTTATTTTAGATCTAATTTCTCTTATTTGATAATGAATTTTAAATGCAACTTTACGAAATACAGTAATCCAAATTAATAAAAATGGAACAACAATTAAAACATATAATGATAATTTTTTATCAAGTGAATACATATTAAAATAAACTATAACTAAAGTAATTATTGATTCAAGTAAATTAACAAAAACTCCATAAGCATTTCTTATACCATTAACATCCGTATCAATTCTAGTAACAATTTTTCCATCTGGTTCATTATCAAAGTAACTTATTGGTAAATTACTTAATTTATCCATGCAATCATATCTTATATCTTTTTCTAATTTCATTTCGGATAATGAATTAAAAATACTTACAACATATCTTAAAATTATTGTAATAACTACTACTAAAACATAAATTAAAATCGATTTAATTAACATTTTTTGTTTTAAATTTATGTCTAAAGAAGATTGTAAAACATCATCAATAATATATTTAGTAATTCTTGGCCCTAAATTACTAACATAAATTAATAAAGCCATAAAAATCAAAGAAGGAACAACAATGTAAAACCCTTTTAAAGCATATTTAAATATTCTTTTATAAATTGTAAATGTATTTTTTCTATGCATTATTATCACCTTCTAATTTTTGTTCTTCATATTGATGATAATACCATCCTTTTAAATTTATCAATTCATCATGTGTTCCTGATTCAACGATTTTTCCTTCGTCTAAAACAATTATTTTATCTGCATCTTTTACTTGTGATAATCTATGTGCAATTATAATATTTGTTCTAGTTGATCTACTTTTTCTTATATTTAATATGATATTTCGTTCTGTTGTTCCATCAACAGCACTTAAAGAATCATCTAATATTAATACATCAGCATCTTTTAAAAATGCTCGTGCTAATGATACTCTTTGTTTTTGACCACCTGATAATGTAACTCCATATTCTCCAACTATTGTATCTAATCCATTGCTTAAACTATTAACATCTTTAGTAAAATCAGCAAGTTCAATTACTTCATCAACTTTTTCATCACTAACTTCTTCTAAAGTTCCTAATTTAATATTATCTTTAATACTTCTTGTAAATAAAATATGTTCTTGTGGAACAAAACTAATATGTTTTCTAATTAATGATTTATCATATTCACTAATTGGAATATCATTAATAAAAATATTACCACTTGTAATAGGATATTGTCTTGCTAATTGTCTAACTAAACTTGTTTTTCCACTACCAGTTTTACCGACAATACCAAGTGTTTCTCCTTTATTTAAAGTTAAATTTAAATTTTTTAAAGCATAATATTCATTATTATATGAAAAAGATAAATCTCTAAATTCAATTTTTAAAATTTCATCTAATTTTTTAGATTTAATTGGATTTCTAACTTCAATTGGTGCTGTAAATATTTCATTTAATCTTTCTAAACTAATTAAACTTTGATGAAATACATTAATTGTTAACCCGATATCCATTAAAGGCCATACTAAATCTCCTAAATAAAGTGTAAATTCTGATAAAGTAGCAACACTAAAATTTTCTTTTATAACCATTGTTCCGCCAATCCATAAAGCTATAACCATAGAAACAGTAGAAATACTTTGAAATAATGGTCCAAAAAGAGCATTAACATATAAATTCTTTTTTTCTATTAAAAATAAGTCATTAGCAGATTTTTTTAAAATATTTGCTTGTTCTTCTTCTTTTACAAAGCTTCTGATTATTTTTACATTAGAAACATTTTCTAATATATAATTATTCATTTCACTTGATTTTTCTCGAACTTTACGCCAATTTTCTCTTATTTTTGGTCTTAAAACATTTGTAACAAGCCAAATTAATGGTAAAGGAATAATACTAAATAACATTAATTTAGGACTTATTTGTAATGTAAAACAAAATATTGCTACAACCTGTATTATATCTAAAATAATATCGGTAAAAGAAGTTATACATGCATTTTTTACCCACATTATATCGCCAGATGCTCTTGCTATAATATCCCCAGATGAAAAATCATTAAAAAATTTTGCATCTTGTAATAATATTTCTCTTAAAAATTTTTCTCTTAATAAAAAATATAATTTTAAATTTAATCTTGTTTGAATTATTCTTTTTGAAACAACTGATATATAACAAATAATTGCTAGCGATGCTAAAGCTATAGTAACTCGATATATAGCTTCTATTTTCATTGTTTCATTGTTTTTAATACTATTTTCTAAAGCCTCTAAAAAAACCCCTGTTTCATGTGTGAAAAACAAATTGGTTAGTATTACTAATACCCCTAAAAAAATAATCATGAAATACCATTTTTTATTTTTATTAATAAACCACCAAAGTTCTTTTAATAGTTTAAACATATTAACTCCTTAATTTTTTGTAATTTTTTATTCTTTTTTTTCTTAATAAACAAGAAAAAACGAAGATAGTGCCATATATTACTACAATTAAACTGTATTTAACAATATCCAAACTTAAAAAGTTATATATCTCTTCATTTTTAAAACTTAATAAAATTTCTTTACATGGATTAATTATTATTAAATTTATAAACGATTTATAACAATTAAGCATTTCTAATGCATTTATGGATTTTAAAAAATCCATATCATATTTATCTAGTATTTTCATGAAAAAATAACTAAAAAGGATATATGTAATAAATCCTAATGGCACATTATAAATCTTAGATGTAACTAAACTAATTACTAATGGAATTAAAAAAAGACAAGATGTAATTATAATTTCTAACATTAAATTATAATACTATACTAACTAATTTTTTTGGAACAACAATTATTTTTTTAATGCTAGCATTTTCTAAATAAGGTTTAACCTTTTCACTATTTAAAGCAATATTCTTTATTTCTTCATCACTAGCATTAGCGTCAATTAAAATCTTGTCTCTTAGTTTTCCATTAACTTGCACTACTAATTGAACTTTATCATCAACTAATTTATTTTCGTCATATGTTGGCCATGTATCATATACCAACGATTCATTTCCAAGATGACTATTTAACTCTTCAGTTATATGAGGTGCAAAAGGATATGTTAATTTTAATAAAACTAAATACTCATCTTTAGTTACTTCTTCTAAACTTTCTAATTCATTTAGTAAGATCATTAATTGTGCAATAGCAGTATTAAGTTTAAGTTGTTCAATATCTTCTGACACTTTTTTTATAGTTTGATTAATTAATACTTCTTTTTGATACCCTTTTTTATCTAAATTCACCTTATCAAATAAACGATACATTCTTTCAAGATATCTTCTACAACCTTTAATTGAAAATTCATTCCAAGGTGCAGGTTTTTCATAATCTCCTAAAAACATAATAAATAATCTTAAAGTATCAGCTCCATATTCTTCTATTATATCTAATGGATTTACAACATTACCTTTACTTTTACTCATTTTTTCGCCATCGCTACCAAGAATTAATCCTTGAGCAGTTCTTTTTTTGTAAGGTTCTTCATATGGAACTTCTTTTATATCAAATAAAAATTCATTCCAAAATCTCGAATATATTAAATGTCTTGTAACATGTTCCATACCACCATTATACCAATCAACAGGCATAAAATATTTTAATTTATTATAATCAGCTAATGCTAAATTATTATTAGGATCAGTATATCTTAAAAAATACCAGCTTGATCCTGCCCATTGAGGCATTGTATCTGTTTCACGATGTGCAGGTTTACCACATTTAGGACATTTACATTCATAAAATTCTTTAACATTTCTTAAAGGAGATTCTCCTGTACTTGTTAATTCTATTTTTTCTATATCTGGTAAAACTAATGGTAATTCATTATAAGGGACAGGAACAATTCCACATGCATCACAATAAACAATAGGAATAGGTTCTCCCCAATATCTTTGTCTATTAAATGCCCAGTCTTTCATTTTATAATTAGTTTTTCTTTTTCCAATTTTATTTTCTTCTATATAATTAATTATTTTTTCCTTAGCTTCTGCTACTTTTAAACCATTTAAAAAATCAGAATTAACTAAAGTTCCATCTATTATATCTGTATATGCTTCTTTATTAATATCTCCACCAGAAATTACTTCAATAATATCTATATTATATTTTTTTGCAAAATCAAAATCTCTTTGATCATGAGCAGGTACAGCCATAATTGCCCCTGTACCATATGTAATCATTACATAATCAGCAACATATATTGGAATTTCTTTTTTACTAATTGGATTTATTGCTTTAACCCCTTCAAGAATTACACCTGTTTTTTCTTTATTCATGTAAATTCTTTCAAATTCAGTTTTATTTTTTGCACTACTTTTATAATTTTCTATTTCATCTTTATTTTTATAATCTATTTTATTTAAAATTGGATGTTCAGGCGCAACAACCATAAAAGTTGCTCCAAAAATTGTATCTGGTCTAGTTGTAAAAATTTTTAATTTTTCATTAGAACCAGTTATATCAAAATCAATTTCAGCTCCATTTGATTTACCAATCCAATTTTCTTCTTCTAATTTAATTCTAGGTAAAAAATCTAACCCATCTAAATTATTTAATAATTTTTCCGCATATTCGCTTATTTTTAAAAACCAAACATCTTTTTCTTTTTGTACTACTTCACTACCACATCTATCACATTTTCCACCTTGTGATTCTTCATTAGCTAAAACCACTTTACAATTAGGACAAAAATTAACATATGTATGGCTTTTATATGCTAGTCCTTTTTCATATAATTTTAAAAATATATATTGAGTCCATTTATAATAATTAGGATCAGTTGTATCTATTACTCTTGAAAAATCAAATGAAAATCCAGTTCTTTTTAATTGATTAGTAAATGATTTTATATTTTGCTTTGTAATTTCTTTTGGATGAATATTCATCTTTATTGCATAATTTTCTGTTGGAAGACCAAAAGCATCATATCCAATAGGAAATAACACATTATATCCTTCCATTCTTCTTTTTCTACTAATTACTTCTAATGCTGAAAAAGCTTTAATATGTCCTACATGCATTCCAGCTCCACTTGGATAAGGAAATTCAACTAAATTGTAATATTTCTTTTTTGTAGGATCATATTCTGTTTTAAAAAGATCATTTTGATACCAAAAGTCTTGCCATTTTTTTTCAACTTCAAAATGATTATATGGTTTAAGTTGTTTCATATTAACACTCCTCGAATTAATTACTTATTATATTATATAATATTATATTAAAAAAAGAAACAAAAAAGAAAAGAAAAAAACTGCACATGCAGTTTAATTTCTTAAATATTCATCAACAAATACAGTTTCTTCTGATGTAGTATATGTTGGTACATAATAATGTCTTCTAACAACAGTATTTACTTGATGTGTATGGTTATTAAAAGGATGATAAACATCTTGATAATATGTTTTATTATTAGCACAAACATAATTTATACAATTACAATATACTGGATTTAAATTATTTTCATTTTTATTATTACAATTACAATACATTTTTACACCTCCTATTTTTAATATATTTAAAAAATATAAAAATGATTGTATAAAAAAATTGAATCAAAAAAATTTGATTCAATCTTTATTAATTTTTAAGATTTGTAAATAGTTTTCTGTTAAAGCTCTTGGTAAATGGAATGGTCCTTTAAAAATATTTCCCTTAGCATTATTAGCTACGCTACCATCTCTATGTAAATATCCATACCATTCTCCAAATTGTTTATCTTTAAAATGTTTAAAACTATAGTTATGAACTTTTTTATATAATCTTAAATATTTTTCATCTTTAGTAATTCTATAAGCCATCATAAATGCAATTAACATTTCATCATGAGGCCACCATAATTTCATATCCCATTCTAATTGTTCACATGGTCTATTTTCTCTATCAACAAAATATAATAAACCACCATATTTTTTATCCCATCCAATATTAAATGATCCTTCTAATACATCAAGAGCAAATTTTAATAATTCTTCATCATGATTATATTCATATTCAGTCATCATAAACCATGAAGCTTCAATTGAATGACCTGGGTTAACTAATCTACCTTTAGCACCATCAACAAGTGATCCATCTGGTTTTACATTTTCTAATAATATATGTTGATTTTCTTGATAATGTAATTTAATTTCTGCTAAATATTTATTAATATTTTCAGTATATTTACTTGCATTTTCTGGGTCATGTTCACGCATAATTTGTGAACTTACTAAGAAAATCATTGGATTTGCTAAACCAATAGCACTATATGCTTCAGGATTAAATTTAGGTTGATTTAAACTAGGATTATTATATAATTCAACCATAAAATCATACATTTCACGAGCAAAATTTAAATGTTCGATGTTTTTTGTTGCCGTATATAATGATGCTGCTCCAACGCATGCAAATGTTTCTGAAAAATAATATCTTCTTTTTTGTAATCCAGTACCATCTTCTAATACTGTAAAAAACATTCTTTTATCTTTATCAATACATTTTTTTATAAAATCATATGTGCTTAATGCAGCATTTAAATATCTTTCATCTTTTTTAACTTTATTGTAAGCATTTGAAAATACCCAAAGTGCTCTTCCTTGTGCCCATACTGATTTATCTGTTGAAAATATGCTTCCATCTCTATCTAAGCAAACATAAAATCCACCATTTTTCTTATCAAATCCATGGTTATACCAAAAATTTAATGTTTCATCTAGTTGTTCAGAATAAAATTTTTCTAGATTTTTAAAATAATTATTCATGTTATCTCTCCGTTTCTTGTTAATACAATAATATTATAATCATTTAATACATAAAATGCAATTATTTTAAAAAAAAATTGACATATAAAATGTCAATCATTTTTATTTGCAATAAGTATTATTAATCTAATAACTTCAACATAAATCCATACAATGTCTAATAAAATTCCTAATGCTAATTGCCATTCACATCTTTTATCAGCACCCATATTTACTAATGTTTCAACTCTATCAAAGTCAGATACTAATAATAATGCTCCATATAATATTAAGCAAACGCTGATTAAAATCATAATTGGATATGGAATTTGTAAAAATGCTGGAAAAATCAAATCGATTAATAAAACAAATACACTTATTATTGCTAGTGAAATTAATGATATACTCATCACTTTTCTAAATTTATTAGATACTCTGATAACTCCACTACAGTATAACATTAATGTTACAGCACAAACTGTAAAAGTTACAAAAACAGCCAAGCCAACAGCTCCACCAACATAAATTTCAGCACATAAACTTAATAATCCTAACGATAATCCTTCACAAATTGAAGTTAATATACTCATTGGTTTAGCAAGCTTAATAGATAAACTTCCAAATAAAACAAATAAGAATGTTAAAAAACTTGATACTATAAGTAACGGTAAAACAACTCCTGGAAATCTTTGTAAACCAATCATACAAAATATAGCGCTAAGAAATGATATAACTAATAATATACCTGTTCTTAATGCAACACCATTATATGTACAAACCTCACAAGCATTAAATTCATTTTGTTTTTCAATTCTTGATAAAACTGGGTTATTTGTTCTAGCCATAACCATCATCCTTTCTTTTTAATGAAACAATTATATCACTTTGTTATAAAAAAGTAAATAAATTTAATTCATCAGGCTCATCTTCATCAACTAAACTATCTAAACATCCAAAATTTAACATAAAATCATAAACTGTTTTATTAACTTTTGCTCTTTTTTGTAAATCTTTTTTAGATTTAAAAGGTCTTTTTTCTACTATGTCAATTGCAGCATTTTCTCCTAATCCTGGAATTGTAACAAAAGGCATAATTAATGCTTTATTTTCTTCGTCAATAATAAATTTTTTACTATCTGATTTATTAATATCACATTTTAAAAATTTATATCCTCTTTCAACCATTTCTAAAGCTACATATAATACTGTTACTGTATCTGTATCTTTTTTCTTTGCACCAGGAGTTAATGCTTCATCTTCACTACCATCTGTTTCTTTAAAATCACCGTGATTTTTTATTTCATCAATTTTATTTCTTATTGCTTTAGCACCATTAACCATTGCTTCTATATCATAATATGCAGCTCTTATAGAAAAATATGCACTATAAAATAATAAAGGAGCGTGTACTTTAAACCAAGCAATTCTAATTGCATTTAATACATATGCTGTAGCATGTGCCTTTGGAAACATATATTGAATTTGTTCACAACTCCAAATATACCAGCTAGGCACATTTTTATTTTGCATATAATCTTTATAATCTGCCCATTTTTTTGGATCTGTTTTTTTTGCTGGTTTTCCTTTACGAACAAATTCCATTATTTCAAAAGCTTTACTTGGTTCAAGACCCATATACATTAAATCAACCATAATATCATCTCTACAACCTATAATCTTTTTTATATCTATTTTTCCAAATTCTGGTTTATTTCCATTAACTAATTCTTTTGCATTATTAGTCCAAACATCAGTTCCATGTGATAAACCTGATAATTTTACTAACTCAGCAAAAGTTTTTGGTTTTGTATCTTCAAGCATTTTTCTAACAAATGTAGTTCCTAACTCTGGAACAGCATATGATCCTACTGTTGAATCTATTTGTTCACATTTTAAATTTATTGATTCTAATCCACAAAATAACTTATAAACCTCTTTATCATCAATAGGAATATCGTATGGTGTACTAAAAGGAAACTTATCTTGATGTAAATTAACGTAATCCATTAAAAATTTTAATACTGTTGGATCATCATGTCCTAATATATCAAGTTTTAATAAATTATCTTCAAATTTGTGGTAATCAAAATGGGTTGTTCTCCATTCTAATGAGTTATCATCTGCAGGATATTGAATTGGAGTTACATCATATATTTCTTTATATTTTGGAACAACTATAATTCCACCAGGATGTTGTCCTGTTGTTCTTTTAACTCCATTAATATGACTTGCAAGGCGTGATATTTCTGCTCTTCTTTTCATAATTCCTTTTTCTTCTAAATAACCTTTTACATACCCAATAGCTGTATTTTCAGCTATTGTCGAAATAGTTCCTGATCTAAATGCTCTTTCTTCCCCCATCAATTCTTTTACGTAGTTATGAGCATTTCCTTGATAATCACCACTAAAATTTAAATCTATATCCGGAACTTTATCTCCTTTAAATCCTAAAAATGTTTCAAAAGGAATATCATGCCCATCTTTTAATAGTTTATGATTACAACATGGACAAAATTTATCAGGTAAATCAAATCCAGATTCAACTTTATCTAATTCTTTTTGTAAATCTTTTTCTATGTCTCTTATTTTATATTTTGCTTTTTCTTCTTCATTCATTTTAAAACTAGAAAATTTACAATTAGGACAAATATAATGTGGAGACAAAGGATTTACTTCTGTAATATTCATCATTGTTGCAACAAATGATGAACCGACAGATCCACGAGATCCTACAACATATCCATCATCTCTACTTTTTTTAACTAATAAATGAGCCATATAATATATTGTAGAAAATTTGTTTGTTATTATACTATTTAATTCTTTATTTACTCTTTCACTAACTATTTCTGGTAAAACTTCTCCATATTTATTATGAACATTTTCATTTACCATTCTTTTTAAATCTTCTTCAACAGAATCAATGTTATAATCAACTAAAAAATCATCTCCAGGTGCATATAACTCTTTTTTTAATACTTGATATTTTTCTGCCATATCTAATATTTTGTTTGGATTTTTAATTACAATTTCTTGTCTTAATTTTTGATCTAAAAATTGAAATTCTAAAAGCATTTCATCAGTTGTAAAAAAATGTCTATCTGGCAATTTTTCATATTTTTTTAAATCATGAAACCCTCCACCAACTTGTTTAATATTCACAAGTATATCAAAATATTGTTGTTCTTCTTTTTCTAAATAATGAGTATCACTTGTTGCTACTACAATTTTACCTTTTTCTTTTGCAGCATTTATAATTTTTATAATTACTTCTTTTATTTCTTTTAAAGGATTATCAAAATTTTCAAATAAATGAGCATATCCACAAGGAGGTTGAACTTCAACATAATCATAAAAATCTATTACATCTAACAATTCTTTATATGTTTTATTCATTGCAGTTTCAAAAACTTCACCTTTATAACATCCACTTCCTACTATTAAACCTTCTTTATATTTTAAAATATCAGATTTAAACATTCTTGGACCTTTATGAACATGTTTTGTTAACGAATCACTAACAAGTCTAAATAAATTTTTTAATCCTGTTTCATTTAAAGCTAAAACATTAATATGTTTAGGAATCATTCCTTTCCATATTTCTTGTTTATTAACATTTAAATCAATATCCTTATATGTTAATATATTCATTTTTTTGAAATCTCTTAACATTACTATAAATACATTTGCTGTTGCATCAGAGTCATTAACAGCTCTATGATGAGCACTCAATTTAACTTTAAATGCTTTTGAAACATCTTTTAAATTATATCTCTTTAATATAGAACTATAAAAAGATCTAGCTATATTTAATGTATCTATAACTCCATTATAATTAAAATTTATATTTAACTTATTCAAGTTATAAAATAAAAAACCATTATCAAAATTTATATTATGTCCAACTAAACAACACCCATTAAAAAAATCTCTAAATCTTGGTAAGACATCAGTTATTGGTTTAGCATCTTCTACCATTTCATTTGTAATATTTGTTAATTCACTAATTTTAGTTGAAATTAATTTGCTTGGTTTAACAAATTCACTAAATGTATCAATTATTTCTCCATTTTTAATTTTAACTGCACCAATTTCTATTATTTCTTGATATTCAATTTGAAAACCAGTTGTTTCGAGGTCATAAACAACATATGTCATATCATCTAAATTAAAATCAGTATCATAATATGTACATCTAAATTGATTTTGATCATCTATATAATCAAATTCTGTTCCATAAATAACTTTAAAATCATCTAATCCTTTAGTTGCATTATATATATCAGGAAAAGAATAAACTCCATTTTTATCAGTTATAGCAATCCCTTTATGATTATATTGTAATGCTTTTTTAATTAAATCTTTAGGTTCAGTTAAACCATCTATATTACTCATTTTTGTATGAGCATGTAATTCAACTCTTTTTTCTAATGCCAAATCCTTTTTTTCTACTATTTCTTTATTTTTTAAAAATGTTATATTGCTAGCTTTAAATATAACATCCTTCCTATAACTATCAAATACAGCCATCCCTCTTACTTGAATAATATCTGAAACTTTTAATTTGCTTGCTTCTTCAATTAAAACTTCTTTATTTAAAAATTGTTGGACAGTAATTGTATCTGTACTATCATATACATCCAATATTAATAAAGTACTTTTAGGTAGTTGTTTTAATTCTATTTTAATAATTTCACCAGTAATATTGAAAATTGGTTCACCTACTGTGGCTTGATATCTACTTATATCATTAGAAGTTTGAGGTATCTCTGATATTTTTGTATAAACTTTATCATTTTTAGGTTTTGAAGAAACAATTTTAACTTCTTTAACTATTGTAGGTTTACTATTTAAAATTTGTTCTATATGTTCATCTTCTTTTTTCTTTTTTATATTTTCAATATCAATTTCTTTAGATTCTTCTATTAATATTTTTAAATCTTTAAATCCAAGATCATTAAATTCATTTAAAATTTCTTTTATATAACTATTCACATTTTGATTTTTAGGAACTTCTAAATAAAGATTTTGTTCAAAATATCTAATATTATAATTCTTAATAATTTGAAAACTTGATTTTTCTTTAATTAACTCACTTAATATAAAATTAAAATAGTCAATCAAGTATTCTCCATGAGTTATTTTTTTATATTGATATTTAATTTTTATTTTTTTTATTATTTTATGATTAAAAAAGATATTTATTTTTTCATTTAAATATCTTATGTCATTAATAGATACAGGTTCATCTAATTCAACATTAAAAATCCACATCGATTCACTTTTAACAAGTGTAACTGGATGAAAAATAATATTTTCAAAACCTTTTTTTTCTTTAATATGTAATTGTTCTAAAAAAATATCAAATTTTGTTTGCATAAAACCACCATCTAAAATTATATCATATTTATTAAAAATATGGTATAATAATTTTGGTGATTTTATGAATTATATGACAGATGAAAAAAGATATAATACGCTATCTAATTACTATAAAAGTTTATACAATAAAAAAGTTACTAAAGTACCTCTTAATGCAAATTTTACATGTCCAAATAAAACTGGATTAAAGGGTATAAACGGATGTATGTTCTGTTCTAAATCTGGAAGTGGAGATTTCGCAGGTAATATAAAAGATGATATTTTAACACAATATGAAAAAATTAAAATTCGTCAAAATCAAAAATGGAATGATACATTATATATTCCTTATTTCCAAGCAAATTCAAATACTTATGGGGATATTAATAAATTAAAAATTTTCGAAAAATTTATTGATTATGATAAAAAAATCATTAAAATTTCAATAGCAACCAGACCTGATTGTTTTAACAATGAAATATATGACTATTTAGAAACACTAAATAAAAAAATCCCAATTCAAATTGAATTAGGATTACAGACCGCAAATGATATAATCAAAAAAAATTTAAATATAAATCATACAAATTTAGAATTTATAGATGCCTGTTCAAATTTAAAAAAAAGGAATATTGAAGTTGTCGCTCATATAATAAATGGTTTACCAAACGAAACAATTGAAGACATGTTAAATACTATAAAACTAATTAACAAAGCCAAAGTTGATGGTATTAAAATTCATATGCTGCATATAATGAAAAATACAAGTTTATATGAATATTATCTTTTAAATCCTTTTAAAGTTTTATCAATTGAAGAATATACTGATATATGCTGTATGCAAATAAGAAAATTAAATCCAAATATTATTATTCATAGACTTACAGGTGATAGTCCAAAAGAAGAATTAGTTGAACCTGTTTGGACATTAAAAAAATTTGTTGTTATGAATGAAATTGATAAAAAGATGCGAAAAAACAATTGGTATCAAGGAGAAAAATATGAAAAATGTGATTGAATTATGGCAATTAATGTTTAAAAATATTATTAATGAATCATTTGTTTGCATTGATGCAACCATTGGAAATGGTAATGATTCCCTTTTTCTATTAAATCAAAATATTAAATTTTTATATGGTTTTGATATCCAAGAAATAGCTATAAATAACACTAATAACCTATTAAAAAATAATAACTACAATAATTATCAATTAATCAATGATTCTCATGAATTTTTTAATAAATATATTAATACAAAAGTTGATTTAATTGTATTCAATTTTGGTTATTTACCAAAAGGAGATAAAAATATAACTACTACTAAAAATAAAAGTTATAAGGCAATTAAAGAAGGACTTAAATTACTAAACAAAAATGGTTTTATAATTTTAGTATTTTATCCAGGACATCAAAATGGATTAGATGAAGCAAAATATATTAAAGCTAAACTTAAAAAATATAATCAAAAAGAATATAGTATAATTATGCATAATTTTATAAACCAAATCAATAATCCTCCATTTTTAATTACTATTCAAAAATTATAATTCTAAATAAGAAATTGTTTCATAGTTATTAAATAATGTTCTATATAATTCTTCTGTTATTACAGGTATTATAGGATTTAAAATATTAAGTAAGCCAATCATTTGTTTTGGGCTTATTTTTTTTATTTTTAATGCTTCATTTATAAAAATATTTATAATATTAATGATATTTTCAAAATCAAAGATTTCATAATAATATTTAACTTTTTTCATCATAACATTATATAACTCATCTAAATAAATATTTTCATCAACAATCATAAATCCTAATTTCCAAATATTTTCTAAAAATCTATAAATATTTAATATTTCTCCATTTTTTAAAATAATTAATAATCTATTTTCATCAACAGAATAATCAAGATTAATATTTTTTTCTTTTAAAGAAAAATATTTATTAATAAATTTTGTTTTATAAATTATTTTTGCTATAAAAATGGATAATATATAATTTGATTTATTTTTATTATAAAAAGAATAAAAATTAATATTGTTAAACTTATGTAACTCATTAATAAACTCTTCTTCAAATAAAATATAATCATCATGATAAATAATTGGTATAAAATTCATTATAATTTCTAGAAAATCAATTTCATCTAAATTAATATTAACTAGCGGATAATCTTTTTTTATTATTCCTCTATTTGATAATATTAATAATGAAGCCATTTTTTCTTTTGCTTCTTCTAAATTTAATCCATTTAACATACAACTATTAATAAAAAAATCATTTTCCATTACATTATTAATATCTAAATAAAATTTATTTGCAATTTCTAAATCAATTTGATTTATAAAAGGAATCCCTAAATGATTTTTTTCATATCTTTTCGTAATTAAAATTGGTATTTCTTTTTTTGTTATAGGACATATTGCATATCTTCCTGAAAAAATTTCTAATTCATTGTTATTTTCTAAAAACAAATTATATGATTCTATTTCATCATAAGTAATTAATTCATTTACAATATCTAAATTAACCGGTATTGAAACAAAACTTAATCCATATAAATACATATAATCATTAGTTTCAAATTTTAAATTTCCTAAAAAATCCTTAATTTCAAAATAAACTTCCATTATTTCTTTAATATTTAATTCTTCTAAGTCATTTTCTTTATAGAAATCTAATAAATTTATTTGATTATTATATCTATTATAATATTTAGTATTCTTTATTTTATTAATTATTTCATTTTTAAAATTAAATAAAACCTCATCATTTTCAAAATATATTTTAGAATAATCAACACTTAATCCTAGTTTATTTATTATATTAACAGATGAATCTATATCGCTAATTAAATAAGAATTTAAAACATTATATCCTAATTTTCTTAAATATCTTGCATAAATATCATTTATAGTTAAAATATACGAATTATTTATATCTATTTTTGGATTAATAATTGATGTTTTTAATAATAAATTATCATTTGATGTTTTATAAATTTTCTTGTTTTTCCAATAATTATTCCAATATTGATCCATTTTTTCTAAATCCATACTATGCTCCTTTAAAAAAAGTTTGATAATAATATCAAACTACTTTTAATTAAACTTATTTTTTAAGTATAAAATATATTTATTATTTTTAAAATCATTTTTAAAATTTTTATAATCAAATAAAATACCAATAAAATATCCATAAAATGTTAAATATATAATAACAGGAACAATAAGCCATAAAAGTGGTGATAATCTTGGAACTAAACTTACTTGATTTAAAACACTACTTACTAAACTTGGTACAACCTCTCTTGTAAAAGCCGGATACACTTTAAAACCGTTTGGTGCTAAACAAGTAAATATTTTTCCAATTTTCCCGATCGATTCAACAGGTCCAAATACAAATGAAAAATTTCTTCTATTAATAAAATTTAAATAATAATTATCACTAGCATCACTTAACCAGCCTAAATCAGCCATTATACATTCATTAACATAAATCATAAATAAACATAATAACATCATGTAAGGTAAATAATATGCCCTTTTATAAGATATTTTATGAACATTCAATAAAACCATTAATAGTGGACAAATAAATAAACTTATATGACACATGAAATATCTAATCATATCAAATGAAAAAAATTCTCTTTTAGTATATGGATCAACAGGAATAATAATCGCTACAAGTCCTCCTAAAGCTCCAATATAAAATAAATAATCTTTTAATATTTTATTATCAGATAAAATAATAAATGGCATAACAATAGTATTTACAGCGCATATGTTTTCAAAACCTATTACCCTTAAAACTCTTAAATCATTATACATAAAAAACTCAATATTATATGGACTAAAAAACAATTTAAAAAAGTGAAGAACAAAATTAAAAATTGCTATTCCTAATACAAGTCGATATTTAAACTGATATGATTTATTTCTTGCAACTAAATATAATGTAACTAAAATCAAAATGGTAATAGCAATTATTATAAAATAATTCAAACTACCAAATGTCCAATATGTATTAATCATAATTAAATATATCCTTATTTATTGGAATAATATATTTACTAATTACATTATTTATTTTTTTGCTTGTTATAAACTTCATAATTCTACCATCCTTTAATACTATTAATACTAAATAATAATTGAAATATATTTTTTTCATAATATAACTAATATTATTTTTTAAAAAAACATATTTTTCTTTTTTGTTTTTTATAATAAAATATTCATCGTTAAAAATTAAATTATACTTTCCTGGTTTTAAAAAATTTAATTTATAATCAACTATTCTTAAATTCATCTTATCCCTCTTGTATAATTTTATGAAAATTATACATTAAATTATTATTTTTTTCAATGTATTAAATATTTTTTAATTCAAATACTATTTATAAAGGTGAAATAAAATGATTTTAAATATTACATATAGAACAATAATTACAATTTTTTTCTTATTAATATTAACTAAATTAATAGGAGCACGACAAATTTCTCAATTAACACTATTTGATTATATAGTAGGAATTACAATAGGTTCAATAGCATCTTCAATTTGTATTGATCAAGATATTAAACTTCATTTAGGCTTAATTGCTTTAATTATTTGGTCTTTATTCACTATTTTATTTGCTTTAATTACTAACAAATCTTTTAAAATAAGAAAACTTATTACTGGAAACCCGATTTTATTAATCGATAAAGGAAAAATTATTGAATCAAATTTAAAATATTTAAGACTGGATATAAACGATTTATTAAGAGAACTTAGAATATTAGGATATTTTGATATAACAGAAATTAATTATGCTTTATTTGAAAGCAATGGTAAATTAAGTGTTTTACCATATGATAAATACAAAAATGCTACAAAAGAAAATTTAAATTTAGAAAAATATCAAGAAAATTTTTTACAAATTTCAATCATTATTGATGGAAAAATTATTTTTGAAAATCTAAAATCAATTAAAAAAGAAATTAATTGGGTTAACAATTTATTAATCGAAAATAATTTAAATTTAAAAAATGTATTACTAGCAATATATGATTCTAATACATTAATTTTTTATCCGAAACTAAAAAAATAAAAGCTTCAAAAAGAAGCTTTTAATTATAATTGCTATAGTGCTTTAAAATTAAATCTTGTTTATAATCTAAAATGTATTTATTTTGTGTTTTAATTTCATTTTCGATTATTTTAGTTGCTATAAATGTTTCTATATATCTTTGAATGAATCTTTTAATTGGTCTTGCTCCATATTCAAAATCATAGGCTTCACTAATTATATAATTTTTTAAATCATCAGTAAAATCAATTGTAACATCTTTTTCTTTTAATCTATCTTTTAATATATTTAATTGTTTTTCAACAATTTTAACTTGTATATCCTTAGACAATGGATTAAACATAATTATTTCATCTAATCTATTTAGAAATTCAGGTTTAAATGTTTTTTTTACTAACTCCATAACTTTTTCTTTTTGATTATTTAATAATAATTCACTTCCTAAATTTGATGTAAGAATAATAATTGTATTTTTAAAATCAATTGTTTTTCCTTTTGAATCAGTTAATCTACCATCATCTAATATTTGTAATAAAATGTTAAATACATCAGGATGTGCCTTTTCTATTTCATCAAATAAAATTATTGAATATGGTTTTCTTTTAACTGCTTCTGTTAATCTTCCACCTTCATCATATCCAACATATCCAGGAGGAGACCCAATTAATTTTGAAACAGTATGGCTTTCCATATATTCACTCATATCTAATCTAATAATTTGATTTTCACTATCAAATAAAGTATCAGCTAAAGCTTTTGCTACTTCTGTTTTACCTACACCAGTTGGACCTAAAAACAAGAATGAACCAATTGGTCTATATTCATCTTTTATTCCTGCTCTTTGTCTTATAATCGCATCGCTTATTAATTCTAAAGCATGATCTTGTCCAATTACTCTATTTTTTAGTTTTTCTTTTAAATTTAGAAGTTTTTCTTTATCTCCTTCCATTAATTTTGATACAGGAATTTTTGTCCATTTTGAAACAATTTCTCTTACTATGTCCGCATTAACAACCTCACTTATTAATCTTTTTTCATCATTAGATTTTAAAACATATTCATTATATTTATTTTCTAACTCAGGGATTTTAGAATATTTTAATTCGGCTGCTTTTTGATAATCCCCTTTATTATAAGAATTTTGTAAATCAAATCTACATTTTTCTAATTCTTTTTGTATTTCTTTTGTTTTTTCTATTTCTTGCTTTTCCTTATTCCATCTTTCTTTTAAACTTTTTTCTTTTTCCTCTAAAGTTTTTATTTCCTCTTTAATCTTTTTTAATCTATTAATGCTTAAAGAATCATGTTCTTTTTCTAAATTTGTTTTTTCTATTTGTAATTGTAAAATTCTTCTTGTTACATCATCTAGTTCTTCAGGCATAGAATCTATTTGCATTTTAATAGTTGCACATGCTTCATCAATCAAATCGATTGCTTTATCTGGTAAAAATCGATCTTGGATATAACGATTAGAAAGCATTACTGCATTTATAATAGCATTATCACTTATTTTTACTCCATGATGCATTTCAAATCTTTCTTTTAAACCTCTTAAGATACTAATTGAATCATTAATTGTTGGTTCATTTACTAAAACTTTTTGAAATCTTCTTTCTAATGCTTGATCAACTTCAATATATTTTCTATATTCATTTAATGTAGTTGCTCCAATACAATGTAATTCACCTCTTGCAAGCATAGGTTTTAACATATTTGAAGCATCCATTGCACCATCAGTTCTTCCTGCTCCAACAATAATATGGATTTCATCTATAAATAATATAATATTTCCATTTGATTCTTTTATTTTATTTAATACAGCTTTTAATCTTTCTTCAAATTCACCACGATATTTTGCCCCAGCAACTAAAGATGCCATATCAAGTTCATAAATAATTTTATCTTTTAAATTACTTGGAACATCAGCTGCTACTATTCTTTGAGCTAAGCCTTCAATAATGGCTGTTTTACCAACACCAGGATCTCCAATTAATAAAGGATTGTTTTTAGTTTTTCTTGATAAAATTTGGATTATTCGTCTAATTTCATCATCTCTTCCTATTACTGGATCTGTTTTTAATTGTTGAACTTCTTTACAAACATTTCTACCAAATTTATCTAATACATTAGGATCATTCATATAATCTTCAGGCATATTCATATTATCAACTCCTTCATATATTATTATACTACTGTTTTTAGCACTGTCAATAATAGAGTGCCAAAAATATTTTTTTTATTGACTTTTGTAAATTAATTGATATAATAAACATGCTGGCCCTGTAGCCAAGCGGTAAGGCACGGCACTGCAACTGCCTGACCAGCGGTTCAAATCCGCTCGGGGCCTCCATTTTAAATCAAAGTTTGAATTAATCAAACTTTTTTTATTTATAAAAATAAAAAGTTTAATCAAGTTTTTAATAAACCTGATTAAACTCTTTATACATTTTCACATTGATTATCATTCTTCTTAAATATTTTTATAAATTTATTAGGTACACTTTTAAAAGAATCTTTAATAACAACAGGAAGAATCTTAACCGCTTCTTTTAAAGCACTTTTCCTAATTTCTTCTTTTGTTACTTCACTACCTTCTTTAAATAAATACTTTCTTGTAACAACACCAATTCTAAGGGTTAGTAAAGCATTAGTTATTCCTTGAATTGTTCCTGACATTACAGGTTTAATAAGTGGTATATCTCCAATTGCATTTTGAAAACTATTTGGTAAAATTTCATCCAAATTAATATTTTCTAATCCTTCTGCAATTAATGCTGTAGTCAATATTTTTAATGTTAATTTTGATAAATTTTTATATGTTGGTCTAAATCCACATACTACTACTATTTCTTTAATCATCTTTAAATTAACACTTAAAACAGTTAATAAATCTAATCTTCCATTAGGACATATAGCAGTTGAAATCATTACTGTTTTAGAATTATTAATAATAATTTTATTAATTTCAAGTTTAATTTTATCATCATATAAAATTTGTAATTCTTGTTTTAAACTTAAAAAATCGTTCATACTATTTTTTAATTTTTCTTCTTCTTCATCTGTTAAAATTTTACTATTTATAATATTTTTTGATATACTCTTATATAATTTATATTTTTTCTTATTATCTTTATCCATTACTGTTGTAATAGAAAATGATGGTGAAAATAATATTATTCTAATTGGATTAATAATTAAAAAATATAAAAGAAGTACACTTAATAAATAAAATGCATATTCTAAATATACTGATATTTTTCTTAATCTATCTCCGACATTTAATACCGAAGATAAAATTATTAATAAAATTATTAAACTTGCACCAATGCCTATAAAATACCAAAATAATTTACTTTTATTATTGTCTTTTTTCATAATTTTCTCCTAGTTCCATATATGTATTTTTTCTTTATTTACTGATTTAGATAATAAAAATTGATACACTAAATTAATTAAATTTTCTTCTTTTTTTATGTCATATAATACCATATTATCTTTAATAATAAAAGGGAAATTTAAAATTTTACTATGTGGATTGTTTTTTAACATATTTTTATAATAATTATGATTCACTCTAAAAGTACCTATAGAAAATTTATCTATTTTAGTTAAATCTATTTTTAAAGATATTTTATTCAACATATTATTATATATATTATTGTAATTTTCAATAAAAAGTAAAGGTTCTAATGCAATTTGTACTTTAAATCCTTTATTAAGTAATTTATTTATTTGATTTAATCTATATTCTAATTTCGGAGTATTTCTTTCATAATCTTTTATTATTTCATCAGGTGTTAATGTATATGAAATAATAAAATTATCTAATGGGTTTAATTTGATATCTACTGTTGATTTAGTTCTTAATTCTAATGTTACATCATATTTTTTTGCAATTTGATAAAAAAAATTATAATAATTATGGAATTCATTTAAAGCTAACAAATCAGAATCATACGAAATACAAACATATGAATTTTTAGATAAATTTTTAATTTCTTCTTCTAATTTATCTAAATTAACAAAAATTACAATATTACCTGTATTATACATTCCAGATAAATAACAATATTCACATTTAAACATACAATTTAGCATTGTTGATGCATAATAAATTTCTTTTTTTCCATAATCTTCACAATATTCAGATAACTTATATAAAAAATTTGTTTTTTTATTAGCAATTATCAAATTAGGATTTTCTTTCTGCATTAAATAGTTTTGATTTTTTCTGTTGAATATTTCTTTATAATTTTTAATTTTTATAATATTTTTACATCTTATTTTATTTAATATATAAATTGTATTTAAATTATCAATACATTCTTCTTCAATATAAATTCTATTAAACATTTAAATCCTCCATAATTAAATTATACAATTTCTTAAGATCAGATTTTTCATTTATAATATAGTTATTATATTTTTTTTCTAACAAATTATATTTATTAATATCAGTTAAATATAAATATTTAAGTTTTTTATTTAAATTAATTTGCATTTGTTTTGTAAAATTATATTTATTAATAAATAAATTATCTAATATATTATCATTATTACATATTTTATTTTTGTTAATTATATCTAAAACAAAAGAAAAAGTATTATTAATAAAATTATCAATATTTAAGTTTTTTAAATCAGAATTAAAATTATCAGATACAACCTTAATAATAAAAATATTATTCAAATAAAAAAAGTTTTTTGTTACATATAATATGCCATATCCTTCCATATCTGTAAGTTTATAATTCCATGATACATTATCAACTGTATTTAATTCAGATTCATTAATATCATATTTCCCTATAATATCGGGATAAAGGTAATTATTATTATAACAAATAGAATTAACTAACAAAACATCACCTTTATTATAAAAATTCGATCCTGCAAGTCCAACATTTAAAAATATATCATTTTTTTTAGGATTATAAATTGTTAAAATTCTTGATAATTTATAAATAGCATTTAAAACACCAACGCCAGTAATAAATAGTTTTATTTCATCATTTTCATAAACTTGCATAAAATTTATATTTAAATTTCTTTTTAAATCGAATTTTTTTATATATAATTTTGCTTCTTCATATAGTGCAAAAGAAAAATAAATCATAATATCACCACATATATTATATAAAAAAAAAAAAAAAACGCAAAAGCGTTTTTTATACCATTCTCTTATATAAATTAATTGAATCATCTTCAATTCTAATAGCGCCAACACAATTCTTATAAAAATTTTCTTTACCTGCACCACTTCCTATAATTGCATATCCATATCCATCATTACGCATATTAACCATTGTAGTAAGAACTAATGCTCTTCCTATTCCTTTGTTTTGCATATTATTTGCAACACCAATTGGTCCAAAATACCCTTTAGCAGTTGCATCATAACATGCAAATCCAACAATTTTTTTATTATAAATTGCAATAAAACAAGATGGATTTGCTTTATATAATGCTTGTTTAACTTCGCTTGCCCATCCATCATGAAAATTAGTTTTAACAAAATCAACTACTAAATCAAAATTAGGACTTAATACTCTTTCTATTCTAATATTTTCTTGTTTTAAATTATCAAATTCATAATGTTCTTTTAATTTATATAAGTTAACTAAATAATCATAACCCATTTTTTAACACCTTCCATACAATTTTGTAATATATTTTATTTTATCTTCAATATCTTTTGTTAATAAATTTTTATCTAATCTCCATATCCAATTATTATCTAATGTAGATGGAGTATTTATTCGTGCATAATTATCTAATTCTAAATAATCGTAAATTGGAATAATAACTATATCTGAAACACTCATTTGAGCAAGTTTTATTAATGATATAACTAGTTTATTATCATCATCAACATTTAAATATTCTTTTAAAAACTGTTTTTTTTCACTATTTAAATTATTAACCCATCCTTTAAGTGTTTCATTATCATGAGTTCCTGTATAACAAACTGTATTTTTTTTATAATTATGAGGTAAATATGTACTATTTTCATATGGTTCAAAACCAAATTGTAAAACCTTCATACCTGGATAGTTAGTTTTTTCAAGTAATTTATATACCTCTTCTGTTAAAAATCCTAAATCTTCTGCAATTATTTTAACATTTCCTAATTTTTCTTTAATTTTATTAAATAAATCAATACCTGGTCCTTTTAACCATTTACCTATTGTTGCATCTTCTCTACCATATTCTATAGTATAATACGCTTCAAATCCTCTAAAATGATCTATTCTAATATAATCGTATATATCATTGGCTAAAGAAATTCTTTTAATCCACCAATCATAATTAGATTTTTTTAATACATTCCATCGATATACTGGATTTCCCCATAACTGACCTTTATTTGAAAATGCATCAGGAGGACAACCTGAAACTAAAATTGGATTTTTAAACTTATCTAATAAAAAATATTTTGAATTAGCCCAAACATCACTTGAATCATATGAAACATATATTGGAATATCTCCAACAATACTAATATTTTTACTATTTGCATATTTTTTTAAATTCATCCAATGTTCAAAAAATTTAAATTGTAAGAATTTTTGAAATTCAATCTCCTCTTTTAATTCTTCTTTAACTTTTAATATGCTTTTTTTATATCTTAATTTTATACTTTTTTCCCACATATACCATGGAAGTCCATTATATTTATTTTTTAAAGCCATAAATAATGCATAATCTTCTAACCAATATTCATTTTTATAAATAAAGTTATCATAGCTTTCATTTTTATCAAATCTATTAAATGCTTTTTTTAAAACTTTAAATCTTTCATTATATAAAAACTCATAATCAATTTTATCTTTATTATTAATAATATTTAAATATTTTAATTCTTCTTCGTTTAATAAATTTTCATTTTTTAAAAAATCTAAATCAATAAAATAAGGATTCCCTGCAAAAGCTGAAAATGTTTGATATGGAGAATTACCATATGATATTGGTCCAAGAGGTAATACTTGCCATATTTTTTGATTTGTTCTTTCTAAAAATTCAACAAATCTATATGCTTCAGCTCCTAACGATCCAATTCCATATGGACCTGGTAAACTAAAAATAGGTAGTAAAATTCCACTTTTTCGCATCTAATCACTCCATTTATTATTTTACCATTTTTTTAATAAAAAAAAAGCATAACTGTTCGTTATGCTTAAATATTTTTTTAGAAATCTACTTCTAAATCATAATAACAACATTTTAATAATTTTTCCATTTCTTCTTGTGTTGGGATACGTGGGTTAGAACCAGTACATGCATCACCAATTGCAAGAGTTGCTATTTCACTTAATTTTTCTAAGAATACATTTTCAGGTACAAATCCTTGTTCACATGGATAGCTATCTGCACCATAATGTTTAATACATTGAGGAATATTTAATGCATCATTCATACCTCTTAAATGTTTAATTAATAATTCAACTTTTTCATCAGGTGTATTTCCACCTAATTTCATATGATCTGCAATTTCAGCATAGCGTAATTTAGCAGCTTCATTTTTAGCATTAAATGCAATTACTTTTGGTAAATACATAGCATTTGCTGCACCATGAATAATATGTGCTCCATATTTTTCAAATGCAGCACCAGTTTTATGAGCCATTGAATGAACAATACCTAATAACGCATTTGAAAATGCCATACCAGCTAAACATTGAGCATTATGCATACGATCTCTTGCAGCCATATCACCATTATATGAATCAATTAAATCATTTTGAATCATTTTAATAGAATGTAATGCTAATGGATCAGTATAATCACAATTGCATGTAGAAACATAAGCTTCAATTGAATGTGTCATTGCATCCATACCTGTATGTGCAACTAATTTTTTAGGCATTGTTTCAGCTAAATCTGGATCAACAATGGCAACATCTGGTGTAATTTCAAAGTCAGCTATAGGATATTTAACACCTTTAGCATAGTCAGTTATAATTGAAAATGCAGTAACTTCTGTTGCAGTTCCACTAGTAGATGGGATAGCACAGAATTTTGCTTTTGTTCTTAATTTTGGAAGTCCAAATACTTTGCACATATCTTCAAATGTTGTTTCAGGATATTCATATTTAATCCACATTGCTTTTGCTGCATCAATAGGTGATCCTCCACCAATAGCAACAATCCAATCAGGTTTAAATTCTAACATTTTTTGTGCCCCGTTCATAACAGTTTCAACACTTGGATCTGGTTCAATTCCTTCTATTAAAGCAACTTCCATACCTGCTTCTTCTAAATATTTTTGGACTTTATCAATAAATCCAAATCTTTTCATGCTTCCTCCACCTGTACAGATGATAGCACGTTTTCCTGTAAAAGTTTTTAAAGCTTCTAAAGCTCCTTTTCCATGATATAAATCACGTGGTAAAGTAAATCTCATTTAATCTCCTCCTCGTTTACTTATCAAATATATTATAATAATTTTTTAAAACAAAAAGAACAATAAAATGTTTATACCGGTATAACTTTTTTTTATATCAGTAAAAATATCACTTGATCAAATCTTTAATAACATACTTAAGCATTTTAGCTGTATCGCTTGCAACCATGCTTACTTCTCCAAATTCTTTTTTTGCATATTCACCACTTAATCCGTTAATATATGCAGCGATTGCTGTTACATAAGGTATATCTTTTTTATTATATCCAAGTAGTCCAGTAAGGATTCCTGTTAAAACATCTCCAGAACCAGCTTTTGCCATGCCAGGTGTTCCTGCATCAACAAAATATATTTTATTTTTATAAGATATTGTTGTAGTTGGGCCTTTTAATAATAAAGTAACATTATATTTATTTGTAAAATTTCTTTGTAATTCAATCAAATTTTCTTTTATATAATTAACATCTTTTTTTATTAATCTTGAAAATTCTTTTAAATGAGGAGTTAAAACAATTTTGCATTTAGTATTATTTAAAATTTCTAAATCCATGTTTGCTAATGTATTTATCCCATCAGCATCAATAACTAAAATTATTTCATATTTTTTTAAAATATAAGATAATATTTTTTCATACTCAATACTTTTATCAAGTCCTACACCAAATGCTAATACTTTAATATTTTTTAATGAATCATCTAATTTTTCTTGATCAAAAATCATTTTTCCATTTAATGATGTCATTTTATAAATTGTAGTTTCTAAAACATTTTTAAACATTAATTCATATATTTCATCAGGAACAATTAATCTTGATACACCACATCCAGAATATAAAGCCGTTTGACCTAATAATGCTAGTCTAGGAGCACCTGGATAATTACTTGATCCACCCATAATTGCGACATATCCATAATCTCCTTTATTTGAATAATTCAATCTTGGTTTAAAAAAATTTGATACATCTTTTTTTTCAATTAAATAAAATGGTTCACATATCCTATTAATACTAATTTTTTTATTAATAATTTCTTTTCTAATATCTTTTGCCATATTTAAAAACATACCTGCTTTATAATATCCAATAGATACTGTTAAATCACTTTTAACTGCATAATCATATAAACCATTATCTGAGTTTATACCTGAATTTACATCAATTGAAATAACATATTTGGAATTTTCATTAATATAATTTATACAATCCATATATTCTTTTTTTAAATTTCCTTTTATCCCAGTTCCTAATAATGCATCAACTATAATGTCATATTTTTTCAAATTAAAAGAAAATAAACTATAAGGAATATTCATTTTTTTACATATATTAAAATAATATAAACCATCAGTACTGAATTTTTCTTTAATTAAAATTATTTCAACATCAAAATTATTTTCTTTTAATATGCAAGCTAATGCAAATCCATCCCCTGCATTATTCCCAGTTCCACAAAAAACTCCAATTTTTCCATACCAATTGCAAGATAAATAAACATTATAAGCAGCTTCATACATTAATTTTTTGCTATCTATTCCATTTTTTATAGCATTTAAATCAGAGTTTTTCATATCAATTGTAGTTAAAATTTCTTCCAAAATTTCACCACCTATTATAAATTATAAATTAGCCCCATAATCACATACTATTACTTGACCAGTAATAGGTTTTGATTCATCTGATGCTAAAAATAAAATAACATTAGCAACATCTAAAGCAGTACAAGATGGACAATTTCTTAAATCAGAATGCTTTTGCATAGCACCAAACATATCCATATCCATATTTGTATAATCCATTCCTGCTGTCATTGGTGTTAAAATATTTCCTGGACATAAAACATTACAACGAATATTTAATGAAGCAGTACGCATTGCTGTATGTTTTGTAATTCCTATTATAGCTGCTTTACTTGCAACATAACTTGCTCCTCCACCACCATTATATCCAGCAACGCTTGCAACATTAACAATTGAACCATTTTTAGCTTCCAACATGTATTTTAATGATTCTTTAATTAAATACATTGTGCCTTTTTCATTAATTTGAAGTACTTTATCTAAATCATCATTATTAAATTTATCAATTGCTTTTAATCCCTCATCTAATACTCCAGCATTATTAATTAAGCAATCAATTCTTCCATATTTTTTTATTGTTTCAGCTATTAAATTGTTACAATCTAAAGGATTACCAATATCTGTTTTAACACTTAATACATCTGCTCCAATTTTTTTAATTTCTTCCTCAACTTCTTTTAAAACATCATATCTTCTTGCACTAATAACAAGTTTTGCGCCTTCTTTAGCAAATAATAATGCTGTTTCTTTTCCAACACCTGAATTACCACCAGTAATTACAACAACTTTATCTTTTAATCTATTCATAATTTGTCCTTTCTTTTTAAAAAAAAGTCCTTTAAGGACTTCTTTATAAATTAATTATTTTTTTTATTTTTAATATATTCATCAATTCCAGCAGCAGCAGTTTTACCTGCACCCATAGCTAAAATAACAGTTGCAGCACCAGTTACGGCATCTCCACCAGCATATACACCTTCTACTGATGTTAATCCTTCTTCATTAACTATTATTCCACCCCATGATTCAGTTGATAATCCTGATGTTGTAGCTTTGATAAGTGGATTTGGACTTGTTCCTAAACTCATAATAACACAGTCAACATCTAATAATAATTCACTGTTTGGTTTAACAACAGGACGACGTCTTCCTGAAGCATCAGGTTCACCTAATTCCATTTCAACACATTTCATTCCACTAACAGTTCCAGTTTCATCACCAATAATTTCAGTTGGGTTTGTTAATGTTTTGAAGATAATACCTTCTTCTAATGCATGTTCAACTTCTTCTTTTCTTGCTGGTAATTCTTCCATACCACGACGATATACTACATAAACATTTTCTGCTCCTAAACGAAGAGCACATCTTGCAGCATCCATAGCAACATTTCCACCACCAACAACAGCAACATTTTTATTTTGTTTAATTGGAGTTGTTGAATCAGCTTTATATGCTTTCATTAAGTTAACACGAGTTAAAAATTCGTTTGCTGAATATACGCCTTTTAAGTTTTCACCAGGAATATTCATGAATTTAGGAAGACCTGCTCCACTTCCAATAAATACAGCTTCAAATCCATATTCTTCCATTAATTCTTGAATAGTAATACTACGACCAATTACCATATTAGTTTCAACTTTAACACCTAAAGCAATTAATCCATCAATTTCTTTTTGAACTATTGATTTTGGTAAACGGAATTCAGGTATACCATAAACTAAAACACCACCAGCTAAATGTAATGCTTCAAATATAGTTACTTCATATCCTAATTTAGCTAAATCTCCTGCACAAGTTAAACCAGCAGGTCCACTTCCTACAACAGCCACTTTATGACCATTTGATGCAGGTTTTTCAGGTAATTCAGTTTGATGTTCGTTATGCCAGTCAGCAACAAATCTTTCAAGTCTTCCGATTCCTACAGGTTCACCTTTAACTCCACGAACACATAATCCTTCACATTGTGATTCTTGAGGACATACTCTACCACAAACTGCAGGTAAACTAGAAGATTTTGTAATTACTTTATAAGCATCTTCAAATTTTCCTTCAGCTACTAAACTAACAAATTCAGGAATATGAATATGTACAGGACATCCTCCCATACATCTAGGATTTTTACATACTAAACATCTTTTTGCTTCATCAATTGCCATTTCTTCAGTATACCCAGTAGCAACTTCTAAAAAGTTTTTATTACGAACTTGTGGGTCTTGAGATGGCATTGGATTTTTCTTTAATGACATATTAGGCATAATTATTTAACCTCCTTTTTGAATAAGTTACAAGCTGATTCTCTAGCATGAGCTTCAAAATCACTATAACTTCTTCCACGACTCATTGCTTCATCAAAATCTACTTCAAATCCATCGAAATCTGGTCCATCAACACATGCAAATTTTGTTTTTCCACCAACAGTTAAACGACATCCTCCGCACATACCTGTACCATCAATCATTATAGGATTCATAGAAACAACAGTTTTAACATTAAATGGTTTTGTTGTTGCAACTACAAATTTCATCATAATAAGTGGTCCAATAGTGATAACTTCATCATAGTTTTCACCATTTTCAATTAATTCTTTTAAAGGAGCAGTAACTACACCTTTTGTTCCATGTGATCCATCATCTGTCATTACAAACAATTTATCACTAACATTTCTAAATTCATCTTCCAATATAACTAAATCTTTATTTCTAAATCCAATAATTGAATGCACTTCGCATCCTTGTTCGTGTAATTTTTTAGCAACAGGATATGCAATTGCACAACCAACTCCCCCACCAACTACACAAACTTTCTTTAATCCTTCAGTATGTGTTGGAACACCTAAAGGACCAACGAAATCATGGATATAATCTCCTTCTTCTAAATAATTTAATTGGATAGTTGATCCACCAACAATTTGGAAAATAATTGTGATTGTTCCTTTTTCACGATCATAATCAGCAATTGTTAAAGGAATTCTTTCACCATTTTCATCAACTCTTAAAATAATGAATTGTCCAGGCTCCGCTTTTTTTGCTACAAATGGTGCTTCAACTTCCATTAATGTAACAGTAGGATTAAGACAAACCTTTTTTAAAATTTTGTTCATGCTATTTCTCCTTTTTATTTTTATTTCAATATCAATATATATTATACTCCAAAATATATTTAGTGTAAATATCAAAAATTTTAATAAATTACTAAAAAAAGACATTTTTTTTATTCATTAATATTTATTAATAACTTACTTGAAATTATAAAATTTTATTTTATAATTAAATTAGGTGATTTTATGGACTATCAAACACTAAAATATGTCATCGAAGTTAATAAATATCAGTCGATTTCAAAAGCTGCAAATAATCTTTTTTTATCACAGCCAAATATTTCAAAAGCAATTTTAAATTTAGAAAAAGAATTAGGTTTTCAAATATTTATAAGAAACTCTCGTGGTATTTCTACTACTTCTGAAGGAAAAAACTTTATTAATAAGGCAACAAAAATACTAGAACAATTTGAAAATTTAAAAAAAGAATATACTTCTTCAATTAAAAATCAACACCAAATAAATTTATCTTATCCAAGTATTATAGAATTTCCTATAGAAGTTGCTGATTATATTAATAAATTAAATATTACTAATAACTTCAATATAAATATAATTAAGTGTTCAAATAAAGAAACAATAGATAACATCTTAAAAGAAATAAGTAAAATTGGATTTTTAGTATTTAACGAACAAGAAAAAGCATATTATTCAAAATTATTTCAATTAAATAATATAGATGTTTCATTATATCAAAAATTTAAAATTAAAATTGTTATGAATAATGAATTATTCAAAAATAAAAAAATGTTTCAAAAGAAGATTTAAAAAACATGATTTTAATCATTGATGATTCACTAGAATTTTATGATTATTTTTTCAAAGATTCAAATGTTTTTACTGATCAAAAATTAATTAAAGTTCATGGAAAGCAAAATCAAATAGAATTAATCTCTAAAATAAATAATTCTTTTACTTTTGCTTTTAATATTGAAAAATCTAAAACAAAAAATTCAAATTTAAATATATTAGATTATTATAATGATTCTAGCTTTTGGTATATTGCAATTATAAAAGATAAAAATATTGCTTTAAATAATTTAGAAAAAGATTTATATAATTATATAAAAAATAAAAGTTTGACTTTGTAATTAAATCAAACTTTTTTTATTTTATCCTTCTATAATAGATAAGATAATTATACCTGTAATTACCACTAAAACAAAGAAATATTGCCCTTTAGTTAATTTTTCCTTTAAAACAATTCTAGATAATAATAATGAAACAACAACGCATCCTGCTCCTATCATAGGAGATGCAATCGCTCCATTACCACTTAATGCAAAAACATAAGTAAATTGTCCAATTGTTTCACATATAGATGCAATCATTTTATCTTTTTGTACTAAAAATCCTTTATTTTCATCATCAATTTGAAATAAATTAACTTTTTTAATTTTTAAAAATACTAATAAGATAATTGCTAATATAAAAAATGTAAGTTCATAACATGTATTAGCGACATTTTCTATCGTAGATTCAGTAACATTTACTAATAAAGTTGTATCAATATCTAAATAATATATATCTAAAAATGTCCCACATGCATCTAATAGAGCATAACAAAATGGCATTGAAAAAGCAAATATAGCAAGCTTTTTACCTAATACTTTTTTTCTATTAGTTGTTCCTTTATTTTCTAATAAACTAACCCCAAATATTCCGATCATAATAAGTATAATTGCTATAATAGAAAATGTATTTATACTTTGATGTAAAAAAACAGCACATAATATAGGAACAATTGCCCCAGATGTATTTTCAATAGGGTCTGCAATTGATTCTTCTAAAAATCTAACTCCAAAATAAGAACATGTCATAGATATAATATAACAAAGTGATACTGGAATATAAATTAATAAATTTAATAAATTAAAATTTAAATTCTGAGTAAGCAAAATAATACATGCATGAATTCCCATTGTTAATCCTACAAAAATAGATACTTTTAAATGTGAATATTTTTCATTAGCATGGCTTCCTTTTTTATAAAAAATTTCAGCAAATCCCCAAAGCAAAGTCGTAATCAAAGTAAATATTAACCACATAATTAACCTCCAAAAAGATATTTTTATCTTATCTCATTTTAATATTCAAATCAAGTTTTTTTAATAACTTTTTATATTAATTAATTAAAAACTATGTTAAAATATAACTGGTGATAATATGATTTTAAATAATATAGATGAAAAAGTATTAAACTTAAGTAATCAAGCAGAAACTGAATTAAAAGAAATTTTTAATAAAATTGATGATATTGCATTAATAAATTCTAATAAAATACTATCTGCATTTATCGAAAATAAAGTAGAATATGCTGATTTTACAGATAGAAATGGTTATGGTAATTATGATTCAGGAAGAGAAAAACTAGAAAAAATATTTGCTAAAGTTTTAGGAACTGAAGATGCTCTTGTAAGAAGTCAAATAATGAGTGGAACAAATGCCTTATATTTAGCATTTTCTGCATTATTAAAACATGGAGATAAAATGCTTTCTATCTCTGGTAAACCTTACGATTCATTATTAAAAATGATTGGTATTATTGGTTCTTCAACCCAATCATTAGTCGCAAATGGTGTAAAATATGATCAAATAGATTTATTAGAAACAGGATTTGATATAGAAAAAATTAAAAATAAATTAAAAACCGAACAAATTAAGTTAATCGCAATCCAACGCTCAAGAGGTTACTCAAAAAGAAAATCTTTAACAATAAAACAAATTGAAGAAGTTATTTTTGAAATAAGAAAAATAGATAAAAATGTAATTATCCTTGTAGATAATTGTTATGGTGAATTAGTCGAATCTAAAGAGCCAGGAAATGTTGGGGCAGATGTTGTGGTTGGTTCTTTAATGAAAAATCTTGGTGGTGGAATTGCAAGTACTGGTGGTTATATTGCAGGTAAAACCGAATATATCGAAATGATTTCTGAAAGATTAACTTCTCCTGGAATAGGAAAAGAATTAGGAGCAAATTTTAATCAAAACATAAATTTTTTCAAAGGAATATTTATGGCACCAAACGCCGTGAAAAACGCATTAAAAACTCAAATATTTGCTTCATATATGCTTGAAAAAATGGGTTTTACAAATATATCTCCAAAATATAATGAATATAGAACAGATATAATCCAAATAATTGAACTAAAAACTAAAGAAAATCTCTTATCCTTTGCAAGAAGTATTCAAGCTTCTTCTCCTGTTGATTCAAGCGCATATATTATGCCTTCACCAATGCCTGGTTACCCATGTGATATTATAATGGCTGCTGGATGTTTTACAGAAGGAAGCACAATTGAATTAAGTGCTGATGCTCCTGTTATTGAACCTTATATATTATATATGCAAGGTGGACTTACTTATGAATATGGTAAATTAAGTATTATGAATGCATTAACTAATATTTTTAAAAAAAAATTCAATAATTAAATTGAATTTTTTTTAATTTATCTTATTAGAAAATATTACATCTTTAAATCCTTCAAATACTTTATATGTTACAATTGCATCTTCTAATGCATCATGCATTTGTTTTGCAATAGATTGATTTGTAAAAAAATTTAATGCTTTAAATAAACCAATTTCATTTTTTAAATTAAAATAATTTTTTACTAATTGTAATAAATTTATAAAATTACAATATTTTTCTAATGATTCGACCTTATTTAACTCATATGATTGTTTTAAAAATAACGAATCGTTTTTACCCCATACAAGAATAGATGGATTATATTTTAAAATAATTTTTTTAAATTCACTATAAAATGTTTTATAACTAACCCAATCACTTTGATCTTTATCCCATAAATTTAAAAAATTTTTAGTTCTCCTTGATAACGGAAATTTTGTTGGCTTAACTCGATATGTCTTTTTTTCTACAATTTTATTATTTTTGTCAATAATAATAAAGCCTGCTTGTAATAACTCTGGTGTAAAATTATTAGGCATATCATAATCAGACATACTCATTTCTAAATCTAAAAACATTTTATTATCTAAATTAGAAATTAAATTTTTTATTCCATCTCGTATTATTTCTATATCATAATATATATCGTTATTATATCTTTTAGTTTGTCTAATATAAATAAAATAATTAATCAAATAACATTTTCTTTTATTTATAATTTTATAGTTATCTAAATCATATTCAAAACTAACAAATCTACCTTTATATAAATATTTTTTAAATTTTTTTAATAAGTTGTTTTGTAAATATAAATATACAACTTTATTTTTTATTTTTACACTAATATATCTATCATATTTTAAATATGAATTATGAATTATGCCAACATAGCGCATAAAAAACACCTCACTATCTTATATCATATTTTAGTAAAAAAATCTACAAGAATAAGATTTTAAAAAAAGAAATTCTAAAACAAAGTTTTAAAATTTCTATTATTTATAATTGTAATTCATTTAATTTAACCAATTTAAAAATAGCTTGAGTTCTTCCTTTAACATCTATTTTTTGAATTACATTTGAAATATGATTTCTAACTGTTTTTTCACTTATATTAAGCATTAAAGAAATATCTTTTGTAGACTTATTTTTTATTAATAAATCAAATATTTCTTTTTCTCTTGGAGTAAGTAAATTCATAATCTCCCCCTCAATTTATATTTATGCTTTAATATTCTAAATGTTCTTTTATCTTATTAAATAAATCTAAAGATATATTAATTTCTTTAAAATCTTCATAGCTTGCATTTTTTATTTCTTCTAATGATTTAAATTTTTTTAATATCATATTTTTTCTTTTAGGTCCTATTCCTTTTATATCATCAAAAATTGATGAATAAATTGTTTTATCCCTTTTACTACGATGAAAACTTATAGCATATCTATGTACTTCTTCTTGAATATTAGCTAATAAAGTATAACATGGCATTTTACTAGATAATGGGATTTCTATTCCATTACTTAAAACTATTGTCTCTGTTTTATGGAAATCATTTTTCTTTAAACCAATAATTAAAATATCTAAATAAAGTTCATCTAATACTTTTTTTGCTGCATTAACTTGCCCAATACCACCATCTATTATAATTAGATCAGGTTTTTCTAAATTTTCCATTAAAACTCTATAATATCTTCTATAGATTACTTCTTCCATTGATTTATAATCATCTGGACCATTAACAGATTTTATAATAAATTTTCTATAATCTTTATAAGATTTTTTACCATCTTTATATACAACCATTCCACTAACTGCATTTGTTCCAAATATATTAGAATTATCAAAAGCTTCAATTCTTTTAATATTTTTTTTATTTAAAACTTCTTCTAATGACTCTAATTGACTTTTATTTTTTTCTTCTTTATTTCTTATTAATTCACGTTTTTGCTCTAAATTTGTTTTTGCATTTAAAAATGCTAAATCTAAAAGTTTTTTCTTATCTCCTTTTTTAGGTGTAAAAACATTAATATTTAAAATATTTTTTAATAAATCATTATCCATATGATCAACAACTAATTCATTTGGTCTTTTAAATATATAATCATCTTTATAAATTTGAATTATATAATTAAATACTGCATCAATCGGATCATTTACATAAGATATTACATCTTTATGTGTTAAATTAATACTTCCATTTCGAACAAAAAATATTTGAATACTTATATCATCTTGATCATAATAAAATCCTAAAATATCCCTATCTACTTTATCATTTTGTGATATTTTTTGTTTTTCAACTGTTTTATTAATACTTAAAATCATATTTTTAAATTCATTAGCTTCTTCAAATTTTAATTCGCTGGATTTTTCATACATTTTATTTTCTAAATCGTCTAAAACTTCTTTTGTATCACCTTTTAAAAATTTATTGATTTTATATATATATTCATTATAATTAATTTTATTTTTATTAATACAGGGAGCTAAACATTGATTTAAATGATAATATAGGCACTCTTTTTTAGGAATAGTATGACATTTTCTTAATGGATATAATTTATTTAATAAATCAATTGTACTTCTTGCTGCTTTAGTATCAGGATATGGTCCATAAATGTATTTACCTGTTTTTTTTCTTGTAACAACAAGTTTTGGATTTAATTCATCAGTTATAGCAATATATGGATATGTTTTATCATCCATTAATTTAATATTATATTTAGGAGTATGTTTTTTTATTAAATTCATTTCTAAAATTAACGATTCAAGTTCACTTGATGTAATTATAAATTCAAAATCACATATATTTGAAACAAGACTAGTTGTTTTACTATTATGACTTCCTATGAAATAACTATTAACTCTCCTTTTTAAATTTTTTGCTTTCCCAACATAAATAATTTTTCCATCAATATCTTTCATTAAATAACATCCAGGTTCTTCTGGAATTATCTTTAATTTTTCTTTTAACATATATAATATATAAAAAAAATTGAACTTTTATTTAAATTCAATTTTAATTTTTTCTTCTAAAATTTCTTCTAATGCTTGCCCTACAGGTTTAACACAACGACATTCAATAGATAAATCATTTTTTTCTTCAATAATTTTTGCTCTTTTACTTGCAGCATAAGCTAATTTATATTTAGAATCGATTTTAGTAAGTAATTTGTCAATTGATGGATATCTCATTCCTTCAGTATTCTTTTTCATTATTCAACCTCCAACATTTTATTATATTTATAAATTGATCTTTCTGTTTTAGCATGTTCTGCTCTTATAATTGCAAGGATTCTATCAGCAGCATTTGTAACTTCATCATTTATAACAATATAATCATATTTATGTGCTAATATGAATTCTCTTTCAGCTTTTTCCATTCTACGTTTAATAACTTCTTCATCTTCTGAACCTCTGCTTTTTAATCTTTCGATTAACGCTTTTCTTGAAGGTGGAGCAATAAAAATAAAAACAGCATTAGGACATTTTTCTCTTACTTGAAGTGCCCCATTAACTTCTATTTCTAATACAACTTCTTTTCCTTTTTGTAACTGTTCTTCAACTTTATCAAGTGGAGTGCCATATAAATTACCAACAAATTCACTCCATTCTAAAAATTTTTTTTCATTGATTCTTTCTTCAAATTCTTCTCTAGAAACAAAAAAATAATCAACCCCATCACATTCCCCTGGTCTTGGACTTCTTGTAGTCATTGATATTGAATAGGTTAAATCTTGCTCTTTTTTTTCAAATAAAGCTTTTCTAACTGTTCCTTTCCCAACGCCAGAAGGGCCAGATAAAACAATTAAAAGTCCACGCTCATTTAATTTCAATTAGAACGCCTCCTTTATAATAATATATATTATATATTTTTTTTTAATTTATTACAAGTTTTTTATCATTTTTTTAAAAAAATTTATTTTTTATGATAAAATGATTGATGGAGATGATTTTATGAGTTTTGACGGTTTTTTCATGCACCATATGGTAAATGAACTTAATGTTTTAATAAATGGGAAAATAAATAAAATATATCAAATTACTGAATATGATTTTATTTTTCAAATTAGAAATCAAAAAAATAATTATCAACTATTAATTTCTCTTAATCCAGAACAATACAGAGTACAATTAACTTATAAAACATATGATAAACCATTTAATCCCTCAAATCTTACAATGTTTTTAAGAAAACATTTAGAAGGTTCAACTATTAAAAATGTTACTCAAATAGATAATGATAGAATCTTAAAATTTGAAATTTCAACAATTAATGAATTAAAAGATATCGTAAATAAAGAATTAATTATTGAATTAATGGGTAGATATAATAATTTAATTTTAACAGTAAATAATAAAATTATTCAGGCTTATAAATATATATTTAATATTGAAAATAATGATAGAATAATTACAATAAATAAAACATATACTCCACCAATTCAAAATCAAATTAATCCTTTTAAAAATCAAATTTCTGATATAAATAATATTCAAGGATTATCAAAAGAAGCAAAAAAAGAAATTCAAACAGATATATCTTTTTTAGATAATTTAAAAAATAATGTAAAACCTGTAATCTATAAATTGGATACAAAATATTTTTTCTATTTTACTTTATTTCCTTCTTATATTCCATATAAAACATTTTTAAACTTATCAGAAATGTTAGACTTTTTTTATGAAATAAATGAATTTAAAATAAAATCAAGTCAAAAACAAAATAATATTAATCATTTAATTAAAAGAAATATTGAAAAAAATGAGTTGAAGTTAATAAAATTAAAACAAGAATTAAGCGAAGCATTAAATTGTGAAACTTATAAAGAATATGGGGATTTATTATTTACTGAATTTAATTTATTAAACGAAAAGTTAAATAAAATAACTTGTTTTTCATATAACCAAAATAAAGATATAATAATTAATTTAGATAATAGTTTAACAGTAAAAGAAAATGCTCAACTATATTATAAAAAATATAAAAAAAAGAAAACAGCAACTATATATATAAATGAACAAATAGAAAAAGCAATAGATGAAATAAATTATTTTAAAATATTAAAAGATCAATTAAGTATAGCAAGTTTAAATGATTTAGAAGAAATAACTGATGAATTAAGAAATTATGGTTATTTAAAAAAGCAAGAAAAAAAGCGTAGTAAAAAGAATATCCCAAATATAATAACTTATATTTTAGATGAAAATACAAAAATATTAGTTGGGAAAAATAATATTCAAAATGACTATATTACAAATACTTTAGCAAAACCAAATGATACATGGATGCATGTTGCTAATAGTCCTTCAAGCCATATCTTAATTAAAAGTCTAAATGAAACATTAGATGAAACAACAATTAGAACTGCTGCAAATATTTGTGCATATTATTCTAAATATCGCTATTCAAGTTCTGTTATGGTAAATTATACATTTAAAAAATATTTAAAAAAAGTTAAAGGTAAATCAAACAGTTTTGTAACATATCAAAAATATAAATCTATATATATAGATCCTGATTTTAATTTAATAGACAATTTAAAAAGGAAATGATTACTCATTTCCTATTTTTGTTCATATTGTAGTTTATATAAATTATAATAATGACCTTTTTGTTTTAATAGTTCTTGATGATTACCTATTTCAATAATATGTCCTTTTTTCATAACTATTATTTTATTACAATGTTGAATTGTAGATAATCTATGTGCAACAATTAATGTTGTTCCTATATTTAACATTTTACTTAAACTTTCTTGAATAAGTTTTTCTGTTTCAGTATCTATATTTGCTGTTGCTTCATCCAGAATTATCACACTTGGACTATGAGCTACTGTCCTTGCAAATGATAATAACTGCCTTTGTCCTTGAGAAAAATTATTTCCTCTTTCTTTAACTACTTCATCATACTTATTTTCTAATTTTAAAATAAATGAATCAGCATGAACATACTTACATGCTTCTACTATTTTTTCATCAGTTATTGTTTCATCTTCTAATCTAATATTTGATTTAATTGTTCCACTAAATAAAAATACATCTTGCAACATTTGTCCGAAATGTTTTCTTAAACATGAAATTTTAATTTTTTTAATATCTATACCATCTATTAATATACTTCCGCTATCAATATCATAATTACGAACTATTAAACTTAAAATAGTTGTTTTACCACTACCTGTAGCTCCTACAAAAGCAATAGATTCCTTAGCATTAACTTTAAATGAAACATTTTTTAAAACATATTCATCCTTAATATAACTAAAATATACATTTTTAAATTCAATATCTCCATTTATATGATCTAATATAATTGCATCTTCTTCATCAACTATTGTAGGTTTAGTATCTAAAACTTCAAAAATTCTTTCTGCTGCTGCAAAAGATGATTGAATAACATTAAATTGTTCTGCTAATTGTTGTATTGGATTAAAAAATCTACCAACATATTGTGTAAAAGTAAAAATCATACTAGCATCAATATAAATATTACCACTTAAATTTTCTTTACACCCAATATAAATTACAAGAGCCAATGATACTAAATATAAAACATAAATTGCAGGCCTAAATATTCCAAAAACTAATATTTCATTATAACCATTTTTTAACATCTCATTATTTTTAAGATTAAATTCATTTTTCTTTTTTTCTTCTTGATTAAAAACTTGAATTATTTTCATACCGCTTAAATTTTCAGATAAAAATGCATTCATATTAGAAATGCTATTTCTTACTTTTCTATAGGCTTTTCTTGAATAATATCTAAAAATAATGCTAAATCCTAAGATAAATGGAAATGTTATTAAAACATATAATAATAATGTTTTATTTAATATTCCCATAACAATTATAACCCCAATTAAAGTAAAAATATTTTTAATTAAATTAGTTAAAACATTAGTAAATAAATTTAAAATTGCTTCAGGATCGCTTGTTACTCTTGTTACAAATTTACCAACTTGAATCATATTAAATTGTTCATGACTTAAAGATAAAATTTTATAATATATTTCGTTTCTTAGATTCATTATTACCCCTTGACCAATCTTTTGTAAATTTATAGCCAAAAAGTATTGAGAAAATAATGCAAGCGATAAAACCAAGCAAGCAAATAATGATAAATAACATATATTACTATATATTATTACATCTTTTTGAAGTATCTTTATAACTTCTCCCATAATATATGGAATAGCAAGATCAGCTATTACAGAAAATATTAAATATACTAAACATAAAATAAGTTTAGCTTTATATTCTTTAAGGTAGGAAAATAATCTTTTAATAATATAAGTATCTTTATATTTCTTCATTATCTACTTCCTCCTCTAATTTTTGTAATAAAACAAGATCTTTATAAATTTTACAATTGCTTAATAATTCGAAATGATTACCAATTCCAGCAATTTTACCATCATCAATTACAATAATTTTATCTAACCTTTTAACAGTAGATATTCTATGTGCAATTAATATCGTTGTTTTATCTTTTCTAATTTGATTTAAATTATTAATTATTTCTTCTTCTGTTTTTGTATCAACAGCACTTGTTGAATCATCTAATATTAAAATAGGTGCATCTTTATATAAAGCTCTTGCTATAGATATTCTTTGTTTTTGTCCTCCTGATATAGTTGATCCTCTTTCACCAAGTAATGTATCATATTGATCTTTAAATTCTTCTATATTATCACTTATAGAAGCGTATTTAGCATATTTTTTTACATCATCTAAATCAATATTTTTTTTAGAAAATCCAATATTATTTTTAATAGTATCACTAAATAAAAAGTTATCTTGAGGAACATACGCAACAATATCTCTTACTTGTTTATAACAAATATTCATTATATCGATATCATCTATAAATACTTCATTTTGATTAACATTATATATTCTTAATAAAATATCTACTAATGTTGTTTTACCACTTCCTGTTTTACCAATAATTCCAACTTTTTCACCAGGATTAATTGTAAATGTAATATTTTTTAATACATCTATATTTGTATCTGGATATTGAAAATTAAAATTATTAAAAGTAATTTTTCCAGATACATTATTTAATAATTTTGTATTAATATCTCTTATATCTATTTTTTCATTTAATAATTCATTAATTCTATTTAAACTTGCTTTACCTTGGCTTCTTAAATTAATAACTTGAGCAATTGCCATCATCGGCCATATTAATGTATCAAAATAACTAATAAATTTAGTTAATTCTCCTGCAGTTAACAAAATATTATTAGGCATTGATTTAAAAACCAAATAACCTCCATATAATGCAATAATTATAAATATACTATTAATAACTAAACTAATTAATATATCAAGCATAACAGCAAATTTAATATATGTTATATTTTTTAACGCATTATCTTTATTTAATTTTTTATATTGAATTAATTCTTTTGCTTCTAAAATAAATGCTTTAATAACATTAATCCCTGAAAATGTTTCTTGGGAAAAATCTGATAAATTTTCATATGATTTTTGTCTATCTTCATACTTTTTATTCATATATTTACCGATTACACCACTCATTAATGCTAGTAAAAGCATCGGAATAGCAGAAATAATTGATAATAATAAATTTAATTTAATCATTTTAACTAATGCAAATGTTCCTAAAAATAAAACATCTATAATCATTATTGTTCCCATACCAAATGTTTGTCTAATAGCTTGTAAATCGTTAGTATATAAGGCCATTATCGCTCCAGTTTTATTATTAGAATAATAATTCTGAGATAATAATAATGACTTATCAAACATTTTTTCTCTTAAATCTGTTTCGATTTTTAAACCAACTCCAAAAATAGTTATTCTCCATAAAAATCTTCCAACAAACATCACAAGAGCAACAATTAAAAATTGCAACATATATTCTTTTAAAAGAGCAAATGTCATAGTTTTATTATCGATATTATCAACAACATCTCCAATTATATCAGGTATTAATAATTGAAAATAATCAACTAATATTAAAGCAACTATTCCAATTAAAAACATATACCAATATTTTAAATAATATTTATTTACATGTCTTCCGTATATCATATTTTATTTCTTCTTCCTTTTTAATCTTGCTGGTGATTCTAAACTAAATCCTAAACCTCTAACTTCTGTTGCTTTTGTAACAAAAATAAAGGCATATTTATCTATTTCTTCAATTTTTGCACGTAAACTAAAATATTCATTTGTTTCTAAAACAACAATAATCATATTTCTTTTTTGATGATCATATCCACCTTCTGTTATAACATTAGTTGTTCCTCTTACTATTTCATTTATAATATATTCTTTTATTAAATCAGCTTTTTCACTAATAATAAAGACTGCTCTTTTATTGAATCCACCAAATGCTACTAAATCTATTACAAATCCATTTAATGCAACATATACTATAGCTGCAAGTCCATTAGTAAAAGAGACAAAAATCAATCCCATAAAAATAATAAATCCATCAACTATATACATAGTTTTTGAATAAGGAATATTAAAATATTTAAATAATATTGCTTGTATTATATCAGTTCCACCAGTTGTTCCATTATTTTTTAATGTTAACCCTATTCCAATACCTGTAAGTATTGCTCCAAAAATAATTACTAAAAATAAATCAATTTCTTCAATATTAAAAAAATTATATATATAACTTATTAAAGCAACATAACTTGGAAATGCTAATGATCCATAAACTGTTTTAAAGAAAAAATCTTTTCCCATCAAGAAAAAACCTAATGTTACTAAAACTAAATTCACTAAATACATTACTAAAACTGCATCAATTTTAAAAATACTTTCAATTAAAATTCCAAGTCCTCCTGCTCCACCACCAATTATATTATATGGTCTTAAAAAAATAGCTGTTGAACAAGCTGCTAAAAATACTCCTAAATTTAATTCTAAAAATGATATTATATTTTTTTTACTAATTTTCTTTTCCATAATTTATACCTCATAAAAACTATTATATTATATAATAAATATTTATATAATTAAATGAATTTTTTAAAAAAAGTCAAAATAAACTTTTAATTAATTTTTATTTTGACTTCAATAATTCTATTTTTCTTTATTTTTAAAACATATATATCAAGATTTTCATATTTAATATTAATATTAGATTTATCTTTTGGAATGTAACCCAAAATATTAATAATTAAACCTCCAATAGTTAAATAATGATCTTCATTTTTGGTTAAATTTAAATTTAATTCACGATTAATATCTGAAATATTCATATTTCCATTTAAAATATATTCATTATCATTTATTTTTTTTATAAATGACTCATCATCATATTCATCGTTAATATTCCCAAGTAATTCTTCAATAATATCCTCTAATGTTATAATACCCATAAATCCACCAAATTCATCAATTACAATGGCCATTTGATTATTTGTATTAATAAATTTTTTTAATAGTTTTTGAATATTATAATGTTCTGGAATATAAATTGGTTTTCTTAATAGTTGTTTTATTTCAATATTTTCAAAACCAATTTTATTTATTGAAAACAGAATATCTTTAACATTTAGAATACCAATTATATGATCAATATCACCATTATAAATAGGAACTCTTGTATATTTTTCTTTCGATAATTGATCTAAAATATCATTTAAATTACTATTTATGTCTAATGCAAATGTATTAACTCTATGTGTCATAATTTGTTTTGCTGTTAATTCATCTAAACTAAATATTCCATCAATAACATTTTTTTCGTCTTTTGATAAAACACCATCATTATATCCTGTTTTAATAATAGACATTATTTCTTCTTCACTTATTTTTTCTTCTACTAAATTTTTTTCAATACCTGTTATTTTAACAAGAAAATTGCATGACCACGACAAAAATTTAACAATAGGACTAACTATTTTTTTAATAATAGAAATTGGTGTAACGACAAACATTGCAACTTTATCAGGAAATCTAATAGCAATCCTTTTTGGGAATAATTCACCAAATACTAATGTTATATATGATAAAAACAAAGTAATAATTATTATAGATAAATTAGGTATATATTTAAGTCCTAATGAAGTTAAAAAACCCTTTAATTTTAAAGATAATGAAGTTGCTGCTGTTGCACTTGAAAAAAATCCTGCAAGAGTAATCCCAACTTGAATTGTTGATAAAAATTTTGTTTGATCACTATTTAATTTTAAAACTCTTATTGCTTTTTTATTTCCTTTTTCTGCAAGTACATTCATTTTTGTTTTATTTACAGATAAAACTGCTAATTCAGCTGATGCAAAAAAAGCGTTTAGCAATGTTAAAATAATTATCAAAATAATCTGCGGTAATATATCATTTTGATTGGTAGACATATTTTCTAATATATTCATCTTTTCTCCTTCGCTGCTTTTTTAATAAATGATGGAATAGCGATACCTATCATCATGTTTACGGTACTCGGTTTTCTAAGTTGCTTCCTTTCCACTCTCCAGTTTAATGTCATATGAGCGGACAAATTATTTTAGAAAAAAGTTATATAATTGTATATAACAATTTATTCTTTACTAACAAATATATATCCAAATGCATTAGGTCCCCAATGAGCAGCAATAACTGGATCTAAATCATCAAAAACTCTAATATTTTTTAAATATTTATTATCAGTAATACTTATTAATCTTTCTAAATTTTCTTTTTTATAAGTATAAGATGCAATTATATCATAATTTAAATCAACACAAAATTCTTTTAAACTATCAGCTATATATTGCATTCCACTTTTTAATCCGATTTTTTTATTTAAAACCTTAACGCATCCATCTTCAAAACCAATAATTGGTTTAATTCTTAAAATTGTTCCAAATGCCCATTCACTTGCTTTTAATCTTCCACCTTTAAATAAATAATGTAATGTTTCTGGAATAGCTAATATTTTTATTCTTAAAATAAATTTATTAACTATTTTTTCAATTTCATCTAATGATTTATCCCTTATTTCGTTTATTTTATCAACAATTAAACGCATTCCACCAACAGCTACTTTAGAATCAATTACTCTTACTTTATCATTTTCATTAAAAAGCATTTTAAAAGCATTATATGTTCCAGATATTTTTTGTGATAATGTTAAAATAATAACATCATCTCCATTATCTGTATAATTTGTAACCTTATCATAAACAGTATCTAATTTTGGTAAGCTTGTTTTAGGGAAATTTTTATTATTTAATAATTCATTATAAAATTCTTCTATTGATAAATCTATACCATCTAAATATTCTTTTTGACCAAAAAGAATCTTAAGCGGAATTATCTCTATATTATATTTACTCTTTTCAGATTCCTTAATACTAGACCCAGAATCAACAAAAACTTTAAGCATAATTTTTTTCTCCTTAATTTTTTTGAATAACTATAATCTAATTAAATCCCGCAATTTATAATTATTTTATATTTTATTCATGCGATTATTATAGTCTTTTAATTTTAAAATGTCAATAAAAGAAAAAACATGGAAAATCCATGTTAAATTTCTTCAATATGATAAATATAATCAATTGATTTTAATGCTTCAATAATTTCTTTATGAGTTTTATATTGTTTTAATTCTTTTTTTATTATTGATACTGAAATAGTATAAACACTTAATCCTGAATTAACATATGCTGGATTACTTTCTAAATCATCTACTCTTAATCCTAATTGTCTAATAGTAGAAATAAAATTTTGTAAATTCAAACTATTTTTTAATTCTAAATGAATTTCAAAATGATTTGACCTATTTTTTAAATATATTTCAATACTTGGAAATCCAGATAAAATTATTAAATATACTATAAAAAATATTAAAACAATTGTATATTCACCTGTTCCAATTAAAAGACCAAAAATTGCACAACCCCATAAAGCGGTTGCTGTTGTAAGACCTTTAATTTGATTTCTTGAACTATATAAAATAGTATTAGAACTTATAATACTAACAGCAACAATTACTGCTGAACTCATAATTAAAGTTAATCCTATATTTATTAAACCATTACTAACATCATTTAATATATATAACTCAATTATCATTGCAATACATGATGTTAATGTTACTAATATAAATGTTCTTAAACCAGCAGCATGTCTTTTACTTGATCTTTCAAATCCAATTATTGCTGATAAGAAAATTGCTAAAAATATTTTTAAAATAGTGCTATAAATATTTATTTCTTCTGCCCAAGATCCTAAATATTTAGCAATCAAATCTGTATTTATCATAAACTATCTCCTTTTAAATTGATTTTTAATAAATCCACTTCGATAATTAAAGTATTCTTCTGCTGCTTCATTAAATGCCTTTTCTTCATCTGATTCATAATTTTCAGGAATATTTTTTTGAATTTCTTTTATTCTATCAATTAATAATTCAACCTCAGTTTTAAAAGTTCCATCAATATTAGTATTAGGAACATCAACTATATCTTCTAAATTATTTGAATAAGATTTTGATAAGTATAATGATAATTTAGCACAAGCAGGACCTATTAATTCATATAAAACACTTGATGCAAGAATAATTGTATTTAAATTTTCTCCCATTTCTCCTCCTAATGCTCTTGCTCCTAGTGCTGCAAGACCAATTGCAACACCAGCTTGAGGAATTAATGCGAGTCCTAAATAATTTCTAACTTCTTTTTTCTTTTTAGTTATTAAACATCCTAAAAATGCACCCAAATATTTTCCAAGTATTCTAACTAAAAAATAGATAATACCTAAATATATTAATGGTACTGATCCAATTTGTGATGAAGAATTAAATAATGCATCTAATTTAAAATTTAATCCTGATCTTACAAAAAATAATAATAAGATTGGAGGACTAAAATAATTAAGTTGTTTAAAAAGTTTGTCATCATCTGTTATATTAATATAGATAGTTGCCATTGACATACATCCTAATAATGGTGATATGTCAAGTAAGGCACATATTCCACAAAATAATAAAATCATTGATATTAAAATTATCAATCTATTATCAGTAGAACGATTTTTAGGCATTAATAATTTTAATAAAAATCCAAAACATCCACCAAGTACCATAATTAAAATATTTATAATAATTGGATTAATTATGCTTTTAAAATTAAATGTTCCACTACCTGTTTGAGATACAGCAATAGATATTGCTACACTATATAATATTAATCCTACAATATCATCTAATGCTACTACTTGTAATAATGTTTCAACAAAATCTCCTTTAGCTTTTGTTTGTCTTATTGTCATAACAGTCGAAGCTGGTGCTGTTGCACTTGCTAATGCTGCAAGAACAATTGAAAAAGCTAAATTAATTTTTAAAACAAAATACATTACTATAAATATTAAAATAGATGCTAATAATGCTTCAATAATTGTTATAACTACAACTTTTCCACCATTTTTTTTAAGTGCTTGAAATTTAAAAAATTCACCTGTTGAAAAAGCAATAAATGCAAGAGCAATATCAGATAAAAAATCCATACCACTAATTATATTTTCTGGAACTAATTTTAAAACATAAGGTCCAAGTAAAATTCCAACAATTATATATGCTGTAACATTTGGTAATTTTAATCTTTTTGTAATTCTTGTAGCTAAAAAACCAAGAAAAAGCATTAAAGCTAATGAAATAATTATAATAGCAACATCAGATTCAATATTTAATTTTTCATAGATATTCATATTAACCTCCTTCCGTTTTTATATAATATTTTTTTAATAAAAATTTTTTTATATTTATAGTATCTTATATTTTAGTTATCTTTTCTATTTGATATTAGAACGCCTTGATAATCATTTTCTTGACAATAAACATAGTGTCTCAACATGATTTGTCATCGGAAACATATCATACAACTTTAAATATAAAACATTATAATTATCTTTTAAAACATTAATATCTCTTACAAGAGTTTCTGGATTACATGAAATATAAACTATTTTTTTAGGATTAATTTTAATTAAATTTTTTAAAAATTTATTAGTTGATCCTTCTCTTGGTGGATCCATAAATATACAATCAAAAAAAACTTTATTTAAATAACAATCATTAATAAAATTTGTTGCATCCATGTTTACAAAATCAATATTATTAATATGATTTAATAATCCATTTTTTTTAGCATCCATATAAGCCATTTTATTATTTTCACAACTAATAACCATATTGCATTTTTTAGATGCTAAAATAGAAATTGTTGATATACCACTATAAGCATCTAATACATTATATTTAGGTTTTAAATCTGCAATTTCAATAGCTTTATTATATAAATTAATCATTTGTTCAGGATTTACTTGATAAAATGATTTACTAGATATTCTAAATTGATATTTATCAATATAGTCAGTTATATATCCTAAACCATATAATACCTTTTCTTTTTCACCTAAAACAACTGATGTATCTCTAAAATTATAATTTTGAACAACTGTTTTTATATCTTTATTTTTAGATAATAATTCTTTTAAAAATTCTTTTCTACCAGGAAAAAATTCATCTTTGGTAATAATACAAACTAAAACTTCTTTACTTTTATACCCAATTCTTAATAATACATGTTTTAAAAAACCTCTTTTATCATCAGCAGCTTGAAGTTTTAATTTGTTTGCTATTTCTAAAATATCTTTTAAAATTTCATTTGCTCTATTATTTTGTAATAAACATTTTTCATAAGGAATAACTTTATGAGTACTTTCTTCATATAGTCCTAAAACTAATTTATTACTTTTAGACTGTTTAAAACTAGCAATTATTTTATGTCGATAATTTAATGGATTATTCATCCCTAATATTCCATCAAATTTATTTATTTTAATATTATTTTTTTTAAATAATGATAAAACATAATCTTTTTTATGATCTAATTGCATTTTATAATCATATGTTAAGCAGCTACATCCTCCACACCTTAAATAATTAGGACATGTAAATTTACTTCTATTTTCGCTTTTTTTAGTTAATTTTGTTATTTGTTTTAAGGATTCATCATATATTCCTTCTTCATTAGGATAAAAATCTTTTAAATAAAAATAATTGTCATTGTTTTTTACAATGCCTAAAAAATTATTATTTAAACCACTACATTTTATTTTCATCATAAAAAATTTTTCTTCCTATCATTTCTAACTTTTTCAATTATTGATTTAATAATAATTAAAATAGTTAATACTAAAATTGAAATAATTGAAATCATATATATTTCTAAACACATTCCAAGAAAAAATGTCCATAAACCAAGATTAATTAAAAAACCAATAATCTTTAAATCTATTTCTAATAATTCTTTATCCTTGAAAAAATAATATAATATGACTGTTGTTATACTAAAAATTGAAAAAGCAATAACACTATGATATAAACTTGCAAAGCACATAAAAATAATACTTAAAAATAACGATACTCCAATATATAATTGTTTTTTTTCCATATTCTCACCACATTTATTATACCATAATATATTTTTAAAAAAAGGAAATATATTATATATTTCCTTAAATTTATTATAATCTTTCTTCTTTTTTATAAGTTTCAATTATTTTAGGAATAATATTACTTGGTACTTCTTCATATCTAGCAAATTCTCTACTAAATGATCCTGATCCTTGAGTCATAGCTTTTAAATCAATTGTATATTTAATAATTTCCGCTTCAGGTATTTCTGCTTCTACTTCTTGGAATCCGCCATCTATCGGATTTATACCAAGTATTCTTCCTCTTCTTTTTGTTACATCTCCCATAATATCACCAACATATTCATCTTTAATTAAAACTTTAACTTTCATAATTGGTTCTAAAATAGTAGATTTAATTTTATTTTCTTCACAAGCTTTTCTAAAAGCCATAATTGCAGCCATTTTAAATGATTGTTCACTGGAATCAACTGGATGATATTTTCCATCAAATAAAGTACATTTAATGTTAATAACTGGGAATCCTGCTAATGGTCCATGTTCCATTGCTTCATTTAATCCTTTTTCAACAGCTGGGAAAAAGTTTTTAGGAACAGCTCCTCCAAATACTCTTTCAGCAAAAACAAATTGTTCATCACATGGTTCAAATTCGATTGCTACAACACCATATTGACCTGAACCACCAGATTGTTTTATATATCTACCTTCAGCTTCTGCTTTTTGTTTTATTGTTTCACGATATACAATTTTTTGATCTTCTTGAGTTACATCAACTTTAAACATATTTTTCATTCTATCTAAAATAAGTTGAATATGAACATTACCTTGCCCACCTATTAATAATTGGCTTGTTTCTTTATTTCTTCTTATTTCAAATGATTGATCTTCCATATTTAATTTTTGTAGTGCGCCTGATATTTTATCTTCATCTTGTTTATTTTTAGGTTCGATTGCAATATACATTGTTGGTGTTTGTACCTTAACTTTGTTATATTGAATTTTATTTTTCTTATCACAGATTGTTTGACCTGTAGTTAAATCATTAATTTTATTTAATCCACCTAAATCACCAGCAACTAATTTATCTACTGGTATTTGAGTTTTACCTCTTAAAATAAATAAACTATTAACTTTTTCTACTTTACCTGTTGCTGGTAAATAAATTTCATCACCTAAATTAATTTTACCAGAACTTACTTTAAATAAACTCATAACCCCTAAAAATGGATCAACTAATGTTTTAAATACATATCCACTAAATGGTTCAGATTCATTAGTTATTCTTGTTTCTTCAAGATTAGTGTCTGGATTAATTCCTTTTAATGGTTTTAAATTTGTTTGTTTTGGAAAATATCTTAAAATTGTATCTAATAATTTTTCAATACCAATATCATTTGTTGCTGATCCAAATAATACTGGACATAATTTTCCGTCAACTAAACTTTTAGTTAAACCTAAATTCATTTCTTCTTCTGTTATTGGTTCACCACCAAAATATTTTTCCATTAATTCATCGCTTGTTTCAGCAACCATTTCTAATATTTGATCTTTAATATCATCACGAGTATTCCCATCAATTAAATCTTCAAATCCAACAAATTTATCATTTTCAAAAGTTGGATATGTAAAAGGAATTGCACTTTTTCCTAACTTTTCTAAAATATCATCTAATAGTTCTTCAACTTTAATATTTTCTTTATCCATTTTATTTACAAAAACGATAGTTGGAATATTTCTTTTATGACATTCTCTCCAAAATCTTTCTGTACCAACTTGTACTTTTGATGTAGCATCTATTAAAATGATTGCCCCTTTTACAATAGATAAAACATTATTTAAATCTCCTACAAATTCTTCAGATCCAGGAACATCAATAAAATTTATTTTATAATCTTTATATAAAACTGGAATAATACTTGAAGATACTGAACTTAATCTAGATTGTTCTTCAACCATATAATCTGATACAGTTGATTTATGTTCTATATCGCCTTTTTTATCAGTTGTTTTACTAATGTATAATAATGATTCAGATAAAGATGTTTTTCCACTTCCTAAATGCCCTAATATTGCGACATTTTTTATTTTCTCTGTTTTAAATTCTTGCATATTTATCTCCTCACATATACTTTCTTATTTCTTTTTCATATTTTTCTAATTCAATATTTTCTAATGTTTGAATTAGTTCAACAAGTGGATTTAAATCTTTTTCAACTTTAAATTTTTCTAATGCTTTAAAATATTCAGTTTTATATTCTAAATCAAATGTTATTGGTAACAAATTATTTTTAAGTAATAAATAATTTAATACTAATCTTGAACATCTTCCATTTCCGTCTAAGAATGGATGTATTTTATCTAAATAGGCATGAGCAAACGCTACTTTTTCAATTAAATCAGTTTTTAATTCCATTTCTGTAAACATTTTTTCCATTTTTTGATTAATCTTTTCATGTCTTGGTGGAACATACATTGATCCATTAACACTAATATTTACTGTTCTAAACTCACCAGCTCCATATTCTCCATCCATTATAATTTCATGAAAGCGTTTTATTAATTCGTCATTAAAAAAAGTATCATCTTTAACCCTAGCAAGCATAAAATCATAGGCATTTTTTTGGTTTATAAAATGTTTTTTTGTTTCTTCATTTAACATATTTAAACATTCTTCACCATTTTCTAAAAATGCTCGTGCTTCATCTAAGGACAATGATACCTTATTTTCGATTGTTGTTGAAAACAATAAATGTCTTACTTGAAAATCCTTTTCTAATTCTTTTTTAACATCTACTGGCAATGCAGAGATGTTTCCTAAAACAAAGTTTAATTTAGCTCTATCTAAAGCCATTAAAACCACCTCACTTTTAATTTATTCATATTCTAACACATATAAAACAAAATGTAAACGCTTTTAATAAATTTTTTTAAAATTTTATTTTATTGCTTCATCTAAAATACTTTTTAAGGTGTAATAGCCTATTGCTCCTTCGTGATATTTTTTACCATTTAAAAAAATTGCCGGTATAAAAAAATAATTGAAGTTTTTAGCATATTTTATGTTATCTACTTCATTTATTTTTTTTATTTGGATATTTTTATATTTATCATTTTTTAATAATTCATCTAATAATTTAAAACATTCAATTGATCTTTTACAATTATCCCTATAAAATATTTCTATTTGCAATTTATCCCTCTTTTTGATTTAAATCTTTAAATTTTAAAAATTTTACTCCATAACAATCAGTATTTTCATTAACAAAAATCATTTCACACTCATTAATATATTTTTTTATGCTATAGCATGTAGAATAAATAATAACAATTTTATTTTTATTTATATTCATAAAATTTTTTATTCCTAATACATTTTGTGAACTAGATGGCGTATTACCTATTTTCATATCATGATTTATTTGCCAAATATATTTACTATTTATTACTAATTCATCATTTTCATTTAAAAATAATACTTTTATACATGAATCAATATCTTCTATATAATAATCATATATTTTATTCCCTAATAAAACATTTTTATATTTATTATTCAAATATTGATATATTAATTTATATGCTTTCTTTTTATTATAAATACCAACTATTTTAAATATTATAAACAATAAAACTATACATATTATCAAAATTAAAATAAAATTCATTAAAATAATCCCACTATTTTTCCATCAATTATATCTATATTATTTAAAGCAGGTTCTTTAGGTAATCCTGGCATTGTCATAATATCACCTAAAAAACAAACAATAAACCCTGCTCCTAAAGAAATTTTAAAATCTTTAACATTTAATGTAAAATCTTTAGGCCATCCAAGTAATTTAGGATTATCTGAAAAAGAATATTGAGTTTTAGCCATACAAATAGGTAATTTATCCCATCCATTTTTGTTATATTCTTCTATTTTCTTTATTGCTTCATCACTAAAATTTACATTATTTGCCCCATATATTTTAGTTGCAATTTTTAAAACTTTAGTTTCAATAGAATCATTTAAATCATATGTATAATTAATTTTTATTTTTTTAATATTTTCTAATACTTTATTAGCTAATAAAATTCCTCCATCTCCACCACTTGCATGTACATCACATAAAGCATATGGATGATTATCATTATCTAATAATTGTTTTAATGTATTAATTTCATCTTCTGTATCTGTATTAAATTTATTAATTGCAACTACATATGGTAAATTAAATCCTTTTATGTTTAAAATGTGTTTAACTAAATTTTGATATCCTAATTTCAAAGCTTCAATATTTTTAATTTTTAAATCATTTTCATTTACTCCACCATGCATTTTTAATGCACGAATAGTTGCAACAATACAAACACAAGAAGGACTTATATTATTATTTCTACATTTAATATTTAAAAATTTTTCAGCTCCTAAATCTGCTCCAAATCCAGCTTCTGTTACAACATAAGGAGCAAGTTTTAACGCAAGTTTAGTAGCAATTACAGAGTTACAACCATGTGCAATATTAGCAAATGGTCCCCCGTGAACTATAGCAGGTGTATTTTCTACTGTTTGAATTAAATTAGGTTTTATTGCATCTTTTAATAAAACAGCTACAGTACCTGCACACTTTAAATCATCTAAATAGATAATTTTTCCATAAATATCATATCCAATAACAATTCTTTTACATCTTTCTTTTAAATCGTCTAGATCGTTTGAAAGACATAAAATGGCCATAATTTCACTTGCTACTGTAATATCAAAATGATCAATTCTCTCTTTACCATTGATATTTCCACCCATACCAATTTTAATAGTTCTTAATGCTCTATCATTTAAATCAAGACATCTTCTCCATAAGATATTATTTAAATCAATATTTAGTTTATTACCTTGTTTTATATGATTATCAAGTGCAGCACTAATAATATTATTAGCTGCAGTTATAGCATGTATATCACCAGTAAAATGTAAATTTAAATCTTCCATAGGAACTACTTGTGCATATCCTCCACCTGCAGCTCCACCTTTTAAGCCTAAAGTTGGACCTAAACTAGGTTCTCTTAAAGTTACAATACATTTTTTATTTAATTTATTTAATGCTTCTCCAAGTCCTATTGTAACAGTTGATTTTCCTTCTCCAGCTTTTGTAGGAGTAATAGCTGTTACTAAAATTAAACTTCCATCTTGATTATTAGAAACCCTTTTCCTTACATCATCACTTATTTTAGCTTTATATTTTCCATATAATTCTAAATCATCTATTGATAAATCAATTATTTTACCAATTTCAGTAATATTTTTCATTTTACATTCTTGAGCAATTTCCAAATCAGTTTTAAACATTAAATCACCTCTTAATCATTTTTATGACTATCAAATTTTTTTCTTAAAACTGTATCTAATATTTTCTTACGCATTCTAATATGATGTGGTGTTATTTCAACTAATTCATCTTGATTAATATAATCTAATGATGCTTCAAGATTCATTTCTTTTGGTCTTTTTAAAACCACTGTATTATCTTTTGATGCACTTCTCATATTAGTCATTTGTTTAGCTTTAACAACATTTACAGCTAAATCATTTGTTTTATTGTTTTCACCAACAATCATTCCTTCATAAATATCATCTTGTGGATGAATAAACATTATTCCTCTATCTTCTAAATTACCAATACTATATGCAGTTGCTTGACCTGATTCATTAGCAACTAAAACACCATTAATTCTTTCACCTACATTATTTTTTTCTAATTTACGATATTCTTTAAATGTATGGTTCATTATTCCATAACCTTTAGTTAAAGTCATATATTGCATCGCAAAACCAATTAAACCTCTTGATGGAATTAATATTTCAATTCTGCTTTGATTTTCATAATGATTCATACTTACAAGTTCTGCGCCTCTTTTACCTAATGCTTCAATTACTGAACCAATATAATCTTGATTTAAATCTAACACTAGTTCTTCATATGGTTCCATTATTACGCCATCAATTTCTTTTAAAATTACTTCTGGTTTAGATACTTGTAATTCAAAACCTTCACGTCTCATATTTTCAATTAAAATAGATAAATGTAACTCTCCTCTACCACATACAACCCATGAATCTTTTTTTTCACCATGTTCCACTTTTAATGAAACATCTTTTTCCATTTCTTTATATAATCTTTCTTCTATTTTTCTTCCAGTTAATAAATTACCATCTCTACCAGAAAAAGGAGAATCATTTGGCATAAAAGTCATTTTTAATGTTGGTTCATCAATATGTAATTTTGGTAATGGTATAACTTTATTTACCTTACCTAATGTTTCACCTACAGATATATCATCAAGACCTGCAATTGCAACTATATCACCTGCACTTGCTTCTTTTACTTCAACTCTTTTAATTCCTTTATATCCAAATAATTTTAATATTCTAAAGTTTTTTATAGTTCCATCTAATCTTGCACAACTAATAACTTCATTTTCAGATACAGTTCCTTTTCTTATTAAACCAATTCCAATTCTTCCCATATAATCACTATAATCTAAAAGATTTATTTGCATTTGAAATGAATCAGAAAGATCTATATCTGGATCTTTAACATTTTTTATTATTGTTTCGAATATAGCATCCATATTAGGAACTTGAGTAGATAAATCATCTGAATAACTTGATGTTCCTTTTAACGCAGAAGCATAAACAATTGGGAAATCTAATTGTTCTAAACTTGCACCAAGTTCAATAAATAAATCATAAACTTCATCAATTGTTTTTTTTATGTTTGCTCCTGGTCTATCTACTTTATTAATAACTACGATAGGTGTTTTATTGGCTTCAAATGCTTTTTTTAAAACAAATCTTGTTTGAGGCATTGTTCCTTCAAACGCATCAACAACAAGTAAAACTCCATCGACCATTCCCATAATTCTTTCAACTTCTCCACCAAAATCAGCATGACCTGGTGTATCCATAATATTAATTTTATAATCTTTATAAATTATTGAAGTTGTTTTTGATAAAATTGTAATTCCTCTTTCTCGTTCTATATCATTAGAATCCATAACTCTATCTTTAACTTCTTCATGTTCTTTAAAACTTCCTGATTTTTTAAGTAGTTGATCTACTAATGTAGTTTTTCCATGATCAACATGGGCAATAATTGCAACATTTTTTATTTTCATTTTAAATCATCTCCATATGGTGCATATATTTTTATAAAATCACTTATATTTTTTATATTTAATGTTCTTGCTTGATACTCTTCCCCATCATTACTCCATTCAATATTTTTACTTTCTATTAAATTAATTTTTGCTTCTGTGGCTTCAATTTTTAAGACTTTTTTTAAATCTTCTGTATTTTTTGAACCAAAAACAAAAAATAATAAAACTCTAAAAATATTTCTTTCAAAAAAATAAATACTAAATTTATTTTTATCTGGTAAATCTTTAATCTTTTTTCCTGCAATACTATTAGAATTACTAATAAATATCATTTTACACTTTTTTGTAATAATTTTATTATTAGCCTCAACTGAAATAACCATTTTTTTATGTGGAATAAAAACTTCTTTAATTGCCCAAAAAACATAACCTAACTTTCCAAAAGTTTTTTTTAAGAATCTATCTGTAGCATAACTTGCATTTACAAATTTACCTTTAGCTATAACATATGTAGAAAATGTATCATTAACTTCCATAACATCTATATATTTTGTTTTTCCTTTAACAATTATATCTAATGCTTTTTTTAAGTTTTTACTAATACCAAATTTTCTTGCATCATCACAAGCTGTTCCTGTTGGCAAGTATCCAATATATGGTTTATTATTGCAATTTTTTAATGCATTAACTAATAAATTAAATGTACCATCTCCACCACTTACAATTATAGAATCATAAATATTTGAAAATTTTATAATACTTTCCGTAAAATCATCAACACTTAATGGTTCATAAATATCACAAACATCAAATCTTTCTTCTAATCTTTTTTTTATATAAGGTATTTTTTTCTTAATATTTATTGTTCCACTATGTTTGTTATACATAAATACTGCTTTCAAAAATTATCACCCTTTTTTTTAAATTGTTTGTTTTTTCGACATTAAAGTATATAATATAATTAAGGAGGCAATAATATGACTTCATTAATTATTGATATAATACTTATTTTAATTTTATTATTATCATTTATAAAAGGTTTTAAAAAAGGTTTCTTTAAAAGAATAATTAATATAATTGTTCTTATTGGTGTAATTATAGGTTCATTTTTTTTAATATCACCTATAAAAGAAATTTTTAAAAACACTATTGACAATAATATAATAAAAATCGAAAATTATTTAATTACAAAAGATGAATTTTATAGCACAATTATTATTGATAATGACAAATCTTTAATAAGCGAAGGAATAAATAAATTAAATATTCCAAGTTTTTTAAGTGATCTTATTACTAAGAACCTTGTTATTGAAACTAATCAATCAATAGCTTATAATCTTGCACCACAATTAAATAATATTATATCATCTATTGTAATTTATCTCTTACTTTTAGTTTTATTTTTAATAATTTTCTTATTTATAAAGAAAATATGTAAAACCATAATCAGTATTACCCCAATAAATTTAATTGATAGTTTAATTGGTGGAATAATATCTTTATCATTTACAATATTATTCATATCATTACTTTTATTGGTTATCCCTTTATTATTAAAATATGAATTATTTGATTTTACTCATGAATTTATTAATAAAGCTTTAGAATTAAATACTGATAAAATGACTTTTACTAAATATTTATACGAAAATAATCCGTTACAATTAATTATTTCCTTAATTAAAACAAAATTATAATATCCCTTGCGGGATATTATTTTTTTATGGTAAAAGTTTAATTGTTTGTTCTGTTTTTACGCGATGTTGATCACGATAAACAATTACTGTTGTATCAATATATTTAGATATAATTTCAATTCTTTGAGGAGGTGTAGCTAAAATAATTTGAATAGGTAATTCACGAATAAAACTCATCATCGCTTTAATTCTTGTACTATCCATTTTATCAAATACCTCATCAAATAATACTAAACATACAGCATCATTATTCGGATTTTTAGTTGCAGTTTGATATATTTGAACAAATGATGCAATAACAGCAACATAAAATGGAACTTGTGTTTCCCCTCCGGATTTTTCTTTAAATATTTTTGAATATTTTAAAACATGACCTGCACTATTTGTTATTTCAATATCATAATCCATGTATGTTCTATAATCCATAAATTTATTTAAAGCGCCTTTACTATTAAGTTCATCTTGACTTAATTCATCAAACAATCTTTCAAGTTCATTTTGGTACTTCATTTCAAAATCTGCAGTAAATATAGTTGATCCTGGTTCAAAATTTTCATCTTGTACTACCATTTCATATATTCCACCATATTCTCCTGATTTAGGGAAAATAAATTGATATGAGTCAGAACCAAATTTAACTGATTTTAAAGCGTCATTAACATCTTTTATTTCTTGTTGAGCAGTTATAATATAATCTCTTAATTTAGACAAGAAATCTTCTTTAAATACTAATTCTGCTTTTTCTCTTGCTTGTCTAACTTTTGCTTCATATTGAATCAATTCTGATTTAACTAACTTATTTAATTCATCAGTGAAACTAGGCATATTATTAACACCTGTTCCGTAACCGCTATTAAATTCAATATCATAACGATATTGTAATGTTTTTAAAGAATCTTCAATATTTAATAAATTTTTTTGTTCAATATCAAGATCAGTTATATATTGTTTTTGAATTCTATTTAATTCTTGCATATTATTTAATGCAAATTTTAAGATGTTATTTGTTTCATCTTTAAACGTAATATCTTCTTTTAGTAATTCTTCTAATACTAAAACAGTATTTACTCCTTGATCAGTTAATTCAGTTATTTGATTTTCTAAATTTGAAACTTCAGATTTAATATGCCCTATTTCCATATATAATCTATTTTTATCTTCATTTTTAGTTTTTATCAAATTATTAACTTGTTCATATTCACTTTCAAGAGCACTTACACCTTTTTTAGCTAATTCTTGTTTTTTAATGATTAAATTTTTTAAATCATCATTTTTATGACTAATAATCAAATCAATATCTAAAAATTGAGCAAAATCTCTTAAATTAATAGTTGATATATCATTTAATTGAGCTGTAATATCATCAATTTGTTTTTCTGCAAGTAAGTATTTTTCTCTTAATTCAAGACCCACTTGTGTATATTTTTTTCTTTGATTATCGACAGCATTCTTACCAATAAATGGTTTTTCTGTTTGATCATTTAAAGGTCTTACAATATATCCACGATAAAGCATTCCACTTTTTGTAATAGATGCTTGATATTTATCTAAATCATCAACATGATCACACATTATTACATTTCCACAATAATAATTAATATAATGTCTTGCATCTTGATTTTCTGTTTTTATAATGCTTGCTAAAGAATTAGGTTGATATTGATTGTATTCTGTAATCTTTTTAGTGTTAACTAACCCTATACCAAATACTCTTCTATTTTTCTTTATACTATCATATATTCTTAATGCTTCATCATAATATCTTGGTTCAACAATTAAGTTAAATCTTTGTCCACCTAAAAAATCTTCGATTGTATCATGCCAAGTTGGATCACTTATTTCTAATAATTCTGCTAAAATATGCACAGAAATATTTTTCTGATATTTGTTTTGTAATTGAGTTTCTATTTCTTGTTGAATATATAAAATCATATCAGAATAACTTAGTTTACGATTTTCTAATTTACGAATTATATTTGAAACTCTTTGAATTTCTTTTGCCATTTCTTCTTTTTTAGTTTGAAGTTTAGCTTTTTCACTTAATAAAGTGTAATTCATTTCTTTAAATTTTTGGTCTAAATCTAAAACTTGTTTTTGAACTTTATTTAAATTTTCATCTGTAATAACTAATTTATCTATTTTTTCTAATTCTTCATAAATTTTATTATTAGTTTTTTGTTTTAAATCTTTACCAATTAATGTTAAATTTGATTTTCTTTCTTCATAAGATTTTTTACGATTAAGCAAACTTTCCATTTCTTTTTTAATAGATTCGATTTGTTTATCATATACTTCTAAATTTTTAAAATTTTCATTTGATTGTAATTGAGTATATAATGATTTACTTCTTTCATCTAATCTATCTAATTCATTACCAATATTTATCAAATCAACATTTTTCTTATCAGCATCATTTTTAAATCTTTCAATATCACGTTTTTTATTTTGAATTAATAAATTATTTTTTTCAATATTAATTGATTCAATGACATATTGATAAAATTTGCTTTTACCACTAAAACTTGTAAGTTCTTCATATTTATTTTGAATTTCTTCTAGTTTTTCAATTTTCTTTTTAATTACTTTTAAAGTTTCTTCTAATTCCTTATAAGATCTAATACTTTCTTGAATACTTTCAACTTCAATTTTCTTTTCTTCTAATAAGTGTTGATAAATAAAGTCTTTAACATCACTAATTGGTTTAAAAGCTAAAGCTTTAGGAATTAATTGGAAATATCTTTCATTAATTGAACCAAATCTTGTTCTAAAGCGAGATTTAGCTTCTTTATTTGTTGTATATATTTCATAATCTCTATGAACTTTTTTAAAATTCATTGTTGAATATACAACTCCATCATCATCTATAAATACAGAATTATCTATTCTTCCATCAAATGAATAAAATACTGATTTTGGTCTTGCTTCACCAAAAGCATCGATTACAACCCCAACAACAAAATAAACTTTTTTAAGTTCATCGAAAAATTCAAGAGCAATATGACCTGTTGTATCTCCCATTCTTAGATATTCACGATCATCTAATCCTAATTTACATTTTACATACCCTTTTAAATCTCTTTTCCCTTTTTCATTAGCAGCCATATTGAAGCTTTGATCTCCAGCTGTCATAACATAACTAATTGCATCTAGAATTGTTGATTTACCTGAAGCATTTTGACCAGATAATAAAATATTGTTTTGTACTTCAATTGTTTCATTTGCAAAATAATGCCAATTTATTAATCTGATTTTTGTAAGTTTTTTCATATTACATACCTCCATCAGCGCGATCTAATGCTTGTAAATTTTGATAAATCGCATTAATATCTTCTGCTTTAACCGCATATAAAATTGTTGGATAAATCACAATTTTATTATTAAAAACTGTAATATCACCTAAATTATCTATTAAATTATATCTTTTAAAAAGTCTTAACACATTTACAACTTCTGTTTTATAAATTCTTTTTGCAATTTCTAATTCTGCATATTTTTCATTTAAATATGTAATTGGTACAACAACATTATCACTTGATGATATTTCTTTCATTTTTTCGTGATAAATAATTCTTAATAATAAAAGATAAATACTTTCTTCTTTTTTTAATTTTAATTGGTTTGCTCCTGTATTACTTAATAATTGAATAACACCTAATTGATTATCAACAATTAAATCATATTGAATATAAGAAAAATATTCTTCAAACATAAATTTAAAATTTATGACAAACAAATATAGATTTCTATTATCTTTTTTATCTCTAGCAATAAAACTATTTGCTAAAAGTTCGTTACATGCATCTGCAAACAGATTTTTTTGAGTTTTATTTAATCTTTCAAAATCCTCAACAAACATTAATTTTCCCTCCTGATTATTTCAAATTCATTCATCTTAAAGTTTTCTAAATCAACTTTATCGTCCAAAATATTAATTTTATATTGTGAGTTTTCATCAGAATAAATTATTGCATATAAAAATCTTAATAGATCATCTTCATTAGCGTTTTTCCCTAAAACTTCACTTACTTTTAATACTTTTTTATCTTGCATTTTTTTATCAACAAATTCTAATATTTGATCTTCTGTAAATTTAGATGAATATTCTAAATAGAATTTTCTTTCAATTTCTGATATATCAAAATCATCATTTAATAAAACATCTAATGTGTTTTGATGTTGATAATTTCCTCTTGGAGTAAATAAGGAATCATTATTTAAAAACTTATTCATATGCATACTAAATAATGGTCTAATTTTATTTATAGCCATATCAATACGTTTTTTCTCATTACTCTTTTTAACAAATTTTAATATATAGTTTAATTGTCCTAATACATTTGTATCATTACTTAATAAGAATTTAATTTTTCCAATGCTTGAATTAATATAATTTCTATTTTTATCATCTATTTCTTTCATGATTTCTTCAAATGATGTAAAAATATCTATAACTTCATTTATTTTATCTTCTGAAGCACGATATGCTTTTTCATAATCAAATGCATATTCTGGCAAATTATAATTTGCAATCATATTTAATATTAATGGTGTATCTTGATATTCTCTTAATTTAGATATAATTGCTAATTTATATTTTGAAACATTTTCACTTGTTTTTAATTTTAAATAACTTCGATCTAATATTTCTTCTTTATGTTTAATTAAAGTTTCTATTAAATCTTTTATTTCAGAATGATCAACAATAGACCTAATATAATTTTTTAATTTGTAATCAATTTTTCTTAATTCTCGATAAAATAATATTGTATTTTTATATACTGTATCAAGTGTTAATCCATAATCAACTTCACCACTGTTCATCAATAAAGAATAAATTGTATAAATATATCCATGATATTGAGTTGGATCAATTGAATCATTTAATTCTTCTTCCCTAATTATTTGTTTAATTGCAGACAAAAAGGTGATTGCGTAATCTGGAAAATTTAAATATTCAGTTAAATCTGGCATAATATCTGTTTGAATCCAACCATATTTAATCATCTTTCTTAAAACGAATGTAGCCTTATCTCTAATTTTATCTTCTTCTGTTTCATTAGAAATATCATCAATTATTATTTGAGGTTCATCATCTGACATATCTAAATCTTGTTTATAAAAAGTCAAATGTTCTTCTAATAAGTCAACAGCTAAACTTCTTTCAATACCAATAATTCTTCCTTTTTCATAAGCATCAAACACAACTAATAGGCAGCTTAAATAAATTTCTTTATTTTTTGACGATAACAATAAAAAGAAATCGCCAGGTATTCTACTAAAAAAATCCATTTAATGACCTCCTTTTTCAATATAAACTATTATACATTATATAATATAAAAAAAAAAGTTTTTTTTAAGCAAAAAAGAAAAAATATTATACTATTTAAATAGCATAATATAGCAAAATACTAGATATTTTATCAAATATTTATTTTCTTATTACAAAACTTTTTTAAAAAAATTATAAACATTTAAATAACATATTTTTTTAATATCCTCTTCTTTAAATTTAGCTTTTTTCAAAATTTTATAAAACTTTTTCATTTTTCCTGCGTTTTTAATTTCTAATTTTGAATCAATTCCATCAAAATCTGTACCAAAACAAACCAAATCAACTCCCATAATATTTACTATGTGTTTTATATGTTTGACTATATCTTTTACTTTAGTTTTCTTTTGTTTTGAATTTATAAATTGTGTAGCAAAATTAATTCCAACTAAGCATCCTCTTTCTTTTAAAAGGCATAATATATAATCAGGTAAATTTCTTTTATGATCACATATTTTTCTTGAATTAGAATGGCTTGCTATAAATGGTTTTTTACTATATTTTAAAACATCTAATACTAATTTATCACTACCATGGGATACGTCAATAATCATATTTAATTCTTCCATTTTCTTTATAACATTAATCCCAAAATCTGTTAATCCTTTATTACTCATTAATGAAGAATTTGATAAAAGATTATTGCTTGGATAGCCAATACAATTTGGATAATTCCATGTTAATGTTATAATTCTTACTCCTCTATTATAAAAATAATCTAATTTTTTTAAATCATTATTTATTACTGCTCCTTCTTCAATAGATAAAATACAACCTATCAAATTATTTTTAATACAATAATCAATATCATTGCTAGTTAATATATGTTTTAAATATGCTTTATTTTTATTCAATTCATAATAAAATAAATCAATCATTTTATTTACATAATTAAATATATCATTTACTTTATTCATGTTTATGAACATTGCAAAAACTTGTAATAAATAATTACTTTTTTTTAATTTTAAAACATCAACATGATAATCATTCTTGTATAATTCTTTTTTAGAATAATACAATTTATAAAATGTATCACAGTGTAAATCACATATCATTTATTATCCCCTTTTTAATATATGTTTTTTTAAAAAAAACTTGCTTATTTTTATAAAATGAGTATAATTTAAATGCATGCACCTTTAGCTCAGTTGGTAGAGCAATTGACTCTTAATCAATGGGTCCAGAGTTCGAGTCTCTGAAGGTGTACCATTAAATATTAAAGCTATAGGTAATCTATAGCTTTTTTGATAAGAGGAGAATAACTATGAATATACTTAATAACTTTTTAAATTATGTTAAATTTGACACAACATCAGATCCAAATTCTAATTTACATCCTTCAAATAAAGATGAATTTTTACTTGCTAAATATTTAAAACAACAATTAAATGATTTAGGTTTAGAAGTAATTTTAGATGATAAATGCTATTTATATACTTTTATTAGCGGAAATAAAAATAAAGAGCCTATTGGTTTTATAAGTCATCTTGATACATCATCTGATGCTAAAGGATGTAATATTGTTCCAAATATTATTAATAATTATGATGGTTTAGATATTGTTTTAAATAAAAAAGAAAATATTATACTAAAAGTTGAAGAATTTCCTCATTTAAAAGATTTAAAAGGAAAAACATTAGTTACTACAAATGGTAAAACATTGCTTGGTGCTGATGATAAAAGTGGGATTGCTATTATAATGCAAATGATCTATGAAATATTAAATAGTAAAATTGATCATCCAGATATATATATATGTTTTACACCAGATGAAGAAATAGGCGAAGGATCAAATAATTTTAATTTTGACATTTTTAAAGCAAAATATGCTTATACAATCGATGGTTCAAGACCAAATGAAATTTCTTATGAAAATTTTAATGCAGCTGATATAATTGTTAATGCAAATGGTAAAAGCATCCATCCTGGTGATGCAAAAGGGAAACTAATTAATGCTAGTTTACTATTGTTACAATTTCACGAAATGTTACCAAAAAATCTAGATCCAGCTTTGACTGAAAAAAAAGAAGGATTCAATCATCTAATTTCTATTAATGGAGGAGTTGAACATGCAACTTCAAGTTATATTGTTAGAAATCATGATAAAATTTTATTCAATAATCAAAAAAATACTTTTATAAAAATAAAAGAATATTTAAATGATTTTTACGGATATGATGCTATTTTTCTTCAAATATCAGATACATATTACAATATGAAGGATTTATTTATAGGAAACGAATATATAATTGATCTTGCAATTAATGCAATAAAAAATAATAATTTAACTCCTATAGTTGAACCAATAAGAGGAGGAACAGACGGAGCAAGATTATCTTATAATGGACTTTTATGCCCTAATCTTGGAACTGGTGGATATAATTTTCATGGTCCATATGAATTTTTATGTTTAGAAGAAATGGAATCTGTAGTAAAAATTTTAATTGACATAATCAAAAATGCAAAATAAAAATTGGTAAAATTACCAATTTTTTTTTAAAGCATTTTTGTATAATCTGTATGTATTTGATTAATCCAAGAATTTAATAAATATTCTTCTTTTTCATATAAAGATTTTTTATTTGCTTTTTTTGCATTAACGAAATCTTTTGATATATTATTAAAATCATTTAAAATATAAATTTTATATGCTAAATAAATTCTTTGATTTAAATCATAATTAACTTTTCTAAATTTGATTATTTCTTTTTCTAATTTTTTTTCATCTATAATAGCTTTTGCTTCTAAAATTTCTTTTTGATACACAATTTTATGAAATAAATAAGTATATAAAATTGTATCTTTATAAATATTATTTATTTTATATAAATTATCATACATTAAACTTATTATTTTATATCCTTCTTCATATTTTAAAATTTCCATTTTAGAATAATACATAAAAAGTGCACTTGCTATTTGAATTGGAATTGAAAAATCTAATTCTTCTAAATCAATATCACATATAGCATCATTAAAATATTTTCCTTGTTGCAACATTCCAATTACATCTAATTGGTAAAAAAAACTTTTTTTACTAATTAAATTATTTTCAATTTCATTTACATTTGATAAATCATTAACCATATTTTTTTCAACAATCGAATTACTTAAATTAATAATCATACTAATTAAAAATCCTGATATTAAAAATAATTTTGTAAGATCGTCATCTGCATTTAATGTCATTACTAACATTAAAAAAGAATAACTATAAGAAAATATTAATCCTCCATAATTAAATAATTTGTAAGGAGTATTATTATCATATTCAGGGTATTTCATTAAGCATTGCCCAACTAATGTTGGTAGAAATGGAACAAATTTTATTTTATATTGATCTTCTATTTTATAAATAATTAAAAATAAAAATCTAAAGGAAATAAATTCATATCCGCTAATTTTACCAAAAACTAAATGTCCTAATTCATGAATAATAATTACTATACATAAATTAATAAATGAAAAAAATATATAATTAATAATAAAATCAATAAAACTTAAATCAATCAAAAATACAAGCATTACTACCGATAAAATACATGTTATAAAAAATAAAAATTTATATAATTTTCTACTCATAATATACTCCTAAAAGTTATTTAAATAATATGTTTCGTTATTATTTTTATAATGTTTTCTTTCTTTTTTTGAAACAAATTTTAAACATTTTTTAAAAATCTTATAATCATCATCATAATTTAAATTTAATATTTTTTTAATTTTACAAATCAAATAATATTTAGTTAATGAATATCTTCTTTCATAATAATGATATAATTTATCCAAAATAATGTTTAAATCTTTTTTAAAAATAATTGATAAATCAACAAATATTGCAAAACAGTTTTCACTCATTTTATCATATTCATTAATAAATAATTCATTTAAAATATTATATGCTTTTAATTCATCCTTATTAGTTCCTAATCCGTTTTTTAAACAGTAACAATAAAATCCAACAATACAACTACATTCTTTATTTCTTAAATATAACTCATATCCCATTTCAAATATTTTAAATGCTTCATCATATTTTTCTTTAGCTAAATAAATATTACCGAGCATACTATATGCACATATATTATTTTTATCTAATTTTATTGACATTAAAGCATATTCTAATGCTTTTTTTTCATTTACTTTATTATTATATTCTCCGTGAAATAAATTAGATGATAAAAATCTATATACTAAAGAATCATTAGTTAATTTATATGATTTATTTAATAATCTAAAATATTTTTTAGGATTTTTACTAACATTTATAATTGCAAATGAAAATTTTTTTAAATTAGTTTCTTTTTTACCTAAAATCATTAATTTTTCTGCAAGATCAAAATTTCCTTTTTCTTTTTCAATCATTCCAGTTAAAAATAATGAATCATTAACATTATAATCATTTAAATATTTTAATGCTTTATCATATTCTTTTGCTTCATATAATATTTTAGCAATCAATTTAATATATTCTTTATCATTAGTAATATCAAAACATTCAATATAACAATTAACCGCATTAAATACATTGTTAATATTATAATATGCATAAGCTAATTCTTCGTTTAAAATTAATTTATTTTCTTTGCTTATTATATTTAAATCAATATTTTTTAAATAACTTATTGCTTTTTCATATTCTTTATTTAAATTCAATATTCTAATCATATTATAATATAAATAAAATGGTTCATCAAAGTAACCTAAATATTTACTAATTAAAATATTCAAATATTTTATAACAAGCATATATTTTTGTTTACTTTCTAAATATATTTCTAATTCCAAAATAAAATCAACCGGATTATTTTTTGTTTCAATTAATTTATCAACAATAGCAATTGCTTTTTCTTCCATATCTAAATATAAATAAATTTTAAGTTCAGAAAATTCAACCAACTCTTGATTTTCTAATGTCAAATACATATCATTAATAATTTTTAAAGCATTAGAAGCATCATGTTTAAATGCATAAGCAAATGCTTTTGTTTCATATGAAGCACCTTTTATTCTTTCATCTGATACATCACTACTTAATGCTTTATCAGCATAATAAATTGCTTTATCATATAAAAATATTTCTAAATATGATGATGCCATTATTGAAAATAAAAATGGATCATTTAAATTAAACTTTAAGGCTTCTTCTATATACTTAATTACATTTTTATAGTCTTTTAAATCATAAGCAATCGCAACCAATGGATGAATAAATGATAAAATCATTTTTTTAGGTGCTAATTTTTTCAATTTTAAATACATATTATAATATTCGTTTAATGATTTATCTTTAAAATTAAAATAATCGATATTTGTCATATAAAAATATGATTCTACATCCTTATATTTTTGATAGTGTTTAGAAAATATGTCATATGCTTCTTGATATTTTTCTTCTTTTAATAAAATTTTAGCTTCATTAAGCATTTTTTACACCTACTTGTTTTTTTATAAAAATATTAATATAATTTTATCATAGAATATTAATTTATAAAAGGTGAAAATATGAAATATAATTCTTTATTTACAAAATACTACGATGATATAATGGAAGATATCGATTATAATATTTGGTATGAATTTACTAATTCTTATTTAAAAGATAGAATAAATATATTAGATATAGGTTGTGGAACAGGAACATTTATTAATGCATTTAATGGAAATAAATATAACTTATTTGGATTAGATATTAGTTTAGAAATGATTATGCAAGCAAAAATAAAATCAAAAATAAATCATAATCAAATTAATTTTATAAATCAAAATATGTTAGAATACAAAAACAATGATTTTTTTGATTTAATCACTTGTTTTTTTGATACAATAAATTATTTAGAAACAGAAAATGATATCATTAATTTTTTTGATTTATGTAAAAACAATTTAAAAAATAATGGAATATTAATTATTGATTTTTTTACTAAAGAAAAATATTTAGAATCAAAAAAATTAATATTTAAAAAAAACAAAAATTTTTTAAAATACAAATGGAAAATAAAGCTTAAAAAGCCTAATATATTAATTCATAAAATTAAAATCAACGGAAAAAAAGAATATTATTATGAATATTATTATGATATATTAAAATTAATTCCAAATAATTTTAAAATAATTAAAAATATTACAATTGATAATGAAAGAACTATTCTAGCCTTAATTAACAATAAATAATTATTACAAACCTAATCAAAAAAAAAGACTTTTCGCAAGAAAAATCTTTTTTTATCTATTTCATTTTAATTACATATATAAATATAGCAATATTCCTAAAAATTGGACAATTGTTCCAAATAAAACAAATAAATGCCAAACACTATGTATATATCTAACCTTACTTCCAAAAGCAAAAAAAACAACTCCAATAGTATATAAAATACCACCAATTAAAATATACATAAATCCACCAACAGAAAGTGCAGTAATAAAAGAATTAAAAAATGCAATTGCACACCATCCCATTAAAATATAAAAAATCATTGAAAATATTTTAACATATTTATTATGCATATTAATAGCATTAAATGTAATTCCAATTATAGCAAGTGTCCATTGAATAATAAAAATAATTATTCCAACTATATTTCCTTTTAAACCAATTAAACATATAGGAGTATAAGTACCAGCAATCAATAAATAAATTGTACAATGATCAAATATTCTAAAAACTTTTTTAGCTTTGTTTCTTCTTAAAAAATGATAAATAGAACTCATTGTATATAATATAATAATCGAAACTCCATAAATTAACATACTAATTAAATTAATAGTAGGAACTTTATTAATTAAACCGTATATTAATGAAAATACAACAACAAATATCCCAAATGCCCCTCCAACTATATGAGATACCGCATTAAATATTTCTTCACCTTTAGTATAAAATGGTAAACTTCTATTTTCTTCTTTCACATTAAAACTCCTTTTTATTGAAATATTTCGTTATATGCTTCAATTAAAATTGCTTTTTGTTCACTTGTTAATGGAGGTAATATTCCTTCTTCTTTTTCATGCCCTAATACAGTTTTAAAAGTTAAACTAACAGAACCATTTTCAATTTTTAAAAGCATCGGAGCATAAATCCAAGCATCAATTAAAACATATTCTAAATCATTATTTGGATTATAAATCTTTTTTTCTTCTAAATTTTCTTTACCAATAAAATTAATTAAATTTTGGTAATCACCAGTTAATGTGTAAATATTATTTTCATAATCAATAATTTCATAATTTCTAAAATTTTTTAAATTTAAATAATATACATTATTAACATTATTTTTTTTAGCACAATCATTTACATAATAAATATATTCTTTACACCACGGACATTCTGGAAAAGCTAAAAACAAATAAAATGAATCCTTGTTAATAAATAATTCTTCTATTTTTTGATAACTAACATTACTAAACACATGATTTTTATCTTTTAAATTGTTATATCCCATATTACTTTTAGAACCACCACAACCAATAAGCGTTAAACTTAAAATGATTAGTAAAAATATTTTTTTCAAAAATTATTTCACCTCTTTTATTTTCCTTATTTGAAGCGCATTTAATACAACACAAATAGAACTTAATCCCATTGCAAAACTTGCTAGTGTAGGATTTAATGTTATATTAAATAAATTGTAAAAACATCCAGCAGCAAACGGTATACAAATACTATTATAAAAAAAAGCCCAAAATAAACTTAATTTAATATTATTAAATGTTTTATGACTTAAATTAATGCAATTTAAAATTCCAATTAAATCATCTTTCAGTAAAACAATATCTGAATTTTCAATTGAAATTTCTACTCCTTTTGATAAAGAAATAGAAACATCAGCTGTTTGTAATGCAAGTGAATCATTTAATCCATCCCCTACCATTAAAACTGTTTTTCCTGCTTCTTTTAAATTTTTTATATAATTTGCTTTATCCAATGGCATTAATTCGGCAACAACCTCATCTGCATTAACAATTTTATTAATTGTATTAGCAGATTTTTTATTATCACCTGTTAATATTATAACTTCTTTATTCATTTTTTTCAATTCATCAATGGTTCTAATACTGTTATCCTTTATTGTATCTCCCATTTCAAAGATAGCTAAAATATTATTATCAGCTAAAAATAAAGGTGTATGTCCTTTTAAAGATATTTCATCACTTAAAGTTAATATAGAACTATCTATATCAATATTATTTTCTAATAAAAATCTTTTATTTCCAATCAAATATTTTTTATTATTTAGTATTCCTTCAACACCTAAACCATTTATAGATTTAAAAGAATCAATTGATAAAAAATCTAAATAATCTTTGTATTCTAAAATTGCTTTTGCATAAGGATGAAGAGAATTTTGTTCTAATGACTTAGCAATTTTTAAAACTTCTTCTTTATTATTATTTGTATAAATTTCTAATAATTTTGGTTCTCCTAAAGTAATTGTTCCGGTTTTATCTAAAACTACACAATCAACTTTATGTAATATTTCAAGAGTTTTTGCTTCTTTTAATAATATTTGCATATCTAATGCTTTATTAGTCGCACAAATTATTGCAAGAGGAGTAGCAAGCCCTAAAGCACAAGGACAGCTTATAACAAATACAGAAATCATCATATTTAATGCAAAATTAAAATCTTTTACAATTATCCAATATATAAAAGATAATAAAGCTATTATTATAACAACTGGTACAAAATATGAACTAATTTTATCCACTAATTTACTTATTTTTGTTTTAGAAAAGCTTGCATTTTCAACCATTTTTATTATTTTAGACAATGTAGAATCCCTACTAATACTTGTTGCTTCATAAACAATTATTCCATCATTATTTGAAGTTCCTGATAATATTTTATCTCCTATATATTTTTCAATAGGAATACTTTCACCTGTTATTAATGATTCATCCATACTAGCATATCCTTCTTTAATAATACCATCAACAGGAGCTATCATACCAGGTTTTAATAATATTAAATCTCCCTTATTAATAAGAGCAATATCTTTATATGTTCCATCTGGAAGTAATACTTGTTTAGGACTTAACTCAATTAAATTTTTAAAACTTACATTTGTCTTTTGTTTAGCTCTTTCTTCTAGAAATTTTCCTAATCTTACGAGTGTTAAAATAGTTCCAGCAGATTCAAAATATAAATTAATACTATAATCTTTAAATAAAATTCTAATAATTGCATATATTCCATATAAAAAAGAAGCTCCACTTCCTAAAAAAACTAAAGTATCCATATTCATTTTTCTTCTTATTAAACCAATAAAACCTAATTTATAATAATCAAAATTAATTATAATTATTATTAAAGCAAGTATAAATTGAATTAATGCATTTAAAAAATGATTACTTATTAAATTAATAAACATATGGCTCATACCAAAAAATAATAATATAACACAAAATATAATAGATAAAATCAATTTTATTAGATTTTTATTATTTTCTTTTCTTAAATCATTATATATTTTTGCTTCATATCCATATTTTTTTAATATGTTAAATATTTTTTCTTGAGTAATAATTTTTTCATCATATTCAATATTTAATGTTTTATCAATAATATTTAAATTTTTATATATAATTCCATCTACATTTAAAGCATCTTCAACAATACTTTTACATGCACTACAAGATACATTTTTTACATAATAAATTTCCTTCATATTAATTTACTATCATTAGTTTATTAATAACTAACTACTCCTTTCATATAATTTAATTAAAATTATAAAAATAATATATTAATTAATCCTAATAAAATACCAAGGATAGCTCCAATATTTGTGATTGCTTTTAACTCTTTATTTAAAATATTTAATAATATATTTTCAAATTCAGTAATATCTAATTTATCTAAACCATTAATTAATATTTCTTTTAAATCAATTTTAGATATAATATTTCCTAATATTTTTTCATCTACTATTTCGTCAACTATTTTTTCTTTGTTTTGATAAAAATATTCTTCAATTTTATTTTCTATTACCGGTTTTAATCCTTCTACTATGTTTTTAAAAAATCCTAAATTAGACTCCATGCTTTTAAAAATTTCATTTACTATCTTTTCTTTTAAATTTAATGATTCAAATTTATCAACTAATATTTCACAAAAAGAATTATTTAATTCTTTAATATCAATATTATTTAATATTTTATCTTCATTTAAAAAATTATCTATTAAATTATTAGCAATCGAATCTGTTAATCTTTTTCTATTTTTAGGAATTAATCCAGGTGTAAAAGGGACTTTAAAATTTTTAATTCTTAACTCTTTTTTAGGATAAAAAATCATTTTAATCGCTAAATAATTTGTTATATACCCTATAAAACCTGAAATTAAAACTGTAATTAATTTTTGATACCACATATAATTCACCTACTCTATTATTTTTGCCATTTTAAGTAAATAAATAGCATTTGTTGTTAAGCATTTACCATTTTTTATTTTATAATCAAAATTTATTTTATCTTCAATATAATATTCACTAAAATGATAATTTTTAATATCCGAAATATCACACAATTCAAAATCATGTGTTGTAATTATTAATATTACATTATCACATTTTAATTTTTTTATCAAAGATTTTGCTCCTGTAATCCTATCATTTGCATTAGTTCCTTTAAATATTTCATCTATTAAAACTATTTTTTTATCAGAATAATCAATAGCTTTTTTAACAGTTAATATTTCTTTATAAAAACTTGATATTCCCTTAGTTATTTCATCTTTAATATTAATTGCTGTAAAAATATTAAAATCACTTGCTTCAAAATAATCTGCTAAAACATTAGCTCCAGATTTGAATAAAATCATATTTAATCCAATAGTTCTTAAAAAAGAAGTTTTACCGCTCATATTAGAACCGGTTATTATAACACACCCATTATCAGTTTCAAAATCATTTTTAATTGGATCTTTAATTAATGGATAATAAATATTTTTAAATTTAATTGTTATATCATTATTTAAAATAGGTTTTACTGATTTAAAGTTCATATTAACAATCGATAAACTTAAATAACTTTCTAAAACAGCTATTTTATCTATAACATCATTCATATTTGATAATTTTTGATATTTGATATATATTATATCTGCAACAATATTTAAATTAAACAATATATTAAATATAATGTATGTAAAAATATTACCTTTTAAATCATATAATAATTTTACATTGTTTAAAAATTTAATATTTTCTAATTTAATAGAATTTATAATATTATTTAATTTATCGTTTTTAAAATTAAATTCTTTAGTTACTTTTATAATATCTAAATAATCACTAAATGAAAAAATAATATTTTTATTATTATTTTTATTTAATAATCCATATATTGAAGAGTATACAAATTGAAATAAAAATATTAATAATAAAAACTTTAAATTAATAGGATTAAAAATTGATAAAATAAGAAAAATAAATAACAATATATAAATAAAAATTTGTATTATAATATTATGTTTTTTTACTTTATTTACTATTTTAAAATCATTTAATGCAATATCAATATTTTTTTTATTTGGAATATCACTATATTGATATAACTTACTAACAAACAAAATAAAAAACTCTTTATTATTAGATAATTCAGATATAATATTTTGCCTATCAAAAAAATCATCTTCTATTTTCTTATTATCTAATAAATCAAATAATTTTTTTCTTCCTAATTTTGTTTTTGCTACAGTTATATATTGATAAAGCGAGTTTTCTCCTAATATATTTAAATCAGTTAAATAATTTTTATCTTCATTAATAAAATCTATTCCTTTATCACTAAAATGACTAAAATTTAAATTTTTTCTAGATATATTATCATTTATAACTTTTAATTCATATTCGCAATCTAAAATTTTATTGTAAAACCTATTATGAATAACGACAAATATTATAAATATAAATAAAAATAAAAACATTAACATATAATATATATTTTGATAAAAACCTAAACATAAAACAAAAAACAATATAAAAAGCAAAAAAGAAGCTAATCTTAAATAAGAAAAATAATTAGCTATCTTTTTAAATTTTTTTAATGTTTCGGTAATATTAACTTTAATATTTTCCATAACATAACCCTCATTTTAATCTATTTAAAACATAATCAAATCTTTCAAGAACTTTATTTAATCCTAATATTTTTAAGCAATAATAAGGATTTGGAATTTGATTTCTTCCGCTTATTGCAATTCTAATAATAGCAGCAAAATCTCCAACACTTCCTAAATATAATTCTTTATTTTTCTTATATTCTTTAGGACTTGCAGCAAAATTGATACTTATTGCTGTTTCTTTTAAATCGTTAAACCATTCTTCTTCAAATTTTTCTAAATTTAATTTATCTTTATATGTATTTAAAACAAGTTTAACTGTATCTATATTATAATCTAAAAAATCAATTTCTTCTTTTAAATAATAATCATCATAGAAAAATTTTATTTTATCAAAAATTTCTTCATAATTTGCATAATCTTTTCTTGGATTTTCTTTTTCTCTTTCAATATTTAAAATTTCTTTATAATAATTTATATCTCTATTAATTAAATCTAATAAATCTTTATTATATTCTTTAGCATATTGATAAGATTCATTTACAATTTCATCTTTAGTCATTCTAGAAATTGCTTCTTTACATAAATTATTTAGTTTCATTAAATCAAATAATGCACCATCTAAACTCATTTTGTCGAAAGTTAAGTCAAATTCATGATAATCACTTTTAGGATTTTCTTCACGCCATTTTTCATAATTTGAATTTGCAATAGTCATCAAATATTCAATAAATCCTTGTTTAGGATATCCTTTTTCAATAAAATAACTTACTGCAGCTTCAAAATCTTTTCTTTTAGATAATTTTCTTCTAACACCATTATCATTTTTCATAACAACCGGTAAATGAGCATATTTTGGAAGTTCAAATCCTAATGCATTAAATAATTCAATATGAACAGGTAAACTTGGTAACCATTCTTCTCCTCTTGTTACATTTGTTGTATGCATAAAATGATCATCAACTAAATGAGCAAAATGATATGTAGGAAGTAAATCACTTTTCATAATGATAATATCTTGATCATTTTCTGATAATTCTAATCTTCCTCTTATTAAATCGTTTATAACTACTTTATTTTTATAATCACCATGAGATTTAAATCTTATAACATAAGGTTCATTATTTAATATTTTTTCATATGCTTCATCAATTGTTAAATTACGACATTTAGCATATTTTCCATAATAACCAAAATTTTCTTTATTAATTTCTTGGTTTTGTCTCATTTCTTTTAAGTCATCTTGACTACAAAAGCAAGGGTATGCTAATCCTAAATTAATCATATGTTTAATAACAGAATGATAGATTTTTGCTCTTTTACTTTGAACATATGGACCATAATTTCCTTTTTCATTATTTGTTCCTAAATAACCTTCACTTGGTGTTATACCAAAAAGTTTAAGTTGTTCAAAAACAACATCTCCACTTCCTTCAATTTCTCTTTTTTGATCAGTATCTTCTAATCTAATATAAAATACTCCGTCAGATTGACTAGCTAATTTATAAGCAATTAAGCTTGCAAATAAGCTACCTGTATGTAAAAAACCTGTTGGACTAGGAGCAAATCTAGTAACCATTGCTCCTTCTTTTAAATTTCTTTTAGGATACATTTTTTCAAGTTCTTCTAATGTATATAAATCTTCTTTAAATATTAAGTTTGCTAAATCGTTTAATGTTTTCATATTTTCACCTTAATTTTCACTATTATCTTTTATATTTACTTTATATCCTTCAAAAAACACGTTTTCTGCAATATTATTAATATGATCTCCAATTCTTTCTAAATTAGATAATATTGCAATATAATTATCAACATGTTGAATTGAACATATACCTTCATTTAATCTTATAATATGTTTTCTTCTATTAACTAATTCTATATCATCTATTTTATCTTCTAACATAAATATTTCATTTAAATTTGTTCTATCCCAATTTAAAAATGCATCATATGCTTTATCTAACATGATATTTAACATTTTAAACATTCCGTCTAAATCAGTTTTACCTTCATTGCTTAATTGTTGTTTATCAAGATATCTTTCATTAAAATATTCTAAAATATTTAAACAGTGATCCCCAATTCTTTCCAAGTCTCTTATTGTATCTAGATATTTAGATAAAAAAGCAGTTTGACTATCATTTAAATCTTCTTGAGAAATTCGCATTAAATATTCATGAATAATTCTATTATAAGCATCTATATCATTTTCAACTTTATCTTTTTCAATAAATAATTTTTCAATGTTATTAAAAGCATATTTTTCCATATTACTAAATGAAATTTTAACTAAATCAAACATTTTAGTTATTTCTTTTTTAGCATATTCTAAGGCTAAAATAGGTGATTCTTTAATTAATTTTTTTTCAGTTAATTCCAAATCAAAACTTAGTTCATCACCTTTATCTTTTATTATTTTAGTTGATAAATAAACTAATTGATCGATAAAAAATGCCATAATAAACGTACATATTATATTAAATATAATATGAGCAACCGCAATACTCATAGATGAGTTTGCTCCACTAAAATGTTTTATAATATTTACATCTATAAAATTTACTAACGGATAATATACTGGTTTTAAAATTATCATAAAAAATAATGCACCAATTAAATTAAATAAACAATGAATTACAGAAGCTCTTTTAGCATTTGTATTTCCTGACATTCCAGCTAAAATTGCAGTTATTGTTGTTCCAATATTTGAACCAAGTAAAATTGGTAATGCACCAAGTAATGTTATATTTCCAGAAACATATAATTGTTGCAAAATTGCAATTGCTGCAGATGATGATTGAATAATTGCTGTAAACACAGTTCCAATTACTAACCCCAATATTGGGTTTTTAGAAATACTTTCAAAAAGTGTTATTGCTTCTTTGGTCTCGGCTAAAGGACTTATTCCATTTCCCATTAACTCTAATCCTAAAAAAAGCATTCCAAAACCAACTAATACTCCACCAAGTGATGTTGTTTTTTTGTTTTTAGTAAAAAATATCAATATAGCACCTATACCAATTATAGGTAATGCATAATCTGTTATATTTAACCCAACTAAAAACGCTGTTGCAGTTGTACCAATATTTGCTCCCATAATAACTCCAACCGCTTGATTTAAAGTCATTAATCCTGCAGAAACTAATCCAACTGCTAAAGCTGTTGTTCCAGAAGATGATTGAATAACCATTGTTACTAACGCCCCAACTAATATAGCTTTTAATGGAGTATTAGTTGTTTTTTCAATTATTGTTTTAAATTTGTTTTGGGCAAGTGATTTTAAACTTTCTCCCATTAAATTTATTCCAAAAAGAAAAATTCCAAGTCCTCCTAAAAGAGGAAACAAAATTTTTGTCCATTCACTAAAACTATCTGGCATATAAACCTCCAAATTATATTTCTCCTAGATATTATACCATATTTTAATTATTATACAAATAAAATTAAATAAACATAAAACTTAAAATGTATAGACAACTAACTTTAATTTTGATATAATAACACTAGGAGGAATTTCTATGCGCAAATTTTTAATCTTAACTTTATTTACAACTTTTTTACTTGGTTTTTTCGGTTGTAACACAGGAAATAATGATAACAATAATAAAGAAAAAACATGTCTTGAAGATCCAACTCAAGAAAAATGCCAACAAATTAAACAATATGAAGTTACAACAGATGATAATATTATTTATATTGAAAAAAATCAAGAATTTAAAATACTTCAAATTTCAGATTTACATTTAACAAATAATCTTACAGTTAATTATGCAAATAGTAAACCTGAAATTACATATAACAACATGAGACAACTTGTAGAAAGAACTAATCCTGATATGATTATATTAACTGGTGACTTTTCATATGAATCAACAGGAAAAATCACTGAACTTCGCCAAGTTATGGATGAATTTAAAACTCCTTGGACTTATGTTTTTGGAAATCATGATGGAAATAAAATGACAACAAAACAATATATTGTTGAAAATTTTGCTAAATCTGAATATTGTATTTTTAAAAACGAATATGAAAATGCTAAAACAATTAGAATGGGAGATCACTTAATTCAATTAAGAGAAAAAACTACTAATAAATTAGTTTATGCATTTTATATGTTTGATTCAGGAATGCATTCTACTCAATCAGGAATTGTATTACCTGATAATGAATTTAATACTAAATCTGGTTATGAATCAGTTTGGGAAGATCAATTAGAACATTACGAAACAGTTATAACTAGTCTTAATGCTAGATATAATGAACAAGATGATAATTTATTTACAAAAGTTCCTCATATTATTTTCCAACATATTGCTGTTCCAGAATATGAAAAAGCATATAATGATACAGAAAATGCAACAATTTTATATGGTTTAAGACGCGAAGGTGAAGGAGCCGCTTTAATTAATACTCATGAATTTGAATTAGTTAAAAATATGGGTGCTACTTCTATGTTTGTAGGTCATGCCCATGCTGATGACTATGCAGTATTATATCAAGACTTCTTATTAGCATTCGGTGGTCAAGCTGGTTATTCAAATATTTATCCATTTGATAACGAATTAACAAAAAGAGGAACATTAATAACTATAGATAGTTCTAGAAAAATTAGTTCTGAACTTGTTATTATTGAATAAAAAAGGATGAGTAATCCTTTTTTTTAAAATTTATAGGAGGTTATTAATAATGTTTTTATTTAATAAATATGTAACTTACAAAGAAGATAATATAATTTATAAAAGAAAAAATAGTGATTTTAAAATACTTCAACTAACTGATTTGCATTTATCTAATAATTTAACTCAGGATTTTGTAAATGATAAACCTGAATTAACTTATAAAAATATTAAAAATTTAGTAAACAAATATAAACCTAATTTAATTGTGTTTACAGGTGATATATTTTTTCATTCAACAAGTAAAATTAATGAATTTAGATTATTTATGGATAGTCTTAAAACTTTATGGACATTTGCATTTGGAAATCATGATGCATTAACAATAAATGAAAAAATCAATATTATAAACGAATTTAAAAAATCAAAATATTGCATTTTTAAAAACGAATATGAAAATCATAAAACAATTAGAATGGGAGATCACTTAATTCAATTAAGAGAAAAAACTACTAATAAATTAGTTTATGCATTTTATATGTTTGATTCAGGAATGCATTCTACTCAATCAAAAATTAATCTTAGAGATAATTCTATTGGTTATGAATCTGTTTGGGAAGATCAATTAGAACATTACGAAACAGTTATAACTAGTCTTAATGCCAGATATAATGAACAAGATAATAATTTATTTAAAAAAGTTCCTCATATTATTTTTCAACATATACCTGTAATTGAATATAAAACTTTTTTTGATGATACTAGTAGTAGAATTTTATTATATGGAAACAAAAACGAAGAGGAATGTTTTGGAAAAATTAATACTCATGAATTTGAATTAGTTAAAAATATGGGTGCTACTTCTATTTTTGTTGGTCATGATCATAGCAATGATTATGCTATAAAAGTTGATGATTTTATATTTGGATATGGATCACAAGCAGGATATTCTAATATATATACAGGAAATTTAGTTTATCCAAAAGGTGGAGTATTAATTACAATTAATAACAAACAACAATTAAAAAGTGAAATTGTAAAATTTGAATTTAATAATAATTGATAGATTAAATAAAATATGCTATAATTTTTTTAGGAGGAATAATAATGCGCAAATTTTTAATTTTAACTTTATTTACAACTTTTTTACTTGGATTTTTCGGTTGTAATTCTGAAAACAATAACAATAATAAAGAAAAAACATGTCTTGAAGATCCAACTCAAGAAAAATGTAAACAAATTAAGGTTTATGATGTTTTACCTGAAGATAATATAATTTATGTTGATAAGGATCAAGAATTTAAAATATTACAAATCTCAGATTTACATTTAGGACCAGATATTACTGCAGGTTATGCTAATAGTAAACCAGAATTAACTTATAATTATATGAGATTTCTAGTAGAAAATAATAATCCTGATTTAATTATTTTAACAGGAGATATGCTATTTCATTCTAGTGCTAAAGCAGATGAATTAAGAGCTGTAATGGATGAATTTAAAACTCCTTGGACTTATGTTTTTGGAAATCACGATGGAACAACTATGGCTGAAAAAAATGCTATAATCAATAAATTTTCTAAATCTGAATATTGTATTTTTAAAAACGAATATGAAAATGCTAAAACAATTAGAATGGGAGATCACTTAATTCAATTAAGAGAAAAAACTACTAATAAATTAGTTTATGCATTTTATATGTTTGATTCAGGAATGCATTCTACTCAATCAGGAATTATATTACCTAATAATAAATCAGGTTATGAATCAGTTTGGGAAGATCAATTAGAACATTACGAAACAGTTATGACTAGTCTTAATGCTAGATATAATGAACAAGAAGAAAATTTATTTACTAATGTTCCACATGCAATTTTCCAACATATTGCTGTTGAAGAATTTGTTACTGCTTATGATGAAGCTAAAGCTAATAAAAAAGTACTATATGGAACAAGAGGAGAAACTGAATGTAATGGTTTAATTAATACTGGTGAATTTGAATTAGTTAAAAAGATGGGTGCTACATCAATGTTTATTGGTCATGATCATATTAATACATATGCTGTAATGTATAAAGATTTATTATTAGCTTATGGTGGTCAAACAGGATATGCAAATGATTATTATGGAGATAACAACGATAAAAATGGTGTATTAATTACTATTAATTCTAATAGAACAATAACATCAAAATTAGTTAATGTAAAATAATTATAATAAAGGCTCTAATTTTAGAGCCTTTATTTTTTTAAATATTAGAGTTTAAATAATCAAATAATTCAGTTGTTTTTTTCTCTTGTTTTAATCCAACAATTAAATATTTAGTTCCATAATTATTATTTTTAAAGGTTATAACTACCATTTTATATGCTTTTTTATGTAAAAATGAATAATATCTTTCAAATAACTCATTTTTAAAAATTCCAATTTTACAATTATTCCAATTCATACCATCTAATTTTATATTATCATAAATTGCATCAATTAACTTTATTTCTTCAATATCATTAAAATCAACATCAATATTACTACTTTTTGTTTCAATTTTAAAACCAGTATCAATGTAAGAAACATTAATAAATGAAGAATTTGAGTTAATACATAAAATTATTAAAAATGTTAGAATAATCAAAAATATTCCAATTATAGGTATAATTAATTTTTTCATTTTACTTTCTCCTATTAAAAATTTTATTACTCAATTAAAAATATAGTTTTCCAATATTATTATATTATGTTTTTCTATATTAAAAAAATTTTACTCATTATTAACAAAAAAATATAAAATCTTCATATTTTTAATTACAAAATTTTATATTTTTTTTACT
>CAYZIB010000001.1:0-112683 GCA_964478425.1 uncultured Anaeroplasmatales bacterium | reverse complement strand
GAACCAAAATCCACTATTTGTTCCCAATGACCAAGAGTATTTCCTTCTACTTTTACTTTAAAATAAATTACATTTAAATTAGTATTATAATAATAATCACCAACATTACCCATATAATCAAATGGAATATCAGTACCATATAACCATTTAGTTACACTAGGCTTTTCAAACTTAAATTCTTCAAAAACATATTCATTAGTATTAATATCAATCTCGTTATAAGTTATTTTAATAATATATTCACTATCAGTATTTTCACTAGTAATATTTAATATACCTCTACTAGCTGGAATATTAATATATTGTAATAAAGTAGAATCAGTATATTTTATTCCAATAGTAATACTACCATCATCATTTTTTAACCCTTCAGTAATTGTACCATCACTATTTAATGCTCCTGAAATCATATATTCAATACCATTTCCTTTTTCTCCTTTAGGAAGCATAAATAATGAAAAATCATTTAAATTAGTTTCTTCATTAATACTAGAATAAACTATTTTTAAATACTTATTACCAATATAATTATCTTCATCAGTAATAATATTACCCAATTCATCACAAACTAAAATTTCTTTAATTTTTGTTCCATGAGGAATATTAAATTCACTTTCTGCAACTGATGTATCAGTATAAATAACTTTAATAGTTGTACTATTTTCGTTTATAATAGGAATAATTTCTTTTATTCCATTACCCCTAATTCCATCTTCTCCTTTAGGAATAATAAAACTTTCAGGTTCAATTTCAGTATCATTATAATAAATAATCACTTTTATATTTCCATCTTCTAATGTGACAGTTTCAATTTTTTCAATAGCTAAAATAGTTTCTTCACTTCCAAAAAAAGAACTACAACCACATAAACTTAAAACAAGAATTAAAAGTAAAATAAATCTACTAATTTTCTTCATTAAAACTTCCTCCTTTAGAGTTTAATATAAGATCACTAACTTGTGGGGTTTTATCATATAAATCATTAGAGTTATAATAAATAAATCTAAAAGGTTCATACCCAATTACAACCGTAACACATTTAAGCATTACATTTTTAATTAAAGGTACAATTGCTTGATTTAAATTACCATTAGAAATCATATCCATAATTTCATCAAAATTAATACCTTCCATATTTAAATAATTATCAAGTAAATCAATATTAACTTCATTAGTTAAACTATCTTTTATATCTAAATTATCAATATTAATTTTAGATAAATTTAATCCTCCACCATAAAATGCAATTGGAACATTAATATAATTCTTACCATCATTATTAAAATTATAACCATTACTAAATAAATAAGATTTAATCGGAAAAATTTGATCAATATTAATCTTTTTTGCTTGTTCACTACTAATAAATTGACTTGCAACCTTACTAATATTTTCAGTAATTAACCCTGATATATCCATTTCATCGCTATTTTTATAATCATAAAATGATGTTTTACCACTAATATTTACAGTAACAGGATAACTAACACCAGATAAATTATCTCCAATTAAACTTGTAAGTTTTCCTTTATCATCACTTTTAGATAAAACTTCTAACATCATTTTAATTAATGAAGGAGTACCATTATATAAAAATGAACCATTGAACATTGATTCAATTGCGATTGATGTTACACCACTTCTATAAAATAAAGTATCATTTATAGTAATACTTCCACCACTTTTATTATTAATTAAACTAGAATTATTAAAAACATTATGAATTGATAATAATGATTTTTTCATTAAATCCTTATTTTCAAATGAACCAAGTAAATATTTATTTAATTCTGTATCACCTAATTCACCTTCACTTAAAAATTCACTTACTGAACTATTAACACTAGTACCATCACTAAGCTTAAATTCATAATTACCATTTAAAATACTTGTAGATATATAATCATTACTTCCAATAGTAATTAAAAAATTTCTAGCATTTTGTAATAAACAATTATCAATTACTAAATTTTCATTAGAAAAACTTCTTAAAACATTTTTACCATTTTGTAATCTAGAATTAGTTATCTTAACATTGTTTCCATTAACTTCTAATACAGTACCACTATACTCTAAATTAGATAACATATTTCCAAAATCACAATTTTTAAAATTAACATCATTAATTAATATATTATTGCCATCAACATAAAACCCTATATTATCTTGACCTAATGCTTCTACTAAAGGTTCTCCATTAGGATCTCCTAAAGAATAAAATGGAAGTGGACCTTTAAATATATCAGAACTTGTAAGTTGAGGAATAGTTTGAGTAATACCATTAGAATCTGTTTGCTCTATTTGTTCTTTTGGATAAGTTAAATTATGTAAATTAATCGTATAACCATTTCCATAAAAATCCTTTTGGATTCTTAATCCAACATTAATATCACTAGAAATATAATTTGTACCATTATTCTTTTTAACACTTTTATTCCATTGATCTATAAAATTACTATTATATGTTGTTTTAAATTTATAAATTTCATTATTAAAATTAAAACTTTTTGTTTTAAAATTATAATTACCAAACAAACAAACATCATCTAATATTTTAATTGGATTACCATTATCTAATATTACATCATTAAATTCATCAACTTTATAAATATTACTTAAAGATTCAAAAGATTTTTGTAATACAACAATCTCACCATTTTCTGAATCATTAGTACAATAAAGTAAATCAGAATAACTATAAACATTAACTCCATTTTTTACAATATAAAAACTATAAGTTCCTGGATCTGATAATGAATCCTTGCCACATCCAATTGTAAAAGATGCATATCCGCTTTCTAAAATAGTAACTTTTTTATTAATTAAATCAACATTAATATTATCAGTCTTATCATATAACATAATATTATCCTTATTATTACTAGGAACAACATTACAATCAAAATAAAATACAGCCATTTCTAAATTATTATTACTATTTATATCAAATTCACCAAAATAAATAGTATTATCAATATTACTTTGTGATGCTTTATTTTTATTATTAATCAAAACTGCACCTTCAGCATAAATAATTCCAACCATTGATTTAAAAACATTACCTTTTTCATTTTGACAAGTAATAATAATACTACCTGAAGATATAGTTTTTAAATAATATTTACTACCATTTTTAATAATTTCAGCATGAGTTTCTAAATCATTAGAATCACTATTTCTTAAATTCCAAACTAAACCATTACCTTTACCTGCTGGATAATTTTTTTCATTAATTCCAGTAGCATTCAAAGGATATAAACTATTGCTTAGTTTAAATGCTTCAGTTTCATTATAATCCCAAGTAATTCCTAATATATCATTATCAATAAAACTAAAAGTTGTACTAATAGTTACAACCCCAAGTAAAGCAATCAAAAACGGGATTAATAATAAAATAATTAAATTTTTCTTTGCCATATTAATTAACCACATCCAAATCCATAAATAACGAATTTAAATTTTTTATTAAATATATTATTATTGGAACAGCAGATAAAATAAATATTATAAATCCAATAATATATACAATATAAATTGATAATCCAAAATAAGATAAAATAGCACAAACAATAAAATATATAATTGGTAAAACATATGCATATATATTAGATAAAGTTGTTTTTCTAGGCATCTTATTTCTAATTGATACTTCTTCTTTTAATGAAACAATATCAAACACTAATATTAATCCACCAATTAAAATAAGTGAAAATATAAAGGTTGTAAATGATATCATATGAGTTATAAGCAATACTAAACAACTAATAAATAAAGAACTTATAGATAAAATAAACGGAATTAAAACTTTAATAAATAACTGTTTATTATATTTTACTGGAATAGTTTTCATAACTTTAATAGTTGATTTTTCCATTTGAATATAACTGTTTGCTCCTTGTGAAATAATAATACTAAAAAGCATTAATATTAAAATATCCATTAAAGGAATGAAATTAGGTACAACAGATATATAATAAGTAAATGTACCACTAGTAAAAATAGTATTTAACGCTTTTATAACTAAATAAGCTAAAAAAGGTTGAACGATAAGTAAACCAGTAAAAGATAATGTATAATCCGAATTTTTAGTTAATAAAATCAATTCTTTTTTTATTAAAGTTTTTGTAACTGACATATTTTTAAATTCTTTTTTAGGATTACTTTTTTTATTATAAACATTAATATTTCTAACATAGTTAAAACCAAATATTGTAATACTAATTCCTATTATAAATATCCCAAGTGAAATACATATATATGGCATAAAACTAACAGATTTTCTTTTAACAAACACATCTACTAAAAATTTAATTGGGATTTCATATTTTTCTAATCTTATTAATCTATCTATATTTTTAGTAGTAAATAAAGCATTAATATTATTTCCAGCAACAAGTTCAATGAATATATTTAATACTAATGAATATAAATAACATCCAACAAATAAAACAATTAAAGATAAAATAAATTTAAGTAATATTTTTCTTTTTAAAAAATTTTTTAATAAATAATAAGGATAAACAAAAACTAAAGCAATACCTATTTCATATATAAATGATAGTAAAGGATAAAATAATCCTAAATAATAATATAATATAGATCTATTCATAATTGTGCCATAAGAAATAATTATTGGATAAATAAAAATTAAACTTGTTATATAATGCATTATAAATAAAAATATAAGTTTAGAAAATATTATACTACTATTACTAACAGGATGGATTGCTAATTGTTCTATATCCTTTTCATTAAAAAAAAGTTTATTAGCTCTTAATAAGTTAGATACAATTAACATTAAAGAGATAATAAATAAAAATAAATTTAAGAATGCCGTATCGGCACCTTTAAATTTTTGAGTTTTATTTATTATCATTGTAAATAAAAACACTTCAATACCAATAAAACATGATAAAAACAATATAGATACAATAATAGATATAATTCTTCCAGATAATTTTTTATTACTACTAAACATTAATTTAAAATCTTTAAATAATAAATTAATCATGTTTTTCTCCGTATAAATCCATAAATATTCTTGGAAGCTGTAATCTTTTATTAGGATTATTTTTTAAATCAATTAAATTTGAAACAACACCATTATTAACAATAGCTACTCTATCACATAGTTTTGCAACTAAATCAATATTATGTGAAGTAACAAAAACAGTATTACCATGATTAGCATATTCTCTCATCATTTTTTTTAATTCTTCTACTGCCATTATATCTAGTCCTACTGTAGGTTCATCTAAAATCCAAATTTTAGGATTATGTAATAATGATGCTGCAAGACATAATTTTTGTTTCATACCATGTGAATAATCAGAAATCTGATTAGATAATTCATCTAAATTAAGTTGTAATCTATTACATAAATATTTATAATTTTTCTTAAATTCATTTTCACCTAAATTATAAATATTAGCAGTAAATTCTAAATAATCAAATCCAGTCATTTGTTCATAGCAAGTAGGTTCACTTGCTACATAACCAAATTGACTTTTAGCATTTATTGGATCATATTTAATATCAAAATCATTAATTAAAATTGTTCCTTTATTATATTTTTTAGAACCAATCATACAATCAATAGTAGTTGATTTACCAATACCATTTCTACCTAAAAAACCAAATAATTCGCCTTCATAAACATCTAAATTAAGTCCTTTTAATACTTCTTTTTTGCCATATGATTTATATAAATTTTGAATTTTAATTTTAACATTTTTTACTTCATTTTCCATTATTAACTCTCCTAATTTTTATAAACCATATTTGATCTATATTAGTAAATAAATATTCTGTATTACATTTATCACATTTATATAATAAATCATTATTGACATTAATATTTTTACTTTTACATACAGGACAAAATTTTTGATATAAATCTTTATTAGCTTTAACAAAATCAAATTTACTATTTAACCAATAGCAAATCATATCAAATTCACTCATTAATTTTTTAAATACTTGATTTGTTAATTCATTATTTATTTCATATAAGTTCCATAAAGTAATTATATCAGCGGTTTTATAAATATTATTATTTATTGGTAGATCTTTTATAGTTCGATCTAAATTTAAATATAAAACATGGTTTATGTTTAAATTTTTATAATTAATATTTAAAATAAATTTATCTAATTGATTAATCAAATTTATTTTTATTTCATTTAATTTAAAAGATAAATTATTTATATCTAATTTATTAATTAATACAAATTTATTTTTATTTAATGATTTTAACAATAAATAAAAATAATATTGATTAAAATCATTTTTCAAAATAAAATCATCTTCATATATTACAAATTTACGATAAAATTTAAAGCAATAATTATATAATCTATCTTTAAGTAAAATATTTGTAGGATTAATTTGTTTTCTTGAAATATCACATTTTGATATTATTTTATAAAAACTACTATTTTTAATATATCTTAGTTTTCTTAAAATATTTTCTATTTTATTTAATCCGTTTAATATAAACTTATCATCTAAAATATTATTTTCTTCCTTAGATGGTAAAATATCAATATAAAAATTATAATACTCATTAATTTTTTCATCTAATAATTTAATAAGCATTCCAATAAAAATATTTTCATAAATTTTAATATTATCTTCTTGCTGATGATAATATACATATTCTGGAATCATATCATATTCTTTTTGTTTCCATAAACTTGATTCTTTAAAAACTCGTTTTAATGAATCTTCATCAATATGTCCAGCAAGTTCTGATCTAACAATAATATCATCAGATTTAGTAATAATATGAGGATGATTAATAATTGAACTTATAACACTTAAAACAAATGATACATTATCGAAGAATTCAATATCATTTTTAAAAGAAATATCTTTTAATGATTCTAAATTTAAATTATTTAAATCATTATAAATATTTTTAAAATCATTATTTTTATTTAAATTAAATTCATTAATTGTATTTATTATATTTTTTAGTTGAATTTCTTCGATAATTTTCATGTTATAACCTTCTCATTAAAGTTTTAATTTCTTTTTCGCAGTGTTTTAATGTTCCTTCTTTATAATTTTCGATTATTAAATTTAGAAGTTCTTTTAAAGCATTTTTTACATATTCTTCAAATCTACCTTCAAGTTTACTAATGATTTTTCTTGAAATTAAAATATCTAAAGCTTCTTCTTTTGTTCCTCCACAAGAAACATATACAGGAACAAGTTCATTTATTTGATTTAAAATACGGTTACCAAATGTAACATCAAATGTTTCATATATATAATCTGTAATAACATTTAATTTTTTTAAATCATCTTTATTTAAATTATTTTCTTTTATTTCTTTAGCATCTTTATATAATGATTGTAATTTTGAATAACTTAAATTTATAGTACTTACATCTTCTGTTACTTCAAATTCAATATTACGATCATTAAAATCCATAGTAATAGCACGGTCATATACTTTATCAGATATAGTAAATGTTGAATCATCTTTATTAGCAGTTCCAACAAAATATGAATTTTCTTTAATATCTATTATTCCATCAACTAATTTTAATGGTGGAATAAAATCGTATGGTAATTCCATTAATTTTAATTTCCATTCATCTTTAGGATACTCTAATATTGATAAGAAATCAGCAAAATAATATTCAACTCTACTAATGTTCATTTCATCTAATACATAAATATGAATCATATCTGGATTATAATTTCCGTGATATAATCCAATTAAAAAATCAGTTTCAGTATATTTTTTAGAAAAATCATTAAAATATCCGATTAAATTTGTTTTATCTCGCCATGTTGCTTGTACTGGTAAAAATAAAACATTTGCATTAATAAATTTAGCAAAATATCTTGGTAATGATGATTTACCTGTACCACTTAATCCTTCAAGAATCATAAAATGTGAAGCATTAAATGCACTTATAAAAAATCTTATAGTTTCAATATCAAAATATAGTTTTTCTTCTTTTGCTAAATAATTTCTAAATTTAACACATAATTCTTCTAATGTTATATCTTCTGATTTAATTTTTTCTACTTCAAATCCTTCATATTCAATATCCATTTTTGATAAAGCAGGAAAAACTTTTTCTCTTTCTTCTAATTTAGAGTTTTCCTTAACAATACTTTCACTTTGTGATTCAATACTTTGAGCTTGGGTTCCGCCTTGAATTTGACCACCATTAGTTATATTTGGTATTTCATCAAAATTAGCAGTTACATCAAGTTCATTTACATTTTCTTCATCATCTTCAATAATTTCTAAATTTTTATTTTGGAAAAATTTATATGGTTTATCTACTAATAAGAAATTGACAACAAACAATAATACTCCACCAATTAATAGTGCTAAAACAATATAAATTAATGTTGTAAGTATCATACTTTGCCAAATAAATTTAAATAAATTTTGGATGTTTGATTTTGTTAATGGATGTTGGATTAAAACTCCAACTCCCATTGATAAAACAAAGCAGCATAAAAATGATAAAATGTAAGTTAAAAACATTTTTCCACTTAATGGATTTTTATTATTAACAATTGCATATCTAATTTCATATAATATAACTCCAACAAAAACAATTATATATATACTAACTAAAAATAAACATGCATAAGCTGATAATCCACATTTAATTACATCAAAATTAAATAAATTTCCAAGTTGAGCTATAGGATTATTTTTATTCATTAAATTATGATTTCCATCTAAACATAATCCCGTAAAAACTAAGATTATAGAATAGAATATGGAAAGTGATAAACAAATTAAATTTTTTCTTGTTAAATAGGGTTTATTCATTTTTATTCTCCCTTTTCATCTATTTTCTTTTTTTCTATAAAGCCAGATTCATCAAAATGATAAGCATATCCATCATATTTAATGATTTCATGATATGTAGCTTTTAATGTATCTAATTTATTCCCACTATAATCTATTACTTGTTCTAATTGTTTAATTCTTTCATTTTGAACTTCATATATTTTTTGAGTACTTTTATCAATCATCATAATACAATAAATCAAAGAACAAATTGTAATTATTCCTGCATATGATTGTAAAAACATAATTATTATTCCAAATCCCTTAATTTTTTGTTCAGTATATACTCCTACTATATCAGATATTGTAGGAGTAAATTTATCGTTTGCATTATTTGCATCTCCACGCATAACAAGTTTTGTTTCATCTTCATATTTAATATCTATTACACGATGGATAATATTAATATTTTCTTCATTTTTATAACAAACAATATCATATAATTTTATATCTTCTATGCTATTTACTTTTTTTAAAACTATAATATCGTATTTACTAAATTGATTTAATAAATTATTTTCTTTTAAATAATTATTTTGTTTATTTATTTCACTCATTGAATTTGAGGCAACAACCATTATAGATCGATTGTTTATCATTAATACATCATTATTTATTTTTGATATTAATGCTAAAACAAAAAGAGGTACGATAATTAATAAAGCTAAATAATATGAAATTGTTTTAATAATTTTATTTCTTTTTCTTTTATTAATTATTTTAGTTTGTCTTTCATATATAACTTCATCAATTATTTCGATATCTCTTTTTCCTGATTTTATTTCATTTATTTGCGAATTAGCATATGTATTATATAAAATTGTAAATAATGCAGCAAAACTAAATACACCAATGAATGTGATTACTAATGAAATAAATTCAACTAAAGTCATATATTATTAGTTAATATTTGCTTTTAATATTAATTTGAATTTAGGAGCTTCTTTATCTTTTAAATCTTCATCAGTAGCATTTTCATCATATTCATATCCATAAATTAAGGCACGCATTTTATTTAATGTTTCTTTTACTTCTTTATCAGAAATTGAACTTGCTTCAGGTAAATCATAGTATATACCAGGATTTTCTCCATTAAATTTATTTCCCCATTTAAATTCTATTTTATAATTTAAAATTAATCTTCCTGTTTCTTTTTCTTGTTCAGTTTGTTCTCTTTCAAGTAATAATGAAGGATCTCCTTCTTTTAATGATACTTTAAATTCTCCATCTTTTAAACTAGCACATTCAGGAAGTACAATATATCCTTCTTCAGCTGCTTTTTTTAATCCTTCTGGAATTTCTAATTTAATTTCTACATTACTTAAATATAATTTAGGAGACACATATCCTTTAACAATCAATGTTAAGCATTCAGTTGGATCTCCTTCTTTACTACGAACTCTACCTGTAGTATCTGATGCTTTTGGATCAAAATTAAATGTAAAATTAGATTTTGAAACTTCTACTTCTTCTTCATCTTCAGTTAATTTAAATAATTTTACATCTTCAAATTTTAAATTTGTATCAGCAACAACAGAAACATCAATTCCACCATTTGTTTCTTCTTTTGCTCCACTTGACATTACCCAAGCAGCAAAACCTGTTGACATTAAGGCAATTGATAAAAATATTAAAACTCCAAATAAAATTATTTTTCTTTTATATGAGTTTCTTGTAATTCTTTTATTTTTTTTCATAATAAAACCTCTATTCTGTAAATGTTTCTATTGTTAAAATATAATTAACACCATTTAATAAAGTATGTAATTCAGTTAAAGTATCAATAGCATTTTTAGCTAATTCATCAGAGTATTCTTGATTATTGTAATAATCAATTGGATTTTTATTACCAAATTTACTACCCCAGCTAAATTCTATTACAATTTTACAAGTAAATACATCATTAGTAGAATCGTATGTTTTACCTTCTATGCTATCTAATTGTTCTTTAGTATATTCTAATAATGGTAATGCTGAAACATATTCTTTTTTAAATGCTTGTTGATATTTAGAATTTTCACTGTCTGCATCTTTTTCAGAAACAGTTAATTTTAAAGCAGTATCTGTATTTTTTAAATAACTAAAATTTATGATTGTAATAGATAAAGTTGTAGTTAATTTTTCTTCTGCTTCATTTTTTTCATATTTCATCCAATGATATGTATTACTTGGATCTGATTCTTTTGAACCAAAAATAATTTTATTATCATCTAATTCAGCTTTAATTCCAATTCTTGCATCTTTAACTACATCAACTGTTATTGTTCCATCTATAGTTTTGCTTGTTGGATTAGTAATAATCCATGCAGAATAACCAATACTAATTAATATCACACATGATAATATTGATATAAATAATTTTAAATGTCTTTTCATATTTTTTACCTCTAGTTATTAGTTTTTGTCGATGAAGAAATAGTTAAAACATAGCTTAAATTATTTAAATTTTCATGTACTTTTGCTAAAAAACCATTTGCTTCTAATGCAAGTTTTGTATCAAAAGGTTGTGAATTATAATATTGATATGGGTTAGTATATGAATTCCACTCATGACTACCCCATGAAAAATCTACTTTAATATAACAAACATAATATTTATTAGAATTATCATCAGTTAATTCATTAAAATTATTTTGAGATAATTCAGTTAATCCACTAAAATTAATATTATCTTGACTTACTGTTAAAGTAGGTGTTCCTAATTCCGCATCAGAAAACAATTGATTAAATGCACCATTATCTAATATATTATTATCTTTTTTACCAGTTAATGTTACATTTAATGAATTAGATTTAAAAATATCATCAATTGTATTTCCAATAGGTGTTAACTTAACTTCTAATGTGGCAGATAAGTTTTCTGTACCAACAGAATCATTTGTTAACCAATTATAATTTGTTGTACCATCCAACTTTTTTGTACCATAAACAATTTTATTATCATCAACAAATTTAACATCTAATCCAAATGCTTTACTTGTTACATCTTCAACTGTAATTGTTCCATCTGCAGTTTTACTACTATCAGGATTTGTAATAACCCAAGCAGAAAATCCAATACTAGCAAACGCTAATACACTTAATATACTTATTGTTAAAGCTAATTTTCTTATTTTCATTACTATTTTCTCCTAATTAATTACTTGGTTTTTCATATTTTATAGTGAATTTTAATCCATTTAAGTTATATAAAGCTTTTAAATTTGTTTCTGCTTTTGCTTTATTATCAACAAATGATAGGTTATTATAATATTCATAAGGATTTTTTTCACCAAATTCAGTTCCCCATTTAAATGTTAATGTTACGGTACCATTGCCAACTTTATATGTCTTACCATTGCTACTTTCATCGCTTAAAGTTAAATTAACATCACAAGAAAATTTACCACTTTGATCAATATTATATCCATCTAATTGAATTAAATTTTTAGTAATTGCATCATTCAAATTTTTAAAATTTTCAGATACTTGAAAATTCATTTTAACCTTGCGTATATTTTCATCACTACCAACCATAGGTAATTGATCAGCATTAGTTATTTTAACATTAATAGTAACACTTAAATTTTGAACTTCAACATCACTACTAGCTTTAAACCAATCTGTTGATTGTTCTTCATAATCTGCAGGTTTACCAAATATGAAAGTAGAATTTTCTCCTTCAAAAGTTGTTGTTGCTTCCATATTTTTTTCTACAACATCATAAACTAAAAAGCTTCCTTCTTTTTCTCCCTCAATATTAGGATTTTGAATTATCCATGATGCAAAACCAATACTTGAAAGTGCAAGTATTGCAAAAAGCATAACCATAATTTTCATTTTTCTTCTTTTCATACTATCTCTCCTTAAAAAATATTATGATATTCGAATTAATTTATTCAAAAACACAAAATTACACAAATCTCATTTTATAAAAAAATACCAAAATATATAACATTGTTTTTCTTAATCCGACTAATTTCTCAAACTATTTTATTATTTATTAATAAAAAAATACAATATATTCAATATAACCTCTTTAAATTTTCACACTTTTTTCAAAAAATCCTATTATTTATTATAAATAATAAATATCTTTTTAATAAAAATAAAAAAATGCAGATTATCTGCATTTTAAAATCTAATTTTTATTTGAAAGAATAATTACTAAATAACTCTTCAAAATACTTGACATTTAAATCATTTTCACGAGAATAAAATAATTTTGAAACAACAACATCATCACAATAAACATATAATACATGATTATAAATTGTCTTATCGTCATCATATTTAAATAGTTTATATTTAAAATCTTTTTTATCGCTATTAAACTTATATCCAATAAATAACATACTATAAGATTGAGTCTTATTCATAGTTAAAAACTCAGTTTTATAAACATCAGATCCAATAGATTCATCGTATATTAATGCCTTAATACAAATAAATGAATCTGCATAACTATCTTTATTTGAATAATAATTAAAAGCAATTGACTTATCAAAATCATAACTCATAAAAAAATCATCAAAATTCAAAAAATAATAATTATCATTAATATTTAAAAAATCTTTTAAGTAATTATTTAATCCTTCACAAGAACTAAAACCCATACTAACTCCATATAAATCATCAATGACAATTTCTTCTGCTCCTTCTTTTATGATACTATCATCATCACTATAAGAACAACTACTAAATAAAACTAAAAAAAACATTAATACAATTAATAAAAATTCACTTTTCTTATTAAACATTCTTATCCCATCTCCTTTTTTTATTTAATACAATATAATTATATCACTTTTTGTAAAAAAAGGAAATTATTCATACTTTTTTCATATAAAATATATTATTTAAAACATTTTTAATATAACTTTAATAACAATACTAAAAATATTATCCTTTTTAACCTTACTTTCTAAATTTAAATTGCAATATAAAATATCATTACCATATTCTACTTTTAATTTTCCTATATTATTTATTTCTCCATTATTTATCTTATCATAATAAATTTCTTCACTAATTTTTAAATCAAACATCTCATCAGACTTTAAACTTAAAAAAGAAATAGGTTCATTAAATTTAAAAACTAACTTTTTATTATATAAAATATTATTTTCAATTTTATATGTATCATTTATATCATAAAATCTGTTTAACTTATAATAAGTATCCCCATAATTTAACAAATTAACCATTTCACTATTTCTTATATTTGAACTACTGCTTCCCATAATTACTCCAATTAAACGCATATTATTTTTATTCATCGTTGCAGTTAAACAATAACCTGCTTCTTTTGTCCATCCTGTCTTTAATCCATCAATTTCAGGATGAGTTTTAACAAGTTTATTTGTATTAACAAGCCAAAAAGGATTATTACTATCTTTTCTTAAATAATCAGAATAAATTTTACTATAGTTTAAAACTTCTGGATAATTATAAATTAATGTTCTTGCTATTATTGCCATATCATAACTTGTGGAATAATGATTACCACTATGTAATCCTGTAGCATTTTCAAAATGAGTATTTTTTAATCCTAATTCTTTTACTTTTTCATTCATTAAATTACTGAAATTCTTTTCACTACCAGATATTTTTTCAGCAAGACTAATTGCTGCATCGTTACCACTTGCAATAACAACCCCCTTAATCAAATCTTCTACTTTCATTTCCTCATTTTCACTTAAAAATATCTTACTTCCAGTAACACTTGAAGCATTTTTTGATGTTTTAATTAATGTATCATAACTAAAAACATTATTATTTATTGCTTCATAAGTTAATAATAATGTCATCATTTTTGTCATTGATGCAGGATACATTCTTTTATCTTCATTTTTTTTATAAATTACTTTTAATGTATCCATTTCAATTAAAATAGAACTCATTCCATCTTCTACTATCTCATCTGCTTTTACACTTTTAATATTAAATAAAAAAATTACCAAAAAAACTAAAATAAAAACTTTTTTCAAAAATTATCACCAAATAATTATATGACATATTTATTTTATTTATCATTATTATTTTTTTAAAACATATAATTATTAGGAGGTTAATATGGATAGATTATTTAAAACAGATGGTATAAGAGGAAATATTAATACCTTTTTAACAATCGAATTAGCACAAAAAATTGGTAAATCAATCAAAATACTAAATATTAAAAATGTTGCTATAGCATATGATACTAGAAACTCAAATATAATGCTTAAATCAAGTTTAATTTCAGGATTATTAAATCAAGGATTAAATGTTATTGATTTAGGAATTATATCAACACCAGCACTTGCTTATTATACAATCAAAAACAATTTATTAGGTATCATGATTACTGCAAGTCATAACTTATATACTGATAATGGAATAAAAATATTTAATCAAGGTAAAAAAATATCATTAGATGAAGAATTATTAATTGAAAACGAAATTATAAAAAACGATTTTTCTATTAATGAAATTGGAACTTATTTAAAAAACGATTATTTTATAACAGAATATATCGATTATCTAAACCAATTTACTATTAAAACAAATAAAAAAATTATTATCGATTGTGCAAATGGTTCATTATATAAGATTGCTCCTACAATTTATAATAAAGTTACTTCTAATTTAATAGTTTTAGGAAATAACCCTACTGGTAAAAACATCAATTTAAATTGCGGAGCAACCAATTTAACAAATTTAAAAAATGCAATAAAACAAAATAATTTTGATTTAGGAATTAGTTTTGATGGTGATGGTGATAGATTAATTATAATCGATAATAATTTAAATGTTTATGATGGAATAAAATTAATCTATATAATTTTAAAACATTTTAATTATAATAAAGTTTGTTTAACTAAAACCACTAATCTAGGGATAATTAATTCATTAAAAAAAGAAAATATTTTAACATATATAACAGATATCGGAGATAAATATATTTATAAAAAAATGGAAGAGGAAAATATATTAATTGGTGGTGAAGCATCAGGGCATATTATTCTAAAAGAGTTTTTTAAAACCGGTGATGCTTTATTAAATTCTTTAATAATTTTAAATATCTTAGAAAAAACAAATAAAAATTTAGAATATTTAACTAAAAATATTATTACATATCCAGAAAAATTACTAAATATTAAAGTTAAAAATAAAGAAATTATTAATAACAAAATTATTTTAGATGAAATAAAAAAATTTGAAGAAAATAATAAAGATGGAAAATTAATTTTAAGAAAAAGTGGAACTGAAGATTTATTAAGATTATATATCTGCAACAAAGATCAATTTAAATTAGAATATTATATAAATTTATTTTCTAATTTAATTTTAAATTTGGATAATATATATGAATAATGCAATTATTTTATGCGCCGGATATGGAAAAAGATTAAAATCCGATTACCCTAAATGTTTATATCCACTTTTTAGAAAACCAATAGTAGAATATATTTATGACACATTAAATAAACTATCGCAAATTAATAATATTTACACAATTATAGGATATAAACATGAATTATTTTATAAATATGAAAATGAAAAAAATAAATTAATTAAACAAACAAAAATAAATGGTCTTGCAGGAGCTTGTATAAAAGCAAAAAAATATATTTTAAAAGATGATGATTACACAATAATTATTCCTGGAGATAAGCCGTTAATTACTAAAGATATCTTAAATAAATTAATAAACGCTCATATAAATAATAATAACGATATTACATTAATTAAAACATTTAATAATAAAAATAAAAAATACGGTAGAATATTACTTGATAAATCAAATAATATAAAAAAAATAATATCTTATAACGAATTAAAAAAAATAAATTCAAATAAAAAATTATATTTAAATACTTCAATTTATATAATAAAAAATAGATACTATAATTTTTTATTTAACAAGATTAAAAAACATGATAAAGAACTTCTATTATCTGATATTATCAATGTTGCATATAAAAATAATCTTAAAATAGGATCAATATATGTTAAAGAATACCAAAAATTTTATGGTATTAATAATTTTTATGATCTAGCAAAAATAGAAAATTATATTAAATCAAAAATAAATAGATTTCATATGAAAAACGGAATTAATTTAATAAATCCAAAAACAATAATAATTTCAGCTGATGTTAAAATTAAAAAAGGAACTATAATATATCCAAACACCTATATTACTGGAAATACAATTATAAACAAAAACGTAATAATCGGTCCAAACACAGAAATACATAATTCAATTATTGGAAATAAAACGATTATTAAACATTCTTTAATTTATGATTCAATTATAAAAGATAATTGTACAATCGGACCTTTTGCTAATTTAAGAATGAATACAATAATAAATAATAATATTAAAATTGGAAATTTTGTTGAAATTAAAAATTCAACAATAGATGATTTTACAAAAGCATCTCATTTAACATATATAGGAGATGCTACAATAGGAAAAAATGTTAATTTAGGATGCGGATCAATAACTGTAAATTATGATGGCTTAAATAAATATAAAACTATTATAAAAGATAATTGTTTTATTGGATGTAACACAAATTTAATAGCACCACTAATAATTAATGAAAATGCCTTTATTGGTGCTGGTTCTACTATTACAAATAATGTTCCAAAAGATGCATTTTCAATAGCAAGAAGTTATCAAATAAATAAAGAAGGATATGCTTTAAAATATCCATATGCAAAAAAATTTATTAATAATAATTAAAAAAAACAAGTAAAAAACTTGTTTTTTTAACAAATAATATCTAAAATTAATTTCTTTTCAACAGGTTCATTAGATATATCATATGCATTAAATATTTTATTAATAGCACTTTCTTCGTTTATTCCATTAGAATATGCATATGCTAAACATTCATTTTCTAATACATAATCTCCAACTTTTTTATTTAATAAAACCCCAACAGACATATCAATACTATCTTCTTTTGTAGTTCTTCCTGCTCCAAGAAGCATAGCTGCAAGACCAATATCTAAAGCATTTAATTTATTAACATATCCGCTTTTTTTACTTTTAATTTCAATTATATTTTTTGGAGCTTTAAAATCCATATTTAAAACTTGATTAGTATTTCCACCTTGAGCATTTACAAACTCTAAAAATTTATCATATGCTTTATTATTATTTAAATTATTTATAACTTTTTCTTTTGCTTCATTAATTGATGAAGCTAAATTAGAATTATATACAAGTTGACTCGCAAATTCAATTACTAAACTATTTAAATCACTAGGTCCATTACCTTTTAAAGTATTAATAGCTTCTATTACTTCTAAATTATTCCCAACTGCATATCCAAGAGGTTCTTCCATATCAGTTAAAATAGCAATAACTTTTCTACCTAAATTTTTACCAATTTTAACCATTAAACTTGCAAGTTTTCTAGCATCATCTATATTTTTCATAAATGCTCCACTTCCAACTTTAACATCTAAACAAATTACATCAGCGCCACTAGCTAATTTTTTACACATAATAGAACTTGCTATTAAAGGAATTGATGAAACAGTTCCTGTTACATCTCTTAATGCATATAATTTTTTATCAGCAGGGCAAATTTCACTTGTTTGTCCAATAACAGCAATCCCAATATCATTTACTTGATTTAAAAAATCTTTTTCACTTAATGATACATTAAACCCTTCAATTGATTCTAATTTATCAATTGTTCCCCCAGTGTGTCCTAATCCTCTACCACTCATTTTAGCTATCTTACATCCTAATGAGCTTACTAAAGGAGCAAGTATCAATGTAGTTTTATCTCCAACACCACCAGTTGAATGTTTATCAACTTTAATTCCAGATATAAAACTTAAATCAAGTTTATCACCCGAATTAAGCATTGCATATGTTAAATTAGTAGCTTCTTCTTCATCCATACCATTTAAATAAATAGCCATTAATAAAGAACTTGCTTGGTAATCTTTAATATTCCCATTAACATATTCTTGAATAAAAAATTCAATTTCTTCTTTCGTTAATTTTTTAAAATCCCTCTTTTTTTCAATAATATCAACAATTCTCATAAATACTCCTTTTTATTTAATAAAATTCTAGTTTTTTTCAAATTTATCTTTTATAATAATATATGGTGATAAAATGAAATTAATTGTAGTAAGACATGGACAAACCGAATATAATAATAACGGATTAATTCAAGGATTAATTGATTTACCATTAAATAATACAGGAATTAATCAAGCATTATTAGCAGCAAACAACTTAAAAAATATTAAAATTGATATTGCTGTTGTAAGTCCATTAAAACGTGCAAAACAAACATTAAATATAATATTAGATACTTTAAATTTAAATATAACACCAATAATCGATAAAAGATTTATTGAAAGAGATTTTGGAAGTTATGAAAATTTAAAAGTAGATCCTTATATAAAAATTTTAAATGAAAAAAATTTTAATCTACCCACAGTAGAAAATAATGAAAAAATATTAAATAGAGTTAAAAATGGCATTATCGATTTAAATAATAAATACGAAAATAAAAATGTTTTATTAGTATGTCATGCTCATGTTTTAAAAACTATTTTATTATTAGTAGATCCTGCTAAAGGATATGATTATCCATTAAATAATGGTGAATATAAAATATTTAATATTGAAAACAATAAAATAACATTACTCTAAATCATTATTTACCATTTCCATTATTTTTTCACCCAATGTAATTGTATGAATATCTTGATATTCATCTTTTTTTATAGGTTCATAAAATTTAACAACAATATTTGTTTTCTTTTTAAAACAATTATATTGAATTAAATGATTATTTTTTATACTAACAGGAATAATATTAGCACCTGCTTTAGTAGCAAGTTTATATGCTCCTGCTCTTAAATCAACCATTTTATTTATACTTCTATCTTTAATTCCACCCTCAGGGAAAATTACAAAAGAATTACCTTCTTTAACTTTTTTAATAGCTTTAATAATATCTTTTGCACCTTCTCGATCGTTTTCTCTATCAAGAGAAATACAATTTAATGCTTTAAGTGCAAGTCTTAAAAACGGAACACTATAATTTTCTTTTTTAGAAATAAAAGAAACAGGTTTATTTATTGCATAATATAAAATAATTACATCAATATATGATTTATGATTTGGAAAATATACATTTGTACTATCTGTTATATTTTCTTTATTAACAACATCAACTTTTATTTTCATAAAAAATAAAACATATTTACATAAATACCAAATATATTTTTGTTTAAACTTATTATCTTGTTTAATACGAGTAAATATTAATAATAAAATTAAAGTTAAAATAATAAGTAATAAAAAAGAACTAATAAAACCAATTATTATTGATAATAATAAATACCACCAACTATTAAATACAAAATATTGAAATAAAAATGTAATTAATAAAACACAAATTAAAAATAAAATCATATTTTTCTCATCCTTTCATAAATAGAAAAGTCTAAATCCCCACTTTTATTACTAGAAATAAGAGAAAAATCTTTTAAATCTAATTTATCAAAATAAACATTACCTTCATATTTTTTTAAAATCCATGTAATATAAATTTTATTAGCATAAGGAAGACTTAATTCATATATTTGTTTACCACCTATTATAAAAATTTCTTCATCAGAATCTTTATTTTCTTTTAAAAATTTAATTAAATCGTTAATAACAATTACCCCATCATATTTAAAATCATCTAAACTACAAACAATATTCGTTCTAGATTTTAATGGTTGATTATTATAAGATAAAATTGATTTAAATGTATTTAAACCCATAACACATTTTTTATTTAAAGTAGTTTTTTTAAAATATAAAAAATCTTCTTTATAATGCCATGGTATTAAATTATCTTTACCAATTAAATAATCTTTACCCATAGCAAAAATTAAAGAAATCATACAGCAACACTTCCTTTAATTTTAGGATAAGGATTATAATCTTCTAATTTAAAATCATCAATTGTAAAATCAAAAATTGATTTTACATTTTTATTTAAAACCATTTTAGGCAAATTTTTAGGAGTTCTTGTTAATTGTAAATTTACTTGTTCTAAATGATTTTTATATATATGAGCATCACCTAAAGTATGAATAAATTCTCCAACTTCTAAATCACATACTTGAGCTATCATCATTAATAATAAACTATATGATGCAATATTAAATGGAACACCCAAAAACAAATCAGCACTTCTTTGATATAATTGGCATGATAATTTATTATCACATACATAAAATTGCATAAAACAATGGCATGGTGGTAAAGCCATGTCTTTAATTAAAGGCGGATTCCAACTTGAAATAATAAGTCTTCTAGAATCCTTATTTTCTTTTATTTCATTAATTAAATTTGTTAATTGATCAACGCCATTAAAATCTCTCCATTGTTTACCATAAACTGGACCTAATTCTCCATATTTTAATGCAAAATCTTGATCATTTTTAATTTTTTCTATAAATTCTTCTAAAGTTTCATTATTAAAACTATCACTTTTTTTATATTTTTCATATGGCCATTCATCCCAAATATGGACATTGTTATCAACTAAATATTTAATATTAGTATTTCCACTAATAAACCATAATAATTCATGAATAATTCCTCTTAAAAATACTTTTTTTGTTGTTAAAAGTGGAAAACCTTTATTTAAATCAAAACGCATTTGATATCCAAAATAACTGATTGTTCCTGTATTAGTTCTGTCATTTTTTTCATGACCTTTTTCTAATACAGTTTTTAAAAGTTCCAAATATTGTTCCATATTTTCACCTCTTTATAATTATATCATAAGTTATAAATAATAAAATAAAAAAAATAAAAAAAGCTCTTTCGAGCTTAATCTAAAAATACTAATTGTTCTGCGATTACTTCTATTACATTAATGCTTTTTTCATCACTTACTTTATATGGTCTAGTAGATAATCTCCCTCTGATACCTACTCTACTTCCTTTATTGCAATATTCTTTTATAGTTGATGCTAAACCTTGCCATAAAGTACATTTAATAAAATCTACTTCATATTCTCCTTTTTCATTTTTAAATGGTTTATTTACGGCTAAACATACTTCTGTTACTTTTGTATTATCTTTTACTTCTTTTATTTCTGGCTCTTTAGTTAATCTACCAATTATTACAACGCTATTAATCAATTTAAACCTCCATTTAATTATTTTACATCGATGCAAGCTTATTATATATTAGTAAAAAATTAATTCAAATAACCATTTTATTAAGTATAAATAAAACAAATTTTATTTTTCGTATTTTTTAAAATTTAATACATTATAAATAAAATTTCATTTTTTTATTTTATAAAAAGATAATATCAAATTTTAGTTTGGTAAAACATTTACTTCAGTAATACTTTTAAAATCAATATAATCTAATGAATTATATAAATCAATTATTTCAATTTCTTTAAAAATATTTATAATATCGTTAAAATCTACATTATAAAAAGAATATTTTAAATTTGTAAATAAAATGTTTTCTAAATTATTTAAAGAAAAATAAAATTTACCTAACATCATTTTTTTAATTCTTATAAAATCTTTTTCTTTAATTTTATAATTTTTTAAATTTAAAATAGCATTTTTTAATTTTGTTCTTGTTAATTTTATATTATTAGTGTCTGTTGTAAATAATATAAAATTGGCATCATTATTTAATGATATTTCAAAATAAAATGATTCGGTTATAATATTATTTTTTAATAAATTATTATATAAATTTGATGATTCTCCAAAATATAAATTTAATAAAGTATCTAACACAACCATTTGTTTAATATAATTAAATTTATCTAAATATAATTTATCAGAAATTTTAATTCCAAATCCAATTTTATTTAATTCAATATTGGCTTTTAATTTTGATTTTTTAATATTTTTTAAATAATTATCAACTTTATATTTAGTAAATAAATTTTTATTTACTGGATAATTATAGTTATCTATTAAATTTTTTACCTTTTTTAAATCAAAATTTCCAATAACAACAATACTCATATTATTAGGAGTATAAAATGTATTATAAAACATGTCTAAATCTTTTAAACTTGTTTTTCTTACTGTTTCTTTTGTTCCTCCAATATCTTCTTTTATCGGGTGATTATTAAATAAATTACTGATAATTTTATTTTGCATTATTAAATCTGGCATGTCTTTATACATATTTAATTCTTGAATAATAATATTTTTTTCTAATTCAACAGTTTTTTCTTTATATGATTTATTAAATATCATATCAAGCATTAAATTAATATTTTTCAATTTGTTTTTAGTTGTAGAAAAATAATAGCAAGTTTCATTATATGATGTATATGCATTTACATTTGCTCCATTCTTACTAAAAATAAGTGATGCATCATTATTATCCATTTCAAATATTTTATGTTCTAAAAAATGAGCAATCCCTTTAGGAAGTGTAACTAATTTATTATTACAATCATAAAATAAATAATCATTACTTCCTGCGTTTACCATTATTCCAAAAATCATTTTATTATAATCTAATTTAGGAATTAAGTTTACCATTAACCCATTATCTAATTTATACTTCATTATTTTCACCTTCTAAGATATATATAGTATCTAATATAACATTTTTAAAAGCGTTAATAACATCTTCTTTATTTACATTTTTTATTTTTTTAATTGCATAGTTAATATCTGGATTAATATCTAATAAACTTGAATAAAACATTCTATTTACCATACTTAATTTTAAATCTTCTAATTCTTTTAAATCATTTTCTAATAAACGCTTAGTCATATTTAAATCATTTAAACTAAATTTATTATTTTTAATATCTTCTACTTGTTTAATAATTAAATTAATTAATTTAGAAATATCTTCTTTTTTACATGCAGATTCGATAAATAAAATTCCTTTATAAGAATCTTGATAATTAGATATTGTATAACATAAAGATTCCTTTTCTCTTATGTTTTTAAAAAGTTTAGAATGCATATAACCACCAAGTATTCCATTACCAACTAAAAACGGATAAAATAAATCTTTATTACTATAAATATTAGTTCTAAATCCAACCACTAAAATATTTTGATTAATATTGGTTTTTTCAACTATTTTTTTTACATTTCCAGTAAATTTATTTTCATTATCAATAATATTTAATTTATAATTTGTTTCTTGTTTAAAATATTTATTAATATAATAATTTAAAGTATATTTTTTTATATCGCCAATTATATTAATAGTTATTAAATCATTTAAAAAAATATTTTTATAATATTCATATAATTCAAAAGCAGTAATATTTTTTAATTTTTCTAGATTACCGTTTAAATCAACTCCATATTTTTCATTACTAAACATATGCTTAAAAAAATTCTTTTTAGCATAATAAAATTTATTTTCATTATCTAATTTTATATCATCTAATAATAAATTTCTTTCTTCATTTAAGATAATCTCATCAAAAGCTTTATGGTTATAAATTATTTCATTTAAAAATTTAAAAATATTATTATAAATTTTATTATCTAAAATAAGTTTAGGATCAACAAATGAAATAGTAAAATCAATAATACTTAAATTACCTCTTCTTAAAACACTTGAAGAAAAACTACTTCCATATAGTGATTCTAAATATTTACTAATAGCGATTTTATTTTTAAAATTAACCGTATTACTACTTAACATTCTCGGTAATAATATCCTATACTCAATATCTTCTTCTTTAAATTCAGATAAAAATCTAATATTTAAAGTTATAGAATTAAATTTTTTTGTTTTTAAATAATTAATATCTATATTATTAATTTGTTCTTTAGAATAGCGCATAATTCACCTCTTAGATATTATTAACTAAAAATAATAAAATATAAAGAAAAAGCATAGAATGATTAATCTATGCTAATTCTAATGCAATTTCCATCATTTTAGTAAAAGAATTTTGTCTTTCTTCTGAAGTTGTAACTTGTTTTGTTACAAATGAATCAGAAACAGTTAATAAACATGTAGCTTTTTTATTTAAGGCTTTAGCATTAGCAAAAAGAGCAAATGATTCCATTTCAACTCCAATTATACCTTTTTCTGCAAAAGCGTTATAATCTGTTCCATTTAATCTATAAAATACATCACTTGAATGAATTATTCCTTCTTTTAAAGGAATATTTAAATTAGAAGCTATCTTTCTAATTTTATTATTTAATACTTTACTTGATTTTAATGTTTTTTTATTAGTAACTCCCATTACTTTTGCATAATTAGATTCACTAAATGCTTCTGTAACAAGTACACAATCATAAACATTTAAATCTTTACTATATGCTCCACATGATCCAATTCTTATAATATTTTCAACATCATAAAAATTAAATAATTCATATGAATAAATTCCAATACTAGGCATTCCCATTCCAGATCCCATTACTGTTATTCTTTTTCCTTTATAATACCCAGTATAACCAAACATATTTCTAACATTATTAATTTTAACTACATCTGTTAAATAATGTTCAGCAATAAATTTAGCTCTTAAAGGATCTCCAGGCATTAAAACTGTTTTAGCAAATAAATTTTTATCTTTAACTTCAATATGCGGTGTTGGTATCATTAGACTTTTCTCCTTCCATAATCTTAACTCCACTACTTGTCCCTATTCTTTTTGCCCCTAATAAAACCATTTTATTAAAATCTTCTAAACTTCTAATCCCCCCACTTGCTTTAACTAAACATTTGTTATTACAAGTATTAACCATTAATAAAACATCTTCTTCAGTTGCACCATATGTACCAAATCCTGTAGATGTTTTAACAAAATCTGCTTTAGCTAAAATTGCTTTACTACAAACATTTATAATTTGTTCTTTAGTTAAATAACATGTTTCTAAAATAACTTTTAAAATATGTCCTTTACATGCATTTCTTATTTCAGATATTTCATTATAAATATAATCAAAATCATTTTCATTTGCTTTTCCAACATTTATAACCATATCAATTTCATCTGCACCATTATTTATAGCATCAATAGTTTCAAATACTTTTGTTTTAATAGTATTAGAACCTAAAGGAAATCCAATAACTGTACATACTTTAGTTTCATAATTTTTAAGTTTTTCACTACAATATGAAACATATGCAGGATTGACACAAACACTCATAAAATTATATTTTTTTGCTTCATCTAATAATTTATCAATATCAGTAGTTTTTGCATTAGCTTTTAATAATGTATGATCTATATATTTATTTTTTTCCATTTTTTATCTCCTTAATTTTCTATTAAATATTCTGGTTCGATTAATTTTAAATCTCTTTTTTCGTCAAAATATAAAATATTTGACATTAATTTTTTAGCTCTTCTAGCATGTTTTTTACTTAAAATATATCCACCCTTAGAAAAACCTGGTAATTCTTTTAAACAATCTTTTATTGCTTGATAAACTTTTTTAAAATTTAATAAATAAAATTTATTACCCATTACATAAACTATGGTTGTAATATGGGGAGGAAATATAATTCCTTCTCCTTCTTCCCACTCTATAGCATATAAAAATTCTTTAGTATCTTCATCAATTAAAAATCTTGCTTCTTTACAAATAATTTCATCTTTTCTATAATATCTTTCTAATTCTTTTCTTTCATCAAGATATTTAAACATATCATAAAGCATTATTGAATCAATAAAATGATATTCATTAATACTTACTCTTTTTTTAGCAATCACTTTATATCTTTGATATGCTGCCATTAATAAATCAAAACTTGGTTGCATAACATTATCAAATATATCATTATATATATAATAATCAAAATTTTTAGTTAATTTTATTACTATATTAAAAATTTTTTCAGCATTATAAAAATTAGTAGTGGCATCAAATTCAACCCTAAAATTTATATCTAAATATTCAGGATTAATTTTAAAAATATTTGGTATAACAGATCTTTTACTTATTACAAAATTTGCTTTATTATGTAAGTTTTCATCATAATATTCTATTTTAAATTCAGAATCATTTGATTTCATTTTAATTTTATCTTGATAATTTTCAAAAAAAAGTAAAATACTATCTACATCAAGATTTCTGTTTTTCTTTTTAAAAAAATAAATTTTAAAAAGCATAAAAAACCACCACCATTTTTATTTTATCATAAAGAAAATAATTTTGAAAGATAATTTATTTTGTCGTAATCTGTTTTATTGACTACTAAAGGAGTAATAGTAATATATCCATTTAAATAATTATAAATATCAGATTCAACATCATGTCCATCTAATATGATTTTTCCACTAGGATTAGCAACATTATTTTCAAAAGTAAATTCATTTGTAAAAACATTATTACCCATTTTAGTTACTTTATAACCTAAAGAATTAATAAACTTTTTATCAGGAAAATTTATATTTAATAAATAAGATGTATTAGCAAAAGGAATAAATTTTTCTAAAACTTGATCTATCTCATTTAAAACAATAGTAAAATTATTTCTTGATGTTGATAAAGCTATTGTTTTAATTTCTTGTAAAATAGCTTCACTTGCTGCACCTATAGTTCCAGAATATAAAATATCACTTCCTATATTTGCGCCATTATTAATTCCACTAATACATAAATCAAATTTAAATTTAAAATACACACATGCAAATCTAACACAATCTGCAGGACTTCCTTCTACCATAATAGATTTTTTTACATTTGGATCATCTATTATTTTATAATTTAACCCAGAAAAACAATTTATATAATGACTTTTACAACTTTGTTCAGTTGCTGGAGCTACTACATAAATATTGCCATATTTTTTTAATTTTTCTTTTAATATATTAATACCTGTTGCATTAATACCATCATCATTTACAAGTAATATATTCATCATATGCTCCTTTTAGTTTACTTTAAAAAATAAAAGTTAAAAATTAACTTTTATAAATCAATATCATCAATAAATTGTTTAAGTGTTCCATCTAAAAATTCTTCTTTTTTTGCGAACATATAAACTTTATCTCTAATTCTTATTATTTCTCCACTTAAAGCATAAATAACACCTGTTAAAAAAGCTAAATGCTTATTAGCTTCTTCTCTATCAATATTAGCAAAATTAACAACAGCAGGATTACTGTTTAATAGATTATTCGCAATAATTTTACAGTCTAAATCTGTCATTATTTCTCTAAAAACAATTTTATCAGCAGATTTTTTTTCATCTTCTTTATTAATATTATCATATGCTTCTTTGTATGCTTTTAAATTTTTATCAGTCTTTTTAAACATATTAAGACCTCCTAAACATTAAATCTAAAGACAACAATATCCCCATCTTTAACAATATATTCCTTACCTTCTAAACGAACTTTATTAGCTTCTTTTGCTTTTTGAATTGAACCATATGTAATTAAATCATCGTAATAACAAACTTCAGCTTTAATAAATCCTCTTTCAAAATCTCCATGAATTACACCAGCACATTGAGGAGCTTTCATTCCTTCTTTAAATTGCCATGCTCTTACTTCTTTTTCACCAGCTGTAAAAAAAGTTCTTAAACCTAACATTAAAAAAGTACTACGAGTCATTTTATCTAATCCTGTTTCTTTAATATGTAAATCATCTAAAAATAATAATTTATCTTCTAAATCAAGTTCAGATAAAGTATTTTCTACTTCACAGCATATAGCTTCACATGCTGTTTTTTCATTTTTGGCAAATTCATATAACTTTTTATATTCTTCATTTCCTAATTCATTATTTAAATCAGTTTCACTGATATTACCTACATAAATCATTGGTTTTAAAGTTAAAAAACTAAAGTTTTTAATTATTAATAATTCTTGTTCAGTAAAATCAAGATTTCTTGCTGGTATTCCTTCCATTAATGCATCTTTAATTCTTGTTAATACTGCTAATTCTTTATCACAATTATCAACTTTTGCTTGAGCTTTTTTTTCAATTTTTGGTAATCGTTTTTCAATAACTTCTAAATCAGCAAATATTAATTCAAAATTAATAGTATCAACATCTCTTAACGCATCTACAGTATCATCTACATGTAAAATTTGTTTATTATTAAAACATCTTACTAAATGAATTATTGCATCTACTTCTCTTATTTGTTTTAAAAATTGATTTCCTAACCCTTCTCCTTTATATGAACCTCTTGCTAAACCTGGTATATCAGTTACTTCAAGTAATGCAGGAGTAGTTTTTTTAGGATTATACATTTCTTTTAATTTATCTAATCTTTTATCAGGAATATGTATTGTACCTACATTTGGAGTAGTTGTTGTATACATATAATTTCCTGTTTCCATTTTTGAATTTGTTAGTGCATTAAATAAACATGTTTTTCCAACATTTGGCAAACCAACAATTCCAACAGTTAACGCCATAATTATGCCTCCAAAAAAAATATTTCTATTTATTATATCATAAAATATTATAATAAACCAAATAATTTATAAAAAATAATATTTATTATTATAAAACGTTAAATAAAATCAAATATATATAATAATTCGATTTTTAAGTATAAATTAAAAAAACAAATAACTGATAATTTGGTAAATATATCATATATTAATACTTAATAAAAATACATAATATTAATTTTTTCATAATTAATGTGGTAATTTTATTTGTTATTATAAATATTTAATCCCTTATATAAGTAGTTTTGCTTAATAGAATAATTAAAATATTAAAATTATTTGTAAAGGGTATTTTTATTATCATATCATTACCATTTAAGATACTTGAATTATATTAATCCAAAAAAGAAAAAGACTTAATAGGCTTTAGAAAGGAGTTATTATGTTTACTTTTAGAAGATATAATAAAATTGAGGACGGCAAGAGAAAACGAGCAAAACATCCTAAGCTTATCGTTGACAAAAAAGGAAATGAATATGGTTTTATGGGATTAACTGAAAGTCCTAAAAGAGGTAATCATAAAAATATTGAAATCCGTAATCCGCAAAAAAATAAAAGGGGAAAGTCTTATATACGCAGTGAATTAAGATATGATGATAAAAAATATTTTAGCCGACCACTTCAAGACTATAAATTACACAAAGAAGATTATGATGTAATAATTGATAAGGTCAATAAGCATAAAAAAAATAAAAACAAATAAAAAAAAGTAGCCTATTGGCGATAGTTAAAAACTATCACAGGTCTACTTCTTGTTATTATTATATGGTAAAAATTTAAATTAATCAAGTATTTTAATAAAAAAGATTATAATTTTATAAGTATCATTTTATTTTTTCATACATTGTCTTTAATGCATTTTTTTCAATTCTTGATACTTGTGCTTGACTTATACCAAGTTCTAAAGCTATTTCATTTTGAGTTTTATTTAAAAAATATCTTTCTTTTATAATATCTTTTTCTCTACCTTTTAATTGAGCTAACGCTAATCTTATTAATTTATTTTTTTCCCAATTATCAATGATTTTTTCTTTTGAATTTATTTTATCAATTAATTCAATTTTATCAATACCATTATCATATACTGGTTGATATATACTTAAAGGATCTTGGATTGCTTCATAACTCATTAAAACATCAATCGGATCACATTCTAAAATTTTTGCAATTTCTTCTATTGTTGGTTCTCTTTTATGTTCTATATAAAAATCTTCTTTAACTTTTATACTTTTATATGCTATATCTTTTAATGATCTTGATATTCTTAAAAGCGAATTATCTCTTAAATATCTTTTTATTTCTCCAATAATCATTGGAACTGCATATGTTGAAAATTTAACATTATGCGTAATATCAAAATTATCTACTGCTTTCATTAATCCAATAACTCCAATTTGAAAAAGATCATCTAATAATTCTTTTTTATTATTAAATTTTTTTAAAATACTTAAAATCAATTTTAAATTACCTAATATTAATTTATCTCTTGCTTCCTTATTTCCTTCTTTTACCTTAAGTAATAATTCTTCCATTTCTTCATTAGTTAAAGTTTTAAGTTTAGATGTATCTACCCCTGTAATTGTAACTTTGTACACAAAATCAGCTCCATTTCATATAAAGTATTTGCAATTTTGTGTACTTTTATTTAAATTATTTTTTAAAAAATTATTTAATATATAATTTTAGTTCTAATTCTTGTTTCAATTTATCGATAATCCTTTTTTCTAAGCGAGAAATGTAAGATTGTGAGATACCTAACATATCCGCAACTTCTTTTTGAGTATATGATTTACTTTCAAAAAGACCAAATCTTAATACAATAATTTCTTTTTCTCTTTTTTTAAGTTTATTAATAGCATTATACATTATAGTTTCTTTTTCTTTTGATAAAATATCAAAATATAATTCGTCATTATCTGTTCCAAGTAAATCAGAAAGATATAATTCATTACCATCTATATCGACATTTAATGTTTCATCAAGTGATATTTCAGATACTGTCTTACTAATTTTTCTTAAATACATTAATATTTCATTTTCAATACATCTTGCTGCATATGTAGCAAGTTTAATATTCTTATCTGTTTTAAATGTCTGAACGCCTTTAATTAATCCCATTGATCCAATTGAAATCATGTCTTCTAATTGAACTTTTGGTGATTCAAATTTTTTTGCGATATATACTACAAGTCTTAAATTATGTTCAATTAATTTGTTTCTTGCTTCTATTGAACCGTTATTATATTTTATAAATAATTCTTTTTCTTCTTGTTCTGATAATGGTGGTGGTAATAAATCTGTTCTTTGAATATAAAATAAATCATTATTTTTAATTTTTAAAATTCTTCTTAAAAAATTAAATACCATATTTTCTCCCCTTAATTAATTATACTTAATCCTATTATTGCTTGATGTTTAATTTTTCCAAATCCAATATAAACATCTTTTTTAATATATTTCCCATTTATTTTAATAAAAAAAGATTTTACTTCATAAATTTTTAATTTATCGTTTGTTAAAACTGTATTAATAAAATAATCAAAACAGTATTTAATATTTATTTTATCTTTAAATTTATCATTTAAAATTATAATTGGTATATTATCTTCATTAATTAAAAAATTACCAGTATCTAAAAATGCATTTAAATAAATATCTTTATTATCTAAATCAACTATTTTTAAATTATAATGCAAAATTTCTAAATCAAAATCATAATTATAAATCAAATTATTTTCAAAAAAAAATAAAAAACAAATTGAAAATATAATTATATAAATAATATTATAATTAAATTTATAAAAATATAAAAAAATACCACCAAGTAAAAAATTAAATAAATAATATGATAAAATAATTTTTATTTTTAAATTTTTATCTTTTTTTAATGAAAGAAAAAAGGAAAATATAATTCCAAAAAAAATTGCATATTTATTAATATAATAACTATACTCTAAATATAAAAATAAATATATGTTTAATAATAAAAGGCTTAATATAAAATTTTTTTTAGAAATTTTAATTTTTAAAAAATGTTTAATTATATTTGAAATAAAATAATGAATTAAACTATTAACTAAAATAAATGTTTCAATATAAATTGTTATACTATCACCTCATTATTATTTTATAATAATGAAGATAAATAAATTGTCAAAAAAAAAGACAAATATCAAATTTGCCTTTTATACTTTATTTCTTCTTTGTAACCATGATGGTAAATTAGTTTTTGTAGGTCTTTCTTGTTCTTTTTCTTTATTAAAATCATAATCATCTTTATTTCTTTCAAAAATCTTTTTAAGTTTATCTTCTTCATCTAAAGAATCATATGAAGGAACAAAAAGTTCTTCTTTCATATTTTCTACTTCTGATCCTTTTTTCTTTAATTCATATCCGGTTGCTATAACAGTAACAATAATTTCATCTTCTAAAGTTTCATTTACAGCAGTACCATAAATAATATTCAAATCATTTTCAGAAGCATTTTTTATTTCTTCTATCGCTGCATTTGCTTCAAAAAGTGTTGTTGAAGTTCCACTTGTAATATTAACAATAGCATCAGTTGCTCCATCAATACTTACTTCTAATAATTGAGAATGAATTGCTTTTCTTGCTGCTTCAACAGCTCTATTTTCACCTTTAGCAATTCCTATTCCCATTAATGCAGTACCTTTATTTTCCATAACTGTCTTAACATCAGCAAAATCCACATTAATTAATCCAGGTACAGCAATAATTTCTGCAATACCTTGAACACCTTGTCTTAATACATTATCAGCTTCTCTAAAAGCTTCTAACATTGATGTTGTTGGATCACAAACAGATAATAATCTTTCGTTAGGTATTACAATTAATGTATCTACATATGGCTTTAAATTTTCAATTCCTTCAATTGCTTGACGCATTCTATTTGGTCCTTCAAAATTAAATGGTTTTGTAACAATACCAATTGTTAAACAACCACTTTTTTTAGCTATTTCTGCAATTACAGGTGCAGCACCAGTTCCTGTTCCACCACCCATACCTGCAGTAATAAATACCATGTCTGTATTTTTTACTAACTCAGTTAGTTCATCAATTGATTCTTCAGCTGCTAATTTACCAACATTAGGTTTAGCACCAGCACCAAGTCCTCTTGTAAGTTTTTTACCAATTTGAATTCTTGTATTTGCTTGTGATTTTTTTAAAACTTGACTATCTGTATTTACAGTTACAAACTCAACACCCTTAACATCATTTTCTATCATTCTGTCGACAGCATTACCACCGCCACCACCGACACCAATAACTTTTATAACGGGTTTTTGGTTAAAAGTTTCATTTTCATTAAAAATCATCCTAAAACCTCCATATTTTATATTATACAATATCTTTGATTTTAAATAAAGTGTAAAAATTAATTTTATTAAAACTTTTTAACCTAAATAAATTACTTCTTCTTCTAAAATAATGTTTAATTTTTTAAAAGCTTTATCCTTTATTATATTTATTAAATTAAATATATCTTCACCTTTACCATTATTTAAATTAATAATAAAATTAGAGTGTTTAAAAGAAACCATAATATCATTTATTTTATAACCTCTATATCCTAAATAATCTAAAATTTCCCAAGCTTTATATTTATTTGTATTTTTAAAAACAGATCCAAATGTTGGATAATTTAATGGTTGTGTGTCTAATCTATATTTTTTCCATTCTAATATTTTATTTAATATATCTTCTTTAGTTTTTGTTAATTTTATTTTAGCATTAACAATCACTTTATTATTTAAATTTGTTTTACGATAATTATAATTTATATCTTCTTTTTTTATTTCTTTTAAATTACCAAATTCATCAATTACAGTCACACTTATTATATAATCCATTATTTCATTTTTATATGCACCTGCATTCATATAAATAATTCCCCCAACTGTTCCGGGAATACCACTAAAATATTCTAAGTTTTTATACCCTTTTAAAGCTATTTCATATGCTAATTTTGACATTAAATATGAAGCTGATACATATAATATTTCATTTTTAATACTATATCCTTTTTTTAGTGACTTAATATATATAACATTATCAATAATACATTTACTTGAAGTATAAATATTTGACCCATTTCCTAAAATAAAATATTTTTGATTGCTTTTTTTAAAATATTTAATAATTTTTTTTAAAGATTTGATGTTTTTTGGTTTGATTAAATTTTTAATTTTACCTGTTGTTTTAATTGTTAAATAATCTTTAAAATTTTCATTTTCAATTATTAACCCTAAATTATTTATATTAATAAATTCTTTTAAGTTCATTTTAAAATATCCATTATTTCTAAATATATTTTTTTTGCAGGATCATAAACACTTATTTTTTCTAAATTATAACTAATATTATTTCTTAAAATTATTAATTTATTAATTAATTTAATTAAATTTTCACAATTCAAATTATCATCAGTAATTTTTAAAGCCGCATTAATATTATATAAATAATCACAATTATATTCTTGATGATTATTAGTAACATTTTTTGATGGAATTAAAATACTTGGCTTTTTTAATGCAATAATTTCACTAATAGTGGTTGCGCCTGCTCTTGATATTACAATATCTGCTTCTTTTAAAAGTGGAATATTTAAATATGTGTATGGATATATCAAAACATTATTAGAACTATATTTTTGATATTCTAAATAATATTTTTCTCCTGTAATCCAGGTTAAAAAAATATTATTACTTTTAAAATAATCAATCATATTTTTTATACATTCATTAATTTTTTTTGAACCTTGTGATCCACTTACTACTAATAATTTTAAATATCCATTTGGATATTTTTGATTTGATTTTATTTTAGAATTTAAAGCTATGCTTGCAGCTGGATTTCCAGAATATATAACTTTATTTTTATATTTATTAAAATATTTTAATTCATTAAATGAAACAAATATTTTTAATGCTTTAGCACTTAAATATTTATTTGATTTACCAGGAATAACATTTTGTTCATGAATAACATATTTTATTTTTTTATATTGACATGCTTTTAAAACACTTACACTAATAAATCCTCCTGTACTTACTACTAAATCTATTTTAAATTTTTTTAATATCTTAAATGATTTAAAAAAATTAATTATAAAATAAAATATAGCTAAAATTAATTTAAAAATATTTTTACTTAATCCATACGATTTAAAACTAATATAATTGACAGATTCAATATTTTTAATTAATTTTTCTTCTAAACCATTTTTAACCCCAATATAAAATAAATTAATTTTTTTATTTTCTGAATTATTATTTTTTTTAAATTCATTAATTAAAGCAATTATTGGTTGGATATGTCCTTGAGTTTTTCCCCCTGTAAATAAAATATTCATTTTTCTTCTCTCCCTATTTTACATAATAATGAAATACCAAAAATATTTAATAATAAGCTTGATCCACCATAACTAATAAACGGTAAAGTTATTCCTGTAACAGGTAATAATCCAATTACAACTGAAATATTAATAAAAAACTGAACAAATAATAAAATAATTATTCCTAGTGCTAGATATTTTAAAAATAAATTTTTTGTTTTTAAAGAAATCAAAATTCCATTATAAAAAATAATAAAAAATAAGGTTAATAAAAAAATGACACCTATTAAACCTAATTCTTCTTTTATAATAGCAAATATAAAATCTGTTTGTGGTTCTGGTAAATAAAAATATTTTTGTTTACTTTTAAATAAGCCTAACCCAAATATGCCTGATGGAACTAATGCATATAAAGATTGTATAGTTTGAAATCCAGTGTTTAAAGGATCTTTCCAAGGATCAATAAAAGATATAATTCTATTTATTCTATATGGTTCTGATATGATTAAAAACGAAAAACCAACAATACTAAATAAAATTATTATTATAAAATATTTAAATGGTAATCCACTAATTATAATTAATATTCCTATTGATAATAAAAATACAATTGCTGTTCCTAAATCTGGTTCTAACATAATTAAAATTGTTATAAAACCTATTAATAATCCTAAAAAAATCAGATTTTTTAAACTTTTAATATCTTTAGGATAATTTGATAAATATTTACTTAATAAAATCATAAAAAATATTTTAATAAATTCTGCAGGTTGAATTGAAAAATTTCCTATTCCAATCCAACTTCTAGCACCACCTCTTACTATTCCTATTCCTGGAATTAAAACTAAAATTAATAAAATTAAACTTAATAAGAAAATAATACTTGCATTTTTATACCAAAAAAATATATTAATTTTATTAACAATAATAAAAATTATTATTCCTATTATAGCAAACAATATTTGTCTAATAAGATAATAATATGGATTATTATATTTATATTCTGCCCATATACAAGATGCACTATAAATCATTAATATACCAAATAAAACTAATATAAAAGTTGATATTTTAATTCTTTTTGCATATTTCATATATTCACCATTTAAATATATGATTTAAATAATAAAAAAAACACATCAAAAAAATGTGTTTTAATCTTCATATCCATAATTTTTATAAAACTCTTCTTTATATTCTAATAATCTATCTTCTTTAATTGCATTTCTTAATTCATGCATTAAATTTTTTAAAAAATATAAATTGTGATATGTTAATAGTCTTGCGCCTAAAATTTCTTCAGCTTTAATCAAATGCCTTAAATAACTTCTTGTATAGTTTTTACAAACTTTACAATTACAAGTACTATCAAGAGGATTTAAATCCTTTTCAAATTCTTTATTTTTAATTAAAAGCTTACCATATTTTGTAAAAACTGTTCCATGTCTTGCTATTCTTGTTGGTAACACACAATCAAACATGTCAACACCATTTATTACACCATTAATCAAATCATCAGGAGATCCAACTCCCATTAAATATCTTGGTTTATCGTATGGCATTTCATTTGATAAATATTCTAACATTTCATACATTTCTTTTTTAGTTTCTCCAACAGATAATCCTCCAATTGAAAAACCATCAAAATCAATTTTAGATAATTCATTTATACAATATTTTCTTAAATCTTTATAAGGACCACCTTGAACAATACCAAATAATGCTTGATCTTTATTTTGATTAAAATCATAACATCTTTTAGCCCAACGAATAGTTCTATCAACGCTATTTTTCATATAATCATATGATGAATAAAAAGGTGGACATTCATCTAAAGACATCATTATATCACTACCGATTACATTTTGAATTTCAATAGCTTTTTCTGGGGATAAAAATAATTTTTCTCCTGATTTATGGTGTCTAAAATATACTCCTTCTTCTTCTATTTTTCTTATTTTAGATAATGAGAATACTTGAAATCCTCCACTATCTGTTAATAAACTTCCATTAAAATTCATAAATTTTTTAACTCCACCATTTAATTTTAATACTTCTAAACCTGGTTGAAGCCATAAATGATAAGTATTAGCAAGTATTAATCCATCTGATACTTCATTTATTTCATCTACTTCTAATGTTTTTACGGTTGCTTTTGTTCCTACTGGCATAAAAATTGGTGTATCATATGTACCACTTTTAGTTTTTAATTTTCCTATTCTTGCTTTTGTATTTTTTTCTTCCTTTAAGACTTCAAATTCTAATGCTCTATCCATTGTTTCCTCCAAATTAAAGCCAATTTTTAGTATGTAATATGGCTTTTTCCCAATTTTTATATAACATCGTATTTTTATTAATATCCATGTTATTTATAAAAATATCATAATCACTTGTTATATCATCTAAATTAATATCATTATAACATGCAAGCATTGCTGTTCCTAATGAAGTTGCTTCTGTCATTTTATTTCTTATTACTTTTGTATTTAATATATCACTTTGAAATTGCATTAAAAAATCATTTTTACTTGCTCCACCATCAACTTTTAAAATTGATATTTTTTTATTAGATGATTTTTCCATTGTTAAAATAATATCTTTAACTTGAAATGCAATTGACTCTAAAGAAGCTCTAATAAGATGATTTTTATTAGTTCCTCTAGTAAGTCCAAAAATAGTACCCCTAGCTTTATAATCCCAATATGGTGTTCCTAAGCCTTGAAAAGCAGGAACAATATATACACCATTTGAATCATCTAAACTTAAAGCAATATCACTTGATTTAGATATATCATCAATCAAATTCAAATCATCTTTTAACCATTCAAGTAATGCACCTGCCATAAATATTGAACCTTCAAGGCAATAGCATATTTTATCATTTATTTTATATCCAATTGTAGTAAGCAAACCATTATTATCATATACTGGTTTATCTCCAATATTCATTAAAATAAAACAACCTGTTCCATATGTATTTTTAACATCACCAATATTAAAACATTTTTGTCCAAAAAATGATGATTGTTGATCACCTAAAACTGATTTAATTGGAATATCTAAATTATTAATCTTAATATGTCCAAATAAATCATTAGAATTTTTTACTTCTGGTAATATATTTAAAGGAATATTAAATAACTTTAATAAATCTTTATCATATACTAATGAATTTATATTAAATAACATTGTTCTAGATGCATTAGTATAATCAGTAAAATGATTTTTTTCTTTTGTTAAATTCCAAATTAACCAAGTATCAACTGTACCACATAATAATCTATCTTCTAAAATCAATTTATTACATATATCACAATTTTCTAAAACCCATTTAATCTTAGTCGCACTAAAATAAGGATCAATATTCAATCCAGTTTTATCTTTTATTAATTTGCTATATCCATTTTTTATTAATGAATCACAAAATGAACTTGTTCTTTTACATTGCCAACATATTGCATTATAAACAGGTTTACCAGTTAATTTATCCCATAATATGACTGTTTCTCTTTGATTTGTAATACCAATAGAAATAATTTCTGATACTAATATATTGGATTTACTAATTGCATTATGTAATGCATTTTTTATAGAATCTAATATTAAAAAAGGATCAAATTCAACATATCCATTTTCAGGATAAATTTGATTTAATTTTATTTGTTCTTTTATAACGATATTAAAATTTTTATCATATATAACACATCTTGAAGATGTTGTACCCTGATCAAGGGCAATAATATACTTCTTTTCCATTAAACAATATGTAATTTCATCATATCTGTTGATTTTAATCCAATTGCTGAACCACCAGTTATAATTACTTTATCACCTTTATTAACTAACTTACTTTCTAAAGCTTTTTCTATTCCATGCATAAATATTTCATCAGTTGTATGTTTTTCGGTTGCTAAAATAGGTAAAACATTCCATGCTAAATTAAGTTGTCTCATAGCTTTTTCATTTACAACTACTGCAATTATTGGACAATTAGGTTTATACGCAGCAAGTTTAAATGCAGTTAATCCATTTTTAGTTACACAAATAATTGCTTTAGCATCAATTTGGTAACTTGCATTACAAGCAGAATTACAAATTGCAGATAAAAAATCATTTCCTAAATCAAGATTCTTTTCATAAAATCTTTTTTTATAATTAATTGAGCTTTCAGCAAATAATGCAATATCAGACATAGCTGTAACAGATTCAATAGGATATTTTCCAGCTGCAGATTCACCACTTAACATAATTCCTGTAGTCTTATCATATATAGCATTTGCAACATCACTTACTTCTGCTCTTGTTGGTCTTGGATTTTGTTGCATTGAGTCTAACATTTGAGTTGCTGTAATAACTAATTTTCCAGATTCATAACATCTTTTAATCATGTTTTTTTGAATAGCTGGTAATTTTGTAAATGGTACTTCAACACCCATATCTCCTCTTGCTACCATTATACCATCTGATTCATCAATTATCTCTTGCATATTACTAATACCTTCGGTATTTTCAATTTTAGATATAATTAAAATATTTTTTCCATTATTTTCATTTAAAAAATTTCTTAAATCTATTACATCTTGTTTTCTTCTTACAAAAGATGCAGCGATATAATCAACATCTTCTTTTATTCCAAATAAAATATCCTTTTTATCAACTTCTGATAAATACGGCATATCAACAATAACATTTGGAATATTTATACTTTTGTGATTACTTACAAATCCTGAATTTAAAACAATACACTCTAAATCCTTATCTAAAATATTTGTAACTTCTAATCCAATTTTTCCATCATCAATTAAAATTTTGCATCCAATATTTACATATTTTGCTAAATTTGGATATGTTAAACCTACTATATTTTCATCTCCAATTAAATCATAATTAGCAGATAAAATAAATTTTTGACCCTGATTTAAATAAACAGAATTATCTTTAAAATCTCTTAAACGAATTTCAGGTCCTTTTGTATCTAATAAAATTGGAATTGGTAAATTTAATTCTTTTCTTAAACTTTTTACTAAATCCATACGAACCTTTTGTTCTTGATGTGTACCATGAGAAAAATTTATTCTTGCACAATCCATTCCATTTAACATTAAACTTTTTAACATTTCTTTTGAATCAACTGCTGGTCCTAATGTACAAATAATTTTTGTTTTACGCATAATTTCCTCCTATTTAAAATATCTTTTTTTATTTTTTTCTAATTTTTTTACAGTTTTTTTAACTTCTTCTTGATATTTTTTCTTATAACCAGGTTTTACTTTATTACTTTTTTTAACTAATTTTTTAGCTAAAATTTCAGATTCTTTAACAGGTTTTACTCTTTTTTCTCTATTTACATTTAAATCAACTAACTCATCTTCTATAAATTTTTTATAATTAATTTTTAAACCTTTACTTTCTAAATAATCAATGTATTCTTTATTATCAAAATCATAAAAGCTATAACATTCTCCTGAAAAATTATTTCTACCAGTTCTTCCACTTCTATGTAAATAAAATTCAATATCAGTTGGTAATTCAAAATTTAATACTACAGAAACTCCTTCAATATCAATACCTCTAGCAGCTATATCAGAGCAAACAATATATTGATATTTTAATCTTTTTGATTCTAATATATTTTGTTTTCTTTTTCTTGATGTTAAATTACCATGTATTTCTAAATTATCTATTCCATTATTTAATAAAAATTCATGTATTTCTTCAACTTTCTTCTTTGTATTAGCAAAAATCATACATAAATAAGGATTTTTTAATTTAATGAATTTTAGTAATGCATTCCATTTATCTTCATTTTTTTTAAGTTTAATAAAATAATGATCTATTTTTAAGTCTTTAAAATCATTACTATATATTAAACTATAAGCTTTGTTTTTGGTAACCTTTTTCATAAAAGCTTTAATTTGTTCAAATATTGTGGCTGAAAATACCATTATTTGAGCATCTTGATTACTATTAACTATATTATAAACATCATCTAAAAAACCATTTTCAAATGTCATATCAGCTTCATCAACAACAAACATTTTAGTAGAACTTAGATTCAATATTCCTTCTTTTAAATAATCATTAATTCTTCCAGGAGTACCAATAACAATAATAGGGCTACTATTTTTTAATTTTTCGATATCCCTTTTTCTATCGCTACCTCCAGTAAAACATTTAATATCAATATTCGGATTTATTTTTTTTGAAAAAGTATAAATTTGAATAGCAAGTTCTTTTGTAGGAGCCATAATTACAGCTTGAGTTTTTTTAATTGATTCAGAAATATTATTAAAAACTGGAATTAAAAAAGCATGGGTTTTACCACTTCCTGTTTTTGAACATGCAATTAAATTATTATTATCTAATGCTTCTTTAATAACTTTTTTTTGAATATCTGTATAATCTTTAAAACCAATTTCTTCTAAACTTTTTATTATATATTCTTTAATATTAAAATCTTGTAAACTCATAACATACTCCTTTTTTAAAATATTATACAATTTTTCTTTTAAAAAATCTAGTTAAATAATATAATATAAATGGTGATAAAATGGATATTATTGATTTATATAATGATGAATATTGTTTTGGTGTTAAAAATGCTTTAAATATTATAAAAGAAAATAGTTATAAAAATTATTATATTTTAGGAAAATTAGTACATAATTCTTATGTTCAAGAAGAAATTAAATCAAAAAATATTAATGAAATAGATAATTTAAAAACATTAAAACTAAATGATTCATTAATAATTACAGCCCATGGAACAACAAAAAAAAATATTGATTATTTAAAAAATAATAATATAAATATAATTGACGCAACATGTCCAATAATAAAAAATATAAAATCAAAAATTTTAAATTATTTAGATAAAGACTATAAAATTTTTTATATTGGTAAAAAAAATCATACAGAAACAAAAGGAATAATTAGTTATTCTAATGATATATACTTAATTGAAAAAGTAAGTGATTTAAATTTAGATTTTAAAAATGAAAAAATATATGTTGTAAATCAAACAACATTAAAAATTGAAGATTTAAATTTAATTCATGAATATATTAAAAATAATTTTAAAAATGCAATAATTGAAAATACAATATGTTCAGAAACAATAAAAAGACAAAATATTATTAAAAATCACGAAAAATTAGATTTAGTGATTGTTGTTGGTGATAAAACAAGTAGCAATTGTAATGAACTATATGAATTAGCTAAAATATATCATAATAAAGCAATTTTCATTGAATCATATAAAGAATTATTTAATAAAAATTTTAATAATTATAAAAAAATTGGAATAATATCAGGAACATCTACTCCAAATTTTTTAAAAAAAGAGATAATAAATTATTTAAACAATATTTAATATTATTTAGATTTTTTATTATCTTTTTTTATTCCCAAATCAATTATATTTTCACCAAATTCATTTTTTAATCTATTTAATAATTTTTCAACTTCTATATCTTTATTCTTAATAACTGGAATATTAAAAAGATTTATATCATCAATATCTTGTTTAAAATTACTAAGTGTTATACCTAATAATCTTACTTCATTAAAATTCCAATTTTCTAAAAATAGATCATACGCATAATCAAATATATCTTCTTGATTATTTATATATTCATTTAATGTCTTACTTTTTTGTGTTGTTTTAAAATTATAATATTTAATTTGAATACTTATTGTTTTTGCATGTTTATTATAATTTATAATTCTTGATGCAAGTTCAATAGCAAGTTGTTTTAATTCTTGTTTTAAAACTAATTCATTATCAGTATCAATATTTAATGTTTTAGAAACTCCAATGCTTGTCGGTTCATTATATTTATAAGGATCAACTATATCAGTTGACTTACCGGTTGCACATAAATATAATTCTTCTAAAATTTTTTTACTAAATTTTTGATTTTTTATTAATAAGTCATAATTATTAACAAAATCATTAATTGTTTTAATGTTATTTTCATAAAATAATGGATATGTTTTTTTTCCTACACCATACATTTCTTTAATATCTAAAGGATATAATTTTTCTTTTAATTCTCTTTTTCTTAACACTGTTATACCTAATGGTTTTTTCATATCAGATGCCATTTTAGCTAAAAATAATGTAGGACCAATTCCAATTGAGCAAGGTAAATTAAGTTCTTCTAAAACTCTTTTTTGAATTTCTTCTGCTAAAGATAAAGGATGAATATAATCGATATCAGTAACATCCATATATGCTTCATCAACAGAAGCCATAAAGACTTTATCTGTATATTCTAACAATAAATCCATAAACATATTTGAATAATAATTATATAATTCGAAATTTGAATCTACAAATATTAATGATGGTAATATTTCTTTAGCTTTAATAACACTCATAGCACTTTTTATCCCATATTTTCTTGCTTCATAACTACATGTTGAAATTACACCTCTTGAAGTTTTTTCATTACCTATTGCAAAGGCTTTTCCTTTTAAATATGGATTTTTAATTTCTTCTACTGAACAAAAAAAAGCGTTCATATCAACATGAAAAATTATTTTTACATTTTGCATAAAAACTCTTCCTTTTTTTTAAATTTTATTATATAATACTTTTTGTATACTATTAATATTATAACATAGTGAGGTGTTATTGTGGCAAATAAATCATATAAAAAATTTAAAAAAGAAGAAAAACAAGAAAAAAAATCAAGTTCTTTATCTGAGACATTATCAAATCCAACTAAAAAATGGTGGGGTAAATTAGCTGTTGTTATTTTAACAATTGGATTTGTATGTTCAACATTAGTTGCGTTGATTATTGAAATAATCGATAAATTTTAATAAAAACATTAAAATAGGAAGAAAATTTCTTCCTATTTTTTTATAATAATATAGCAATCAATGTACTGTTTCCCCTATTTACTATTCTTTCTAAAGTATCTGCTAATTTAACTTGAATTTTATTTGGCATTAAATATAATTTTTGTTTCATCCCATCAATAACTAAATCTTTTAATTTTCTACCAAAAATTTCTGATTCCCAAACTTTATTTAAATCTTCTTCTTTATCATTTATTAAATTATCAATTAATGTTTTACATTGTTCTTCAGTTCCTATAATTGGTTCAAATGTTGAATTGACATTAACTTTTATAATATGTAATGTAGGTGCTTGAGCTTTAATTTTTACTCCAAATCTATTTCCTTGTTTAACAATTTCTGGTTTATCTAATTTCATATCGAAAAAATCAGGTATTGAAATTCCATAACCGGTTGCTTTTGCTTTTTCTAATGCTTCTTTTAATGTACCATAATTATTTTTTAATTCTTTATATTCTGTTAATATTTTAATAAAATCACTTTTATCATTTATTGTATTGCCAATAAGATCTTTAATGATTTCATCATATATATCATCTATTACTTCAATATTTATCATAACGCATCCATTTGTAGGATCTACTTTAGTCATCTCAACACTACTAAAAAGTTCAAATTCAGATAATTTATCTTTAATCATAACAGCATCTTTAAATCTTTTTAAATTATTTGTTTGATTTAAAATATAATCATCTATCATATTTTTATATTTATTTTTATTATCTAATGCATTAACCCAATTAGGTAAATAAATATTCATTTCTTCTATTTTAAATTCAAGTAATGCAGTTTTTAAAATGTTATTAATATCATCTTTTGTCATTTGTTCTACATTTATGGTTATAACTGATACATTGTATAATTCTTTTATTTCTTTTTCATATTCTAATGTTTTTTCATTTAATGGATCTTTACTATTTAAAACAACAACAAATGGTTTATCATACGATTTTAATTCATCAATTAATTGTGGTTCTATAGTTTTATAATCACTTCGATCAAATTCACCAAATGATCCATCACTTGTAATCATAATACCTAAAGTAGAATGATTTTGAATTACTTTTTTTGTTCCTATTTCTGCTGCTTCTTTAAATGGTATTGGTTCTTCAAACCAAGGAGTATTTACCATTCTTGGACCATCTTCATTAAAGTGTCCTAATGCTTTAGGTATAACGAATCCAACAGAATCAACTAGTCTTACATTCATTTCAATTTCATTATCTATATTAATAGAAACTGTATTACTTGGAATAAATTTTGGTTCTACAGTCATTATAGTTTTTCCACTTTGAGTTTGTGGTAATTCGTCAATTATTTTATTTTTAACTAAATCATCTTTTATATATGGTAATATTTCAAGTTCCATAAATTTTTTAATAAATGTTGATTTACCACTTCTAACACTTCCTACTACTCCTATATAGAACTCTCCTTTTGTTCTAGTTAAAAAATCATTTAATATAATATCATTCATAAAAAAAATCCCTCGCCATTCTTTCTATTAAAGAATATTCAAGAGATTAAAAATTATGCATAATTTATAAAAATTCTAATAAACTTGCATTAATTCCTTCAGTTTTAATTTTATTTATAATTATATTTTCAACATTAATTGGAATTTCTTTATGAGCGATTTTAGCTGCTTTTCTTATAACTAATCTTAAATTATCTTCATCAGTTAAATCCATATTTTTAACTATTTCAACTAATTGAAATACCTCATTTTTATCAATATTTTTATCATTTAAAATTTGAAATATTTTACTAAAATTCATAATACCCTCCTATAATAATATTATGAATATAATAGTAAAATGTGTCTATTCTTGTTTTAAATCACGTGAAAGAAGTTCATATAATTGATCTTTAACATTAGCATTTTCATATAAAACTTTATATGCTGCTTCAATTATTGGTAAATCTAAATTATATTCTTGTTTTATTTCATATGTAGCAAGGATTGTTCTAAATCCTTCAACAACCATTTTAGATTCATTTAAAACTTCTTCTTTTGTATAACCTTGCCCTATTTTTAAACCAGCTTGAAAATTTCTTGAATTAAGACTTGAAGCTGTTACAATCAAATCCCCAATACCTGTTAATCCAAAAGCAGTTTCTTTTTTACCACCTTTTACTTCTACAACTTTAGCTATTTCTAAAATTCCTCTACTAATTAATGCTGATCTTGCATTTTCACCTAAGCCATATCCTGTTGCCATACCACTTACAACAGCAATCGCATTTTTTATTGCAGATGAAACTTGACTACCTATTAAATCATTGCCACGATATACTCTAAGATATTCTTTATTATTAAATAATTTTTGTACAAATAACGCATTTTCTAAATTATTACTAACGCTTACTAGACATGTTAGTTTTCTTAAAACTAATTCTTCTGCATGAGAAGGACCAGTTAAAAATACAAACCCTTTTAAAAATTCATGTTTTATTTCTTGATTAATAATTTCGCTTATTAAACATTTTGTATCTGGTTCAATTCCTTTTGAAACAGATATAAATAATTTTTTTGATTTTAATAATTTATTAATATCTTTTAATACTTGTCTAATTACTTTAGTTGGTAATGCAATTAGTAATATATCACTATAATTAATAGCTTCAATTAAACTAGTTGTACCTTTAACTCTTTTATCTAAGTATACATCATTAAAAAAAGGGTGCAGATGATTATTATTTAAATTAGTAACGAAATCATTATTTATATCATATACTAAAGCTTCATGATTATTATCATATAATACTTGAGCAAGTGTAGTACCAAAACTACCTCCTCCTATAATACTAACTTTCATATTATTCCCTCTTTCTAAAAATCAATTTTATTGGTGAACCATCAAAATCAAAATTTTTTCTTAATTGATTTTCTAAATATCTTTGATAAGAAAAATGAATTAATTCAGGATCATTAACAAATAATACAAATGTTGGAGGTTTAACACCAACTTGCGTAGCATAATAAAATTTTGCTCTTCCTTTTTTAGTTAAACCAGGAATATTCATAGCAACTGCGTCAGTTAAACATTCATTTAATAAACTTGTAGGAATTCTTCTTTCATAGCTATCTAATGTTAATTTTAATTCTTGGAAAATTGTATGAATTCTTTTATTTTTTAAAGCTGAAACATAACATATTTTAGCGTAATCTAAAAATTGAAAATTTTCTTTCATTTTTAATTCAAATTCTTTCATGGATTTATCATCTTTAGATGCTAAATCCCATTTATTAACTACTAAAATTACTGCTTTAGATGCATCTTTAGCATATCCAGCTATATGTTTATCTTGCTCTAAAATCCCTTTTTCTGCATCTATTACAACTAAACATAAATCTGATCTATCTAATGCATCTAATGCTCTAATTAAAGCGTATTTATCAGCATTTTCAAAAATTCTACCAGATTTTTTTATACCTGCAGTATCAATAATAACATATTTTTGATTATCTCTTTGAAATTCGGTATCAACTGAATCTCTTGTTGTACCTTCAATATTACTTACGATTACTCTTTCCGTTCCTAAAATAGTATTAACTAAACTACTTTTACCAACATTTGGTCTACCGATAACACAAAATTTTACAACTTCATCGCCATAATCTTTATTATTTTCTTCTGGTAAAAGTTCTATTACTCTATCTAATAAATCTCCGATTCCAATACCATGTGCACTACTAATAGGAATTGGATCACCTAATCCAAGAGCATAAAAATCATATATTAAATCTTTAAATTTTTGATCATCAACTTTATTTATAGCAAGAATTACTGGTTTATTTGATTTATATAAAATTTTTGCAACAATTTCATCTTCTTTTAATAATCCATTTCTTGCATCACATAAAAATATAATTACATCTGCTTCAAGGATTGCTACCATAGCTTGAGCTTTAATTTCTTCTTGAAAAGGTTGATCTGATAATTCAATTCCTCCTGTATCTATTAAATTAAAAGTTCTATTAAGCCATGTCGCTTTACTATAAATTCTATCTCGTGTTATACCAGGTTGATCATCTGTTATTGATATTCTTTCTCCAACTATTCTGTTAAACAATGTTGATTTTCCAACATTTGGTCTACCAACTATACAAACTTTTGCCATAATATCCTCCTAAATAAAAAGTATCCTTAGATACTTATTTATTTAATATATCTTTAAATCTATCTCCGATTGTAACTTGTTTTTGTTCATTTTCTTTTTCTTGATTTAAAATATATTTTTCAAATTCTTCTTGTTGATTTTTTTCTAATAATTTTTTAATGCTTAGTCTTAATACCCATTCTTCTTTATTTACTTCAACAACAAGGGCATCTACTAAATCGCCTACTGAATATAAAGCTTCAATTTTAGCTACTTTTTCAATAGCAATATCATTAATTAAAATATGTCCTTCAACACCAGATGCTTCAACAACTAATGCTTTACCAGGAATAATATTAGTTACTTTACAAGTGGTTTTATCACCTTGCTTTAAAGTTACTCTTTGCCAAGGATTATCTTCTAATGCTTTTTTACTTACACTTATTTTTTCATTTTTAGTATCAATATTTAATATTGCAACATCTACTAAAGAACCAATTTTAACATTATTTTGGAAATTGTCATTTGGATTCCATGAATATTCATTTTTATGTAATAATGCTGTAATTCCATCTTCTAATTCTAAAATTGTTCCAAAAGGAAATTTTTGAATTACTGTTCCTGTTACTTTTTCACCAATTTTATGATTATCTTTATATACTTCATGTGGTGTTTTTAATAAAGCTTTTCTTGATAAATCAATTTTATTATTATTTTTAGCAATTACTTTAACATTAATTTTATCTCCAACTTTAAATAATTCTGATACATTTAAGATATGTTTATGATCTAATTGAGATAATTTTAATAATCCTTTTACTAAATCAAATTTAACAATGATACCAAATTTTTCAATTTTTTCAATTGTTCCTTCTAATATATCATTAACTTTTATATTATCTAATTCAGTTTGATATTTTAAATTTCTTTCTTCTTTTTCTTTTTTCTTTAAATCAAAGAATTCTTCTTTTTCAATTACTCTTCTTGATGCATCAATAACTAAATTACCATTATTGTGTTCTAATTTTGTAATTTTAACAGTTAATTCTTTATTTATAAAATTTTCTTTATTAGCTGGTTTATTTTCAGGATCAAAATTAAGTTGTGATTCATGAATAAAAACATTATATCCTAAGTAATTTCCCATTACTCCCTTATTTACAATTTTATTTATTAATACATTAATTGTTTCATTATTATTAAATTTTTCTTTTATATTATTCAAAGCTTCTTTTTTTAATAAAGGAATTCTAGATAATAATATTAATGTACTATCATCTCTTTCACTTATTTTTTGAATAACTGCTTCTATAGTATCTCCAACTTTAACAACATCTTTAAATGAATTTAATTTATTTAATGAATATGCATCTAAATACATTGTCCCTTCAGTCATATAATTTAAATCTAAACTTAATTCATTATCAGTAACTTTAATAACTTTTGCTTTTACAATTTCACCTTTTTTTAAATTAAATACTTCTACATCTTTCATTTTAAAATCTTTATTATCCATTATATTTCATCCTTTCAGTAATTATATCAATTATTTTATTACATACTTCATCAATAGTTAAATTGGTTGTATCAATTGTTATTGCATCTTCTGCTTTTTTCAATGGTGCAATTAATCTATTAGAATCTAAATAATCTCTTTCTATTATTTCTTTTTCTACATCATTTAAAGACATATCAATACCTTTTTTCTGATACTCAAGCATTCTTCTTTTGGCTCTTTCTAATGTTGAAGCTGTTAAAAATATTTTAACATCAGCATCAGGTAATACATTATATCCAATATCTCTTCCATCAAGAATAACTTGTCCATTTTTAGCAATTCTTACTTGTAAATCTTTCATCTTTTCTCTTACATTTTTATTAGCAGAAACAAATGAAACATTTTTTGTTACTTCTGGAGTTCTAATTTCATTTGATACATCTATTCCATTTAAAAATAGTTTATCTTTAATATATTCAATTTTTATTTCATCTAAAAAATCAAAATTATTATTTTTATCATTTATAATATTCCTTTTAATTGCTTCTAATGTACATGCTCTATACATTGCACCAGTATCTAAATGACTAAAATTTAATTTTTTAGCAACAATTTTACTTATAGTAGATTTTCCACTTCCAGCAGGTCCATCTATTGCTACTTTAAAATTCATAAAGAATTACAACTCCTTTAATTTTTTTAATTCATAAGGTTTTAATAATCTATAGTCCCCTTTATTTAAATCAGTTAATGTAATATTTCCATATCTAATTCTTTTAAGTTTTTTTACTTCATACCCTAATGATTGAAACATTAATTTAACTTGATGATATTTTCCTTCTTTTATAATTATTCTTACTAAACTATAATTATTTTTTTTATTTGTTTCATCTAAAAATACTCGACATTTTTTTGTTTTATAATCATTAATTATAACACCTTTTTCAAGCTTTTTTAATTCTTCTTTTGTAATTAAACCAGATATTTTTACTAAATATTCTTTTTCAATTTCACTTTTAGGACTCATAAGTTTATTTGCAAAAGTGCCATCATTTGTACAAATTAAAACACCTGATGTATCATAATCTAATCTTCCAACAGGGTATATTCTTTTTTGTTTATGTTCATCTAAAAATAAATCTAAAATAGTTTTACGATTAAATTCATCTTTTAATGTAGTAACATATCCTTCAGGTTTATATAAAACATAATATACTAATTCTTCTTTTACTAAAGGAAGATTGTCTACTAATACAGTGTCTTTATTTGTTACTTTAATTCCTAGTTCTTTTACTATATTTCCATTAACGCTTACTCTACCATCTAAAATTAATTGTTCAGCTTTTCTTCTTGATGTTATTCCAGCATTAGCAATCACTTTTTGTAGTCTTTCCATAATACCACCTTTTATAATTATATCATATGTTGTTTTGAAAAAAAACAAAAAAATAAAAAAAGCATAATAATAAATTATATGCATCATAAAATTTAATTTTGGATTATTTTTAGTAAATAATAATTCTAAATTTTTATTGATATTTAATTTAAATATAAATAAAAAAAGTAAGTCTATTATTTAAAATAAACTTACCTTATTTTTAATTTTTCTTAACATAACCTCCATAACTTCTAAATTTTTCAATAATATTATCTGTTATGAAGCATTCTTCTATTTTTTTAGTGTTTATATTATTATTTTCAACATAATCACTAAATTTAATTGGTTCATTATAAATACATTTTTGGCTGTAAATCATTCCTAATATTGGTTCTAATTTTTTAAAAATTGATGTTGCTGTTTTAATATATCCTTTAGAATCTACTATATATTTTCATGGCTATCTTTAAGTATATATCCATTTTTAGTTTTAGATATATCGTAATTTGAAGCAAAAAAATAATCTTCATTAAATCTAAAACTTGTATCAATTCTTACAATATTAACTAATTCATTATAGGCATCATTGGCATCATCAAATGTCTCTATATATGATTTATTTTTATCTAATTTACCCTCATTGTATTTTTTATAAGAATGTTCATAATTATTATTTTCTTCATTATATACTAATATTTTGCTATAACAAAAACGCATTTCAGCAGTTTTAAAATATAATTCTTCTGTTCCAATTAATGATAAATATTGTTCTTCAGTTAATGATGAACATCCTTCAGTTTGTAAAGCAACTAATAATAAAATAAATAATAAAATTTTTTCTATTTTTTCCTCTAAATTTATATTATTATATATTAAATATTATACTACATTTCAAATTTTTTACAAATGATTAGATTAATCAATAAAACCTTATATGTTATTCAAGACTTATAAGATTTACTTTAATATAAACATATAAATTAATATACAAATAATAAATCCAATTAAATCGACTAATAACCCAACTTTTAAAGCATATTTATATTTAACAATGGAAACAGATCCAAAATAAAGTGTTATTACATATATAGTAGTATCAGTAGAACCTTGTAATATCGAAGATATTATTCCTTCTTTAGAATCAACACCAAATTTATTATAAATTTCAAGCATTGATGCTAAAGAAGCATTTGCTGATAAAGATCTAAATAATCCCTGTGTAATTAATTCTATTGGAACATTTTTTACAAACTTAAATATATCAGATAATAAATTAGATACTTTTAATAAAGAAGTTGCAAATATCATTGATAACATATAAGGAAACAATTTAATACACAAATTAATTCCTTCAGTACAACCATCTATAAAAGATTTATATACTTTCTTTTTTTTAAAAAAAGGAAATAAACATATTAATAAAATAAAAATAGGTATTATATAATTACTCATTTATTATGCTTCTTTTAAAAAGATGGTTAATAAATAAACCTATTATAGTAATAATAAAACTAACTAAAATTATAATTGGTATTAATTGAACGGTTATATTTGCATTATATGAATTTCTTAATGCTAGAATAGTAGTCGGTAAAATTGTAAAACCAGTAGTATTTAATATAATTAATGTTATCATTGGTTTAGTAGCTTCTTTTTTATTATTATTTAATAATTCTAATTCTTTTATTGCTTTTATTCCTAAAGGTGTTGCGGCATTTCCTAACCCTAATATATTAGCAGCAATATTTCCCGCAATATAATCTAATGCCAAAGAATCAAAAGGCACTTCTTTAAAAAATGGTTTAATTATTTTTTTAATATATTTGGTTAAAAAAGATAAAAATCCTCCGTCTTTAGCAACATTTAAAATTCCATTCCAAAAAATAATACTTGCAGAAAAATCAATCATTAAATTTAAAGAATTCTTAGGTAAATCTAAGATTATTTTATTTATATTTGTCATATTATTTGTAAAAATTCCATAAACTAATGAAATAATAATTATAATAATCCATATTAAATCAATCATAAAAATACCTCATAAATAAATCATAAAATACTTTATTATCATTAGAAAGTGGATCATATTCATAAATATTTACAGAAAACAAATAATTATCATGTAAATAAACTTTAATAATTCCTATTACATCATCTATTTTATTTTGATAAAAATATATTAAAATATAATAATCATTTAAATTATCATCTTTATAAATAATAATATCATCTTTTATATAACCTAAATAATTTTTATTATCAAAATAATAATTTAAAACTTGTTTTTTTAATAAAACTTTTTCTTCGTAATAATCTATTCCATATTTAATCAATTCTTCATGATCATTAAAATCATTAGGATCTTTAAAGGTAACTACAACTAAATTTAAATTATTTTTAGTTGCAGTTGTAACAAGTGTTCTTCCAGCTTTTTTTGTATAACCAGTTTTCCCACCATTATAAATACTTTTTTTATTAATTAATCTATGTTTATTTTTAAATACATATGAAGTTTTATCACTTTTAAATTTATAAATTTGAGTATTATTTATTTTTTTAAATGTTTCATTTTTAAAACAATAAGTCATTAATAATGCCATATCATATGCAGTACTATAATTTGAATTTTTTTCATCTAATCCACTTGGATTATTAAAAAAAGAATTTTTCATTTTTAATTTTTTTGCATATTCATTCATTTTTTTAACAAAATTTTTTTCTGATCCAAAACAAGCATTACTAATTGCATTTGCACAATCATTACCACTTCTTAATAATAAACCATAAATTAAATCAATTAATTTAACTTTTTCTCCTTCCAAAATGTAGGCTTTAGAACCTTCCATATTTAAGTCTTCTTTTGTTATTGTTACTTCTTTATTTATATTGGTTGTTTCAAGTGCAATTATTGCAGTTAATAATTTAGAAATTGATGCAGTTAACATTTTTTCATTTGAATTTCGTTCTTTTATTATTTCATTTGTATTCATATTATATAAAATATATGATTTTGCTTGAGTATTAAATGCTTTAACAGTTTTTGGTTTAATTAATAATATTAAAAAAAATAATAAAATAAAAATAATCTTTTTTTTCATTTTTTCACCAATTAAATATATGAATTGTAATTAATATTTATTTACTATTAAAATAAAAAAACTACCAACATGGTAGTTTTAATTTAAATTATATTCTTTCATCACCTAAAAAATAACAAGCAATAGTTCCTGGTCCACAATGTGATGCTATAATTGATCCAATATCATATATAGGAATATCCTTAATATTTTTAAATTCATTTAAAATTGCTTCTTTTAATCTTAGTGCATCTTCTAATTGATTAGAATGACTTATAAACAATTTATTATTATATAATATTCCATTTTCGGCATGATTTTTTAATTCTTCAATTGTTTTTAATATTGCATTTTTCTTTCCTCTTGCTTTTTGGTAAGCAACAATTTTTCCAGATTTATCTAAATGCATTATTGGACAAATTCCAAACATAGTTCCAAGTATCGCTGATGTAAATGAAATTCTTCCACTTCTTTTAAAATATTTTAAATCAGTAGAAAAAAATTGATGATGAATTTTATTTCTATTGTTTAATAACCAATTATAAATATATTCTATATCATGCCCTTGATTTTTTAAATCATTAGCAAAACATACTAGCATTCCATAACCAGACGAACTACATAATGAATCAACAATATAAATTTTTCTATCTTTAAATTCTTCTTCTAATTCTTTTTTTGCAATTAAAGCATTTTGATATGAATTAGTCATACCAGTTCCAAATGTAATATGTAATATATCTCCTTTTTTTAATTGTTCATAAAAAAATTCTTTATATTCTATAACATTTAGTTGAGATGTTTTTGGAATCGAACCTGTTTCTAATAGATTATAAAAATTTTTTTTAGCTTCTGGTTTTTCTCCCATATCATCAATTAAAACTTCATTATTTAAAACATATGAATAAAAAAGAATAGGAATATTATTTTCTTTTACATATGTTAATGGCAAATCACAAGTAGATTCACATGATAAAATAAAATTATTTTCCATATAATTCCTCCTTTTTTAGATAAATTATACTCTCATTTTTTTAAAAGTCAATTTATTAAACAATTTAGAACGAAAAAGAGGTTAATCATTAACCTCTTCATTTGTATTATCAATAACCTTTAAATTAGCTTTAATTATTCTTCTTTCTTGAACATCTGTAATAGTAAATTGTAATAATTTATTATAATCTTTATAATCTTCTAATTTTTCATCATATTTAGAATATATTGCATTATAATTAATAACCATTCCTAATTCAGGGATATCTTCAGCAAGCTCACATAACCATCCACCAATTTTATTATAAGATGTTTCAGGAGCTTTTCCTAAATCTAATTCATCAAATAATTCTTCAACTTCCAAATCTGCATCAATTTTATATTCAAATTCAGATAATTGAATTAATGGTAATTCAACAAGTTCATCATGTTCATCAAATATTTCACCAACTAATTCTTCAAATGCATCTTCAAGTGTAACAAGTCCATCTGTTCCACCAAACTCATCAGAAACAATTGCAATATGAGTTTTAGAAGTTTGTAATTCATTAATTAGCGCATCTACTTTCATTTCTTTTTGAACAAAAATAACTGGTTTCATTAAAGATTTAATATTAATTTTTTGCTTTTTTAATAATTTAGTAAAAAAATCTCTTTCATATAAAATTCCTACTATATTATCTTTATCATTATCATATACAGGTATTCTTGAAAATTTAGAATCAAAGAAAACTTTTTTAATATCATCAATAGAATCATTAACATTAACACCAATAATATCAACTCTAGGAGTCATTATATCAGAAACAGTTTTATCATTTAACTCTAATACAGCTTGCATTAAATCGTTTTGTTCTTCTTCCAATTCACCTGATTTTTCCATATTGTCTAAAATTTCTTCTAATTCATTTTCAGTAATTTTATCTTCACAATCTGGTGATTTTAAAACTTTATTTTTTAATAACATAAAAAGAATTGTAAATGGAGTTAAAACTATATTTAAAGTATAAATTATTTCAGAAACAAATAATGCAATTTTTTCTGAATATTTATTTGCCAAAGATTTTGGCATAATTTCTCCAAATATCAATACAACTACAGTTGTAACTAAAATCGAAATAAAATCAACCATACTTTGATTAACTATAAAACTTGCAAATAAATTAGCTGCTAAAATAGATATAGCAATATTAACTAAGTTATTTCCAAATAATAGAGTTGTTAAAGTTTTATCATAATTTTCTAAAACATTAATTGCTTTTCTTGCTTTTTTAGATCCCTCATCAGCTAAAACTTTTAATCTAACTTTGTTAACCTTTGTAATTGATGTTTCACTTGCACTAAAAAATGCTGAAAGTAAAACTAAAATAATAAGTAATAAAATATTGTAATAAGGAACATTCGCCGCTAGTAATAAGCAGGACTGATAACCATCACTCAAATTAAAACACCTCTTCTTTTTATTTATTATATCATATTTTTTTATTTTTTAAATAGTTAATTGCATTTATATAACTATTTTCTTTTTCACCAATAAAGCTTTTTTCTGCTAATTCAGTAATATAATTAATCTTTCTATATTCTTCACGATTATAAATATCACTTAAATGTACTTCTAAAATAATTCCTTTATATATTTCTAAAGCATCATGTATTGCAATAGATGTATGAGTATAAGCCCCTGGATTTATAATAATAGCAAAATATTTTTGTGATTTTTGAATTTTATTTATTATTTTTCCTTCAAAATTACTTTGAAAAAAGCTTATTTTAAAAGTATTTTCATTTGTTTTTTTAATTAATTTATTAATTTTATTTAATGTTAATTCTCCATAATTATCCTTGTCCCTTTTTCCTAACATATTTAAATTAGGTCCATTAATTACTAAAATTTTCTTTTTCATATATCAATTTTAATTCCTTCATATTTTCTTTTATAGTTTTATTTCTATTAATAATATAATCAGCATTTAATTTATATATATCTTTTCTTTCATTATATAATTCAATTAATTTTTTATCTTTTAGTAAAGGTCTTGTGGAATTGTTCTTTAATCTATTTTCTAAAGTACTAATATTACAATTTAAGTATATTAAAATTCCTTTTTCTTTCATTAATTTTATATTTTCATCTTTTAAAATAACGCCACCACCTGTTGCGCATATTATATTTTTTTTAGAATCTAAATTTTTTAATATACTTGTTTCTTGTTCTCTAAAATAGATTTGACCTTCTTCATTAAATATATTTAAAATAGATTTATTTAATTTTTTTTCGATTTCTATATCTGTATCAAAAAAAACAAAACTAGTGTTTTCTTTACAAAATGATTTAGCTAATGTAGATTTGCCAGCGCCAGGCATACCAATCAAAAAAATAATCATTTTTCTAAAAAATTCTTAATACATTTATGTAAATTATTAAAAGTTTCATCTATATTTTCATAATCAAATTTAATTTTAACTATATTTTTAAACTGATTATTAAAAAAAGTTAATTGTCTTTTAGCAAGATGTCTTGTATTTTTTTTTATTAAAAAAATTGCTTCATCTAAAGAAATTTCATTATTTAAATAAGAATATATTTCTTTATAGCCAATAACATTTACATAAATATTTTTTTTCTTTAATTCCTTTACTTCATCAACTAAACCATCATTAATCATTTTATCTACTCTTAAATCAATTTTTTCATATAACTTATTTCTGTCAATATCAAGCATTATAATAAGCGCATCATACAATAATTCATCTTTTTTATTTTTTACATCAGAATTCGAAAGTTCTAATGCTCTTAAAATCCTTTTTCTATTATTCATATGATATTTATTTGCTAATTTTTGATTTTTTTCTTGTAACAATTGATACAGTTCTAAATTTGTATAATTTTCATATTGCTTTTCTAAATCTAAATTTCTTTTTTCATCAGTAAATTCATAATTATATAATACAGATTTTATATATAATCCTGTACCACCAACAATAAAAGGAATATCTAATTCATTAATTTTATTTCTTACAATATTTTGATAATCCGCCACACTAAACTCATAATCAGCATCAACAATATCTAATAAATGATGTTTTATTCCCTGCATTTCATCTTTTGTAATTTTTGCACTACCAATGTTTAAATCTTTATGCAGTTGTACAGAATCACCATTTATAATTTCTAAATTAAAACTTTTAGCAATTCTAATTGAAAAATATGTTTTATATGATGCTGTTGGACCTATTAAAGCTATTACTTTTTTCATATTACTCTTTTAAACATTTTTTCTATTTCATAATTTTTAAATTTAATAAAAACAGGTCTACCATGTGGACAGTTAAAAGGATTATTACATTTATTTAAATCTTCTATTAATTTTAAAGCTTCGATTTGTCTTACATACTGATTTGCTTTTATTGAAGATTTACAAGCCATTTTTTTTGCAATTTCATCTTTAAATAAAGTTATATTCAAAGATTTCTTATCATAAATAAAATTAATTAAATTATTTATATTTTCTTTTATATCATCTTTAAGCCAATAAGGAACACTTCTAATAAAAAAACTATTAATTCCAGATTCACATATTTCAATTCCAAGATCATTGAACTTGTCTAAATTATCTTTTATAAAAATATATTCAGAAGGATCAACTTCAATATCTACTGGTATTAATAAATCTTGTTTTTCATTTTTAATATTTTCTAAACCTTTTAAATATAATTCATATCTTATTCTTTCTTGAGCTGCATGTTGATCAATTAAATATAATGATTCATCGTCTTGAAATAATAAATATGTTCCTCTATATTGCCCTATATATTCTAAAAAAGGAATTTTATTTTTAGGATTAGAAATAAGATCATTTATTTTATTATTTAAATTATTATTGTTTTTTTCTTCTATATTATTTTTTATTTCAAATTTTTGTTCTTCTTCATTTTTTTCTTCTAATAAACTATCTGAAGAAAAATCCCCATATATTTTATCATAATTAAAATTATTAAAAATTGGTGTATCTACTTTTTTTTCTGATTCATAATTTCTATTATTTACTATTGTTTCATTAATAAGAGGATTATAATTATATAATGCATCTAAAATTGTTTTTTCTAATATTTCATATACTTTATTTTCGTTTGAAAATTTGATTTCTTTTTTTGTTGGATGGATATTAACATCAATTAAAAAAGGATCAATATTTATAAAAATCAATGCAAAAGGATATTTCATAACAGGAATAAATGATTGATAACAATTTATTAATTTTTCAGTTAAAATATAATTTTTTATTATTCTACCATTAACAATAAAATTTATATATATTTTTTTAGATTTATAAATTTTTGAATTTGAAATATACCCATTTATTTTAAATCCAATTTCTGATTTATCAATTTTAAGTAAATTATTAGCTAATTCAAAACCATAAAATTGACTTATTAAACTTACTAGATCATTATTTCCATTTGTTTTAAATATTTCTTTTTTATCGTTTGTTAATCTAAAATATACATTAGGATTTGCAAGTGCAAATTTCATAACTAAATCACTTATAATTGATAATTCTGTATTAACTGATTTTAAATACTTTAATCTTGCTGGTGTATTAAAAAACAATTGATTAACCTTAATTATTGTACCAGTATTCATAGCAATTTCATTTTCTTTTATGATATTACTTGCTTTAACAACTACTTCATAACCAACTTCTGCATTTTTAGAGGCAATACTCATTAAACTGACTGATGCAATTGAAGGTATTGCTTCTCCACGAAATCCTAATGTTTTAAGATTAAACAAATCACTTTCTTGATTAATTTTAGATGTTGCATGTCTTTTAAGTGACATTTTTATATCATTTTTACTCATTCCTATTCCATTATCTACTACAATTATCTCAGTTATTCCTGATTCTTTTAAATTTATTTCAATTTTAGTAGCATGTGCGTCTAGTGAATTTTCAATTAATTCTTTTATAACTGATGCTGGTCTTTCAATTACTTCTCCAGCAGCAATCATATTTGACATGTTTGCTGAAAGTAATTTAATAACATCATTCATATAATCACATCCTATAATTTATTTTTTAAATCATATAAAATATCTAATGCTTGTTTTGCAGTTATATTTTCTAAATCCAAATTATTTAATTCTTCAATTATAGGATTTGTAACTTCATTTTTTTCTTCTTCAAACATCTCATAATTATCAAAATTAAATAAATCTGATTTTATTTCTATTTTATTATTTGATTCATATAGATCTAATAATTCTTTACTTCTTCTAATTAATGATTTAGGAAGTTTAGCAAGTTCTGCAACATTTATACCAAATGATTTATCAGATGGGCCTTCTTTTATCTTATGTAAAAAAACAATTCCATTATTTCCTTCTTTAGCAGTAACATGAATATTTTTTAATCTATTAAGCGAATTTTCAAGATTAATCAATTCATGATAATGTGTAGAAAATAAACTTGCACAACCTATTTTTTCATGTATATATTCAATAATTGATTGAGCTATAGCCATACCATCATATGTAGCTGTTCCTCTTCCTATTTCATCAAATAAAATTAATGATCTTGTAGTTGCATGTTTTAAAGCATAATTTGCTTCAAGCATTTCAACCATAAATGTTGATTGTCCACTAATTAAATCATCTGCTGCACCTATACGAGTAAATATTTGATCAAAAATATATAAATTAGCAGATTCAGCAGGAACAAAGCAACCAATTTGAGCCATAATAATTATTAATGCTAATTGGCGCATATATGTTGATTTACCACTCATATTAGGACCTGTAATTAATAATAAATTATAATTTTTATTTAAATAAATATCATTTTCAATAAAAATACCTTCTTGAATTTTTTCAATTACAGGATGTCTTGCTGAAATAATTGTAATTTCATTATTATCATTAATATTTGGTCTAACATATCTATTTTCTAAACTTATAATTGAAAAAGATATTAAACAATCAACTACACTTATAACATCTGAAATTTTTTGTAAATCATTTACATATTTTAATGTTTCTTCTCTTATTGAACAAAAAATTTCATATTCTAATTTAATACTTTTATCTAAAGAATTTAAAATCATATCTTCAACATCTTTTAATTCTTTTGTAATAAATCTTTCACTATTAGCAATCGTTTGTTTTCTTTCATAACCAAATTCAGGTTTTACTAAATCAAGATTTCCCTTTGATATTTCAATATAATATCCAAAAACGCGATTATAACCTATTTTTAAATTTTTTATTCCAGTTTTTTCTTTTTCATTTTTTTCAATATCTAATAACCATTTTTTTCCATTTTGGCTTGCATTTTTTAAATCGTCTAAAGTTTTATTAAATCCACTATTGATTATTCCACCTTCTTTAATTGATAAAGGTGGATCTTCACAAATTGCTTTATCTAGTAATTCATATAATTCATTAAGTTCATTAAATGAAGATAATTCAATAGATAATTTTGTATCTAATTTTTTTAAATTATCTTTTAGTAATGGTAAATTTTTTAATGATCTTTTTAATTGAACTAAATCTTTAGCATTACAATTACCATAAGATATTCTACCAACAATTCTTTCTAAATCATAAACAGATTTAAAAGAATTTTTAATTTCTTCTTTTATAATAAAATTATCATTTAGTTTATCAACCAAATCATATCTTTTAATAATTTCATCTTTATTTAAAAGTGGATAATCAATCCATCTTTTCATCATTCTAGAACCCATTGCTGTCTCACATTTATCTAAAAGCCAGAAAAATGAACCATATTTTTGATTATTTCTTACAGTTTGGATTATTTCTAAATTTTTCTTAGAATAATAATCAATTTTTAAATATTGTCTTTCATTATAAATATTTGCTTTTTTTAGGTGTGATAAAGCTCTTTTTTGAGTTTTAATCAAATAATTAATTAATAAACCACAAACATTTTTATATTCAATTTGATTTAAATCATCAACAATATAACTAAAAATAGGGCTTAATTCATATTCTTTTGAATAAGAAACAACAATTTGATAATTCTTTTTAAGTGTGGATAATATTTTTTTATTAAAATCATCAAAAACCACTATTTCTCTTGTCTTTAAAACTAATAATTCACTAATTAATTCTGAATCGTCTTTAGATATGGTAGTAACATTTATTTCACCTGTAGATAAATCACAAAAAGAAAGTGAATAATCAGTTTTATTATCAATAATTGCAACTAAATAATTATTATCTTTTCCTAAATTATTTCCTTCAATAATTGTTCCTGGAGTAACAAGTCTTACAACTTCTCTTTTTACGATTTTACTATCTTCATTTTGTTTATTTTCTACTTGTTCAACAATGGCAACCTTATAATTTTTTTGAATTAATTTTTCTAAATAAGGTTCAACAGCATGATATGGGATTCCACACATTGGGACTCTTTCTTCTTGTCCTGCATCTTTTCCGGTTAATGCTATTTCTAATTCTTTTGAACATAATATAGCATCATCAAAAAACATTTCGTAAAAATCTCCTAATCGAAAAAAGACTATTGTATCTAAATAGTCTTTTTTAATTTCTAAATACTGCTCCATCATTGGTGTATATTTTGGTTCTTTTTTATTATTACTATTCTTTTTCATTTTAACACCAACTTTAATCTATTTTTTTATTTACTAGTTAAATTTAAATATTGATCAACGAAATCAAATATTTTTCTTAAAAATTCATTTGTAGGTGCTTCTAAATTTGTAAATGCAACAACTAAATAATATGCTACAAACACTACTCCTAAAACAATTGCAATTAAAATTAAATAATATACTAACCATAAAATAGCTTTAAAAAATGATTTTACTGGATGTTTAGCATAAACTTTGTTAAATTCTTGTTGGAATTTTAATTCTCTTTTGCAATATTCATCACTTGGAGATTGTTTTACAGTTTCTTCAACATATGTATTCATTTCATCATTTGATAATGATTTAGAAGTATCATTTTTAAATGATTCAACAATTGTTGGATTTAATTCGTTGATTCCTTTTACTTCTTCTTCTTTTTTATTTAATTTTTCTTTAACTTCTTCAACTTGTCCTTGAATTTTTACTAATTCTTCAACAACATCTTGATTATCATCTTGTTTAGTTTCTGGTTCTTGTTCTTCTTCAACTACTTCAATTGATGCAAATAATTTAGCAATTTCATCTTTTAAACCATTAATAGCTTCAGTTAATGATTTAATATCTGTATTATCAATTTTTTGTTCAGTAACAGGTTCAACTACTTTTTCTACTACTTCTTCAACTTTTTCTTCTTCTATAGTTGGTTCTAATACTTCTTCAGCTACTTCTTCAACTTTTTCTTCTTCTATAGTTGGTTCTAATACTTCTTCATATGTTTCTTCAGTAGCAGTTTCTTCTTCAGCTTCAACCATATATTTTTTAGAAGCATCAACTAATAAGAATCTTGGTGTAATATTTATAACAGGTAGTTGAATTACTTTTTCTAATTTAGTAGTATCAAATTCTAAATTTGAAATAATATATTCAATAATATCTTCTTTTTTTAATTCAACAGATGCTTTTATATTATTATCTTTAGCAAATCTTTGCAATTGTATAACTGATTTATCCATTAATGATTCTTTAACTTTTTCACGATCAAGAACATCTTGTTTATCCATATTATCTAAAATAATTTCAACTAATTGCTCTTTTTTTATTCTTCTTGGAACATTAACATTATATTTTTTTCCAATTTCTCTTAATTCAACTAATGTAGAACTGTTAATTAAACAATCTCTAAATGTTCCAATTGTAATACCATCTAAGCATCCTGAATAATCATAAAATAACGGATCAATTCCTTTATTAAAGTCTCTACTTGTTTCAAGTGGTACTACTGGCGCATTACTTGCTTTTAATATTAAGTTAGTTAATTCTTCATCAGTAACTCCCATTTCATTTGCAACTTGTAAAAGCATTAACCAAATATCTTCTAAATAATATTCTTCTAATTTTTCATCCCAACTTGAAAATAAAGGGATAAGTTCACACAATTGATATTCAGAAAAATTATTATACCAATTTAAGCGGTAATTAATTTCATCAGATAAATTAACACCTCTAATTCTTGTTTTTTGTACATCATCATTTAATAAATTTTTTAAAACTTTCATTCTTGCAGTACGAGGAAGTAATTTATTATTTTTACCAAATAATTCAACAATTTCATATGATGGAACCTTTTTTAAAATAGATATAACTTCACTTACTGTCATATTAGTTCCATTAATATTTAAAATACTCCCACGATCTAAAAACTTCATAGAAACACCTCCACACATTCTTAATAATATTATAAAATAAAATTATTTAATAAACAATAGTTTTTTTAATTTTTTTTTAAAAAATTGCATAGATATACCTTTTTAAGGACATTTAATCTTTTTTTGTCTAAAAATTTATAAGTAAAGTGTGTAACAACACAATAAACTTTTAAAAAAGGTGGTATTATTCCACCTTATTTTCCTCTAAGAAATCTTCATTTATTTGGTTTTCAAAATCATCTTCTTCTGAAAAAATTTCAGGTTCATTAAATACTGTAACCTGCATTTTCGTCTCTCCTATTATTTCTGCTACTAATTCTAATTCTACTGATATTAAAATATTATTACCATTTATTTTTGCATCATTACATTTAGGACTTTTCAAAACTCTAACTAAAATATTATTACTATTTTCTATGTATTCTTTAATAATTTGTTTAGTATAAATTTCTTTTTCATATGATATATTTTTTCTTACCACTTCAGTTTTTTTATTTTCATCTAATGAATACCATACATTAATTTCAAAATTTCCAGAAACAACTACTATATCATTATTTTCTTTAGCACTAAAATTATGATTAATAATCCAACATCCAAGAACACTATATGGTTTATTTTCTAATTTTATTTCATCTGTTATATTGATTTGTTTTTTTCCTTTAGATATAACAGCTTTTGTAACTATTTCACGAATTTCTTCCAATTTAGAACACCTCCTACATTTATTATATGTATAAAAAAAATAAATGACATTTCATTATATGAAAATAAAAAAGTACAAATTAAAATATTTGTACTTCATTGTTTTATAGAATCATTAATTATATTTATTACGGTTTGAATTTTATTATTCAAATCATCAATATATTCAAGATATCTTGATATATTGATATCGTTATAAAATAAATCGTTTAATTTTTCTAATTCTTCTTTATTTTCTATCGTTTTATTATTTAAATATTTTTTTTGAGCCTGTTTAATTTTATTAATTAAATTTATATAATATTCATCATTATTAATAATATTTTCAAATTTCTTATATTCTATTAATGAAATATCATTATTTAACATTAAAATTAATTCATCAACTTTATTCATCTAATTTACCAATTAAAAACCAAGTTTTAGCTTCTGTAATTAATACAGGAACAATTTTACCAATCAAACTTGGATCTCCCTTAAAATTAACTAGTTTATTATGTTCAGAATATCCTTGCAAAAATTCAGGATTATTTTTTGATATTTCATCAACTAAAACATATACAACTTTATTTAAAAACCTTTTATTGCCATTTAGATAACCTAAATTAATTTTTTCATTTAATTTATATAACCTTTCTTTTTTCACTTCTGGAGAAATAAAATCTTCGTATCTAGCAGCAGGTGTTCCTTCTCTTTTTGAATAAATAAATGTGAATGCTCCTTCAAAATTTACTTTATCTACTAAATCTAATGTTTCTAAAAAATCATTATCTGATTCATTTGGAAAACCAACTATAATATCAGTTGTAATTGCAATATCAGGAACAGCTTTTTTCAATTTATCAACTAATATTAAATAATCTTCTTTTGTATATTTACGGTTCATTTTTTTTAATATATCAGTACTCCCACTTTGAACTGGCAAATGAATGTGTGGCATTACTGATTTACAATCTTTAATAGCATTAATAGTTAAATCATCTAAATCGCGAGGATGTGAAGTTGTAAATCTAATTCTTTTTATTCCTGTTTTATCTAGATCATATAATAAATTACCAAATGTATAATTTGAATAAATTAAATCCTTACCATATGCATTTACATTTTGACCAAGAAGTGTTACTTCACTATATCCTTCTTTAACTAAAGAAGTTACTTCTTCAATTATTTTTTTAGGACTTCTAGATCGTTCTTTTCCTCTTGTATATGGAACTATACAATAAGTACAAAACTCATCACATCCATACATTATATTAACCCAGGCTTTATGTTTGTTTTCTCTTATTTTCGGAATATTTTCATAAATATCTCCTTCTTTAGAAAAAACTTCTACAACCATTTTTTTTGTATCATATCTTTTTTTAATTAATTCTGGTAGTCTAAATATATTATGTGTTCCAAATATTAAATCTAAATAAGGATATTTTGAAATAATTTTATTTACAACAACTTCTTCTTGTGGCATACATCCACATATACCAATTAATAATTCTTTATTATTTTTTAAGGATTTTAGTCTACCTAACTCTCCCCAAATTCTATTTTCTGCATTTTCTCTTATTGCACATGTATTTAAAATAACTATATCAGCATCATCAGTATCAGATTTAGAAAATCCAATAAGTTCTAATATTCCAGATATAGTTTCTGAATCAGCTTCATTTCCTTGACATCCATAAGTTTGAACACTATATTTTTTTCCTTCGCCAATATTCTTTAATTTATCATCTAAAACAAAATCAAATTCTTTTACAAGTTCTTTTGATCTTTTTCTAGCATTATTTAAACTTGGCATTATATTATCTATTTTCATAAAATCACCATTAATATTATACTATATATTTTTTAAAACACAAATAAAAAAGGGTTTATTAACCCTATTTATTCAGCCTTAACAATTAGTTTAATTGCTGTTCTTTCTTCTCCATCAATTAAGATATCTGAAAATGCTGGTATACAAACTAAATCTTTCCCACTTGGAGCAACATAACCTCTTGCAATTGCTACGGCTTTTATTGCTTGATTAATAGCTCCTGCGCCAATTGCTTGTACTTCGATTTGTTTTTGTTCTTTTAAAACATTAGCTAGTGCACCTGCAACTGAATTAGGTTTTGATGTTGTTGATACTTTAATAATTTCCATATTTCCTCCTTTATATTCACTTGTTATATTAAAATATATGCAAAATGAATATAATTATTCCTCTATAATAGAAATTCTTTCAGCTTTCGGATTAAATTTATCTGTAAAATCTAATATAACTCCATTTAATTGTCCTAAACCTTGTTCTGGAAAATTTTGTTTTGACATGCCATTAATAAATCTATTTATAATAATTTCTTTATTAACACCTATAACACCATCTTTAGGACCTGTCATTCCAACATCAGTAATATATATTGTTTTATTAGGAAGTATTCTTAAATCTGCGGTTTGAACATGGGTATGTGTACCTAATACAGCATTCACTTTCCCATCTAAATACCAACCCATAGCAATTTTTTCACTTGTTGCTTCTGCATGAAAATCTACTATAGCATAATCATATTTTTCTTTTTTTAATATTTCATCGACAGTTCTAAATGGACAATCTAATGGAAAATTAATCATAGTTCTACCCATAATATTTATTACTAAAACTTTTTTACCATTAAAATTAATAATGTGATATCCTTTTCCATTTACATTATAAAAATTTGCTGGTCTAATAACATTTGAATTATCTATAAAATCATATATATCATTTTGTGAAAATGCATGATTACCAAGTGTAACTAAATTAACTTTCATTTCCATAAACTCTTTATAGCTTTTATAATTTAATCCTCTACCATATTTACTTGCATTTTCACCATTTACAATTAACAAATTATAATTATATTTTTCTTTTAAATAAGGAAGATTTTTTTTAAGTATTTCTTTTCCTAAATCGCCATATACGTCGCCTATAAATAATATTTTCATATAAAATACCTCTTCTTAAAAAAAAGCAGTGTACTGCTTATTTTGCTGTATCAACTGCTCTTGTTTCTCTTATTACTGTAACTTTAATAGTTCCAGGATAACTTAAATTATTTTCTATTTCTTCTTTGATTTGTCTTGCTATTTTAAATGTAGATAAATCATCAACTTCTTCAGGTTTAACAATAACTCTTATTTCTCTACCCGCTTGTATTGCAAATGATTTTTCAACACCCTTAATATTATTAGAAATATTTTCTAATTGCTCTAATCTTTGAACATAATTTTCAAGCGATTCACTTCTTGCACCAGGTCTAGCTGCACTTAAAGCATCTGCAGCTGCAACTAATATACCGATCATAGTTTCTGCTTCTTTATCACCATGATGCGATTGTATAGCATCAATAACTGCTTTAGGTTCACGATATTTGATGGCTAATTTACCACCAATTTCAACATGACTTCCTTCTACTTCATGATCAACAGCTTTACCGATATCATGTAAAAGACCAGCTCTTCTTGCTAAAATTTCATTTTCACCAATTTCTGCTGCTAATTTACCAGCTAAAAATGCTGTTTCAATAGAATGTTTTAAGACATTTTGTCCATAGCTTGTTCTAAAATTTAATCTACCTAAAAGTTTAATTAGATCAGGGTGTACTTTTCCAATTCCACATGTAAATACAGCTTCTTCTCCTGATTCACGAATTATCATTTCAACTTCTGCTTGACTTCTTTCAACTATTTCTTCTATTCTTCCTGGATGAATTCTTCCATCATTAACAAGTGTTTGTAATGTTCTTTTTGCTACTTCTCTTCTAATTGGATCAAATCCACTTAAAACTACTGCTTCTGGAGTATCATCAACAATTAAATCAACACCTGTTAAAGATTCAATAGTACGAATATTTCTACCTTCACGACCTATTATTCTACCTTTCATTTCATCACTTGGCAAATCTACAACAGATACAGTTTTTTCATTTGTTGTTTCACTTGCATATTTTTGAATTGCTAAAGCTAATAAGTTTTTAGCTTTATTATGTACTTCTGCTTTTGCTTTTTCTTCTTCTTCTTTTATATATCCAGTAATTTCATTACTCATATCATCTCTAACTTTATTCATTATAATATCATGAGCTTCTTCAAGTGTTAAATTAGCAATTTCACTTAGTTTTTCTTCTTGTTTTTTTAATAATTCTTCCACTTTGTTGCTTTGTTCTTCTATTTCTTGTTTTTTAAGATCTATTTTTTCTTCTTTTGAGTTTAAAATTTGTTCTCTTTTATCCAAATTAAGTGTTCTTTTTTCAAGATTATCTTCTCTAACTGATAATTTAGATTCTAAGTCTAAAACAATTTGTTTTCTATCTTTAATATCTGATTCTGCTTCTTTTTTTAAAAGAGCAATCTCAGATTTTGCTTCTGTAATTGATTGCTTTTTTAAAGAATCTGATTCGATTTCAGCATCCTTAAGCATTTTTTGAATTTTTTCTTCTGTGTTTTTTAAGCTTTTTTCATATTGTTTAATTCTAAGTAGATAACCTAAATAGAAACAAATTCCACCAGCAACTAAAGCGGAGATGATGATACCTAATATCATATAAACACCTCCATAAATATATATAAATAGATATACAAAAAAGAGTATAACTCTTATAAATTAAAAACATTTACTATTTAATTATATAATAGAATTTCTTTATAGTCAATTAATAAATAGATATTTTAAGTTGCATTTTTTTTTTATTATGTTAAAATAAAATCGAGGTGTATTGTATGAATAAAACAACTAAAAATAAAAGGAAATTACCAATGAAATTATTTTTATTTATTGGTTTACTTGTTTTTTCATTTTTAATAGTTAGTGGGGTAACATATATACTTGAATATAATAAAAATGTTCCTGTTTTATTTGATGAAGAAATAAAAGCAACAGAATTCAATAAGTTAAACAAATCTGAAATTTTTGATATCGAATTAAAATCAATTGCATATTCTCCAAAAAGAACAAATTCAACAAATAATGGACAAATGGAAATTGATTATACAATTTTTTTAAATGAAGAAAAAATAAATCAAAATAATATATCAAATGTAAAAGTTACTTTTTCTACTGGTTGCTATTGGGGAAAATGTAATGATGAATCAAGTAGTAAAACTGTTTCTAAAACATATTATATAAAAGATGAAAATAAAGATATTAAAAAACAAACATTAACATCACAAATTACTTTAAAAACAGAAATGCCTTTAAAAGGAAATTTACCTTTTATTAGTGTTAAAACTCCTGATTTATACATTAAATTAAGTTACACAGTAACTTCAGTTGCTGATCAAACAACAGAAGAAAAAACTGAATACTTTAAAGTAAAAGCAAACACTTGGAAAAATATATTTGATGAAAATTATTAAAAAAAAGCTTCATATCAATTTGATATGAAGTTTTTTTATAAACTTAATTCTTTTCTTACTTGGTTTAATACTGTATCAAAAATTTCTTGATTTTTCAATAAAAATTCTTTAGCATTTTCTCTTCCTTGACCAATTTTTTCACCATTATAAGAATACCATGCTCCACTTTTATTTATTATATTTTTTTCACTAGCTAAATCTAATACTTCACCAACAAGTGAAATTCCTTTTCCATAAATTATTTCTACTTCTGCTACTTTAAAAGGTGGTGCAACTTTATTTTTTACAATTTTAATAGTTGTTTTATTTCCAACTACTTCACTACCTGTTTTTATTTGTTCGCTTCTTCTAACTTCTAATCTTACAGATGAATAGAATTTTAAAGCTCTACCTCCAGGTGTTGTTTCAGGATTACCAAACATAATTCCAACTTTTTCTCTTATTTGATTAATAAAAATTGCAATACAATTTGTTTTACTAATTATTCCAGCAAGTTTTCTCATTGCTTGGCTCATAAGTCTTGCTTGTAATCCAACATGACTATCACCAATATCTCCATTTATTTCTGCTTCAGGAACAAGGGCAGCTACTGAGTCTACTACAATACAATCGATTGCTCCACTTTTAATTAAAGCTTCTGCTATTTGTAATGCTTGTTCTCCTGTATCAGGTTGAGATAAAATTAAATTATCTGTATCAACTCCAAGTGCTTTTGCATAAACAGGATCTAATGCATGTTCTGCATCAATAAAAGCTGCATATCCTCCATTTTTTTGGACTTGTGCAACAGCATGAAGAGCAACAGTAGTTTTACCAGAACTTTCAGGCCCGTAAATTTCAATAATGCGTCCTTTTGGATATCCACCAATACCTAAAGCAAAATCTAAAGCAATAGAACCTGATGATACAGCTTCAACTTTTTTATCTGGCTCATCTCCTAATTTCATAACAGAACCTTCACCAAATTGTTTTTTTATTTGTTTAAATGCTAAATCTAATGCTTGATCTTTATTTGTATCCATTTTTTTACTCCTTTTTAATATATTTACAATTAAATACCATTTTTCCTTTAAATTGATTCTAATATGATATTTTTATTTTTCCAAAAATAATCAATTCCAGAAATAATAGTTAAAGCTAATGCAATATAAATTAATATCATTCCAACTACTTCCATACCACTTATCATATTTTCTAAAAAAACAACAATTAAAGCAATCATTGTAGATGCTGTTTTATATTTCCCTAATTTAGAAGCTGCAATAACTTTCCCATTTTCAACAGCTACTAATCTTATACCTGAAACAATAAATTCTCTAGATAATATTACTATAATAATCCATGGTTCAATCGCATAATTAGGATTAATAGTTTGATCCATTAATAAAATCATTGCTGCCATAACTAAAATTTTATCTGCTAATGGATCTGCAAACTTACCAAATGTTGTTACTAAATTGTTTTTTCTTGCTATATGTCCATCTAAAAAATCAGTTAATGAAGCTATAATAAATACTAAACACGCAAGTAAATTTGCAAGCGATAATGTGTTTATAACCTCTATTTCTTGTAATGGAGTAATATAGTATAAAATAATCATTATTGGAATTAATAAAATTCTTAAAATTGTAAGTTTATTAGGTAATGTCATAATATACCTCCTTAATGATATTATTATATCATAAATATAAAATATTTAAATACCAAAAATTAATTTTAAGCCTTTAGCAATAATATTTAATACTCCACTAAAAATTTTTTTAATAATTTTTTCTAATAATTTTGCAATTTTAATAAATAAATTATTTTGAACATCATAATTAGAAAACTTTTCTTCTCCTATATAAAATTTATTTTCTTCTAAACTTGTTTCAAAATCTTCAATATTATTATCATTTTGTTTTTGACTACTAATACTACCAAGAGCAATACCCATTATGAATATTAAAAAAACAAACCCATATTTTATTTGTTTATTCAAAAAAAATCACCTCAAAAATAGTATATATGTAATTAAAGTTATTTTTTGTTGAAAATTAATACATCATTTAGACATTTTGCAATAAATCTACTCATTAATTTAATTTCATAATCAATATTTTTTGATGAAACAATAATATTTTCATCAATAAAAAAATTTTCTTTAGTATAATCTTTTAAAATACTTTTAATATCTACAACAGTAGGTATTCCGATAACTAATAATTTTGTTTTTAAAAAATTTTCATTAATTTCAATTCTATTATCATAAATACCACTTCCAGGACTAACCCCCTTATCAGTAAATTGAATTATTGAATTCATCCTTTTTAATGTATTAGCTTTCAATGAATCAATTATAATCACAAATTTAGGTTTTTCTTGTTTTACAATTGATTTTATAATATAAGCACTATCCATACCAGTATTTATTGTAACATCAGGTATTAAAGCACATATAGGTCTAAATTTGTTATTAAAATTATTATTAGTTACAATTAAATTTTCGATTGTTAATGGTCCTAACGCATCAGCATTTATATTTTTATTTCCCAATCCAACAATTAATATTTTATCTTTTTTATTAATATTTTTAATTTTTAAATATTTATTTAATACTTTTTTAAAAACATTTTCTAAACTTATTTTTAAAATATCATCATCATTTTTAAAATAAGTTGTAAATATTGTATGATAATAATAATTTTCAAAGATTGCTTCATATAATTTAATATTTTCATTTGTTTTAATATTTTGATAATATTTTTCATAATCAGCTTCCATTTCAATCCAAAGCATAAAATCACCTTTTAATATTTTATCTCATTTTCAATTTTTAATTCTTAAGTATTGCTTTTTTAAAACATTCTTGATAAAATATTAATGCTATGCTATGGAGGTGAAAGAATGGCACACATTAAACAACAATTAAAAAGAATCAAAACTGACGAAAAAAGAAGACAACGTAATGCTTCAGTTAAATCTTCAATGAAAACTGCTTTAAAAAATGTTATTAATTTAGTTGAAGCTAATGATAAAGAAAATGCAGTTAAAGCATATCAAGTTGCTTGCAAAAAATTAGACAAAGCACAAGTTAAAGGTATTGTTCATAAAAATTATGTTGCAAGAAACAAATCAAGATTACAATTATTAATCAATAGCTTAAATTAAAAAGAAAACACATCTGGGATGTGTTTTTCTTTTTTTATGCGCTTCTTTTAACAATTTCTCTTCTATTACCGTATTGTGGAACATAACTAACATGTTTTAATCTTTCGCCATTTACTCCATATTTAGGATTATATCCTAATACATTTATAAACGGATCTATACTTGTAATTTTACTCAATTTTTTTAACACCTCAACTGTAGCTTTTACATCATCTAATGCTCTATGCGTATTTAAAATATCAACATTTAAAGTATTAACTGCACTTTCAAGACGATGAGGATAGCTATAAAAATCTTTATAAATAGCCATTACATCTAATACATCTAAAGATAATTGATAATTTCTATTTTGATATCTTCTAAACATTTGAATAATAAAATTAATATCAAATTGTAAATTATAAGCAACTAATAAAGGATTTAAACTTAAAATATTATCTAATTTATAAAATAATTCTTCTTCTAATATTCCTTTTTCATTAAGCATATCATCAGTAATATGAGTTATTTCTTTAATTTTATCAGGTAATAAAAAATCAATCTTTATTAAATCATCAATTTCTAAAACCTTTTTAAATTCAAAATTTTCTTTTTTATAAAGTATTCCACCTAATTCTATTACTCTATCAGATATAAAATCTAAACCAGATGTTTCAAAATCAAAAACAAATACATATTCATAATTCATAATTATTACCTCAATTCTAAAATAAATAATTCAATAGCAATTTTACTATCAACTATTCCAGATTTAATTTTATATTCTAAATCACTTAATTCTTTTATAAAATATCTGATACTTGATATGTCAAAATTGCTAGCAGTTTTAATAGCATAATAAGTTCTTCCCTTTGAATAATTAAAATATTTACTAATTTCTTCTTTTGTTTTATTTTCATCAAGAAGAACTTTTATATAAAATATTTCATTAAATTTATTTTGTAAAACATTTAAAATTTGCATTACATCTTGATTTGATTTTATCAAATCATTATATATTTTCAAAGCTCTTTTTTTATTTCTTTCGATTATTGATTCGATTATTAAAAAAATATTATCATCTAAATTAGAAGGAACAAGATTTAAAATCATCTTTAAATCAACTGTTTTAATTTTTTTATCACAATAAGTAATTATTTTATCAACTTCCATTTTAGCTTGATTAAAATCTGTTTTAATTCTTATAACAAATTCATCTAATGCATCATTTGATATTTCAATATCAGCATTGTTTAATTGTTTTTTTATATATTTAGCTAATTCCTTATCGTTTAATTCTTTAAATTCAATAGCCTCGATATAATCATATTCTTCTTTTAAATTTAATTTATCAGTAAGTAATATTAAAATAATATCAGGATTAGGATTTTTAAAATAATTTTTAAACGATATTAAATCATTAGTCTTATATTTAATTATTTTTTTTGACTCAAATAAAGAATAATTATTTAATTCATTTATTACTTGATTAATTGTATAATCATCACTAAAATCGAAATAAGAATTATCATCTATGTTTAACTTATTTTTTAAATCTAAAATAAATTCATTCATTAATTCAATATTTGTTCCATATAAAATATAAATTGATTTTTCCATTTTTTCCACCAAATATATTATAAACTTATTCTTCAATTTTTTCAAATCATATTAAAACTTTTAAAGATTTTCTTTTATATGATATATGAATATCAGAATTTTTTAATGTATCTAAAACTTCTTGTTTTGGAAAATTATATATGTTATTTTTTCCACATGATATAAAAGATATTTTAGGATTTACATATTTTACAAATATTTTATCAGTTGAAGTATTACTTCCATGATGACTTACTTTTAAATAATCACTTTTTAAATCATATTTATATCTATTTACTAAGTCTTTTTCAACAGATTTACTTATATCACCTGTATATAAAAAAGTCTTATCTTTAATAAATAATTTTAAAACTATAGAATTATCATTTAATGAATCATATTTTTTTATTGGTGATAAAATTTTTATTAATGCATCCCCACAATTAAAATAATCATCTGATTTTACCCTTATTACATTATTATTTTTTTCTTCAATTTTTATAATATCATCAGAATAATCATATTTACTTATTAAAATATTTTTTACCTTTATATTATCAATAATTTTTTCATAATTTAAAATATGATCCAAATCTCCATGAGAAAATATTAAATAATCTATTTTTTTAATCCCTCTTTTTATTAAATATTCATATGTATTATTAAATGAATCAATTACTATATTACACTTATTATATTTGTTAATATAAACACTTGAATCACCTTGACCAACATTTAAGAAAATAACTTCATTTTTTAAATTAATCACACCAAAATTATTGATAATAACAAGCAAAATTAATGACAATAAATAAAATTTATGTTTAGTTACTTTATATAAATAATAGACTATATAATAAATAATTATTTTATAATTTGAATAATTTTTAAAAATTATATAATTACAATTTATATTTGAAATAATTTTTTCAAATAAAATAATAATATTTTCATAATATGTTTTAAAAAACGGAATAAATAAAGTCATAAAACTAAAAGGTAAAACAAATTTAATAAATAAAATAGAATAAATATAACTAATAAAAAGTGCAATTATACTAAATTTATTATTTAAATTGATTAAAAAAGGAAATAAAAAAATGTTTAAATTAATTAATAACTTTAAATTGCTAAATTTATCTTTTTTTAAATCCAACATAATAATTAAAAAAGATGATAAGTAGGATAAATAAAATTGAGGTAAAAAAAATACATTTGGAAAAATTAATAAAATTATTATCAACGATAAATTTAAAGCGTTAAAACTACTCATATTAAATCTTTTTTTGAAAATATAACAACTTACACTTCTAAAAACTGATGGTATAAAATTTAAAAAATATAAATAAAATATTAATATAAACTCAATTATTATGTTTTTTATTTTTAATTTTTTTAATATAAAATTTAAAAATAAAACTATAAAATTAATATGTACTCCTGAAATTGAAAATAAATGAGTTAAATTAAAATTCTTATATATTTCATAAATATTATCATCTAAAATATTAATTCCTAAAAATATAGTAACTAAATATTTTTTTGTTTTATCTGGATAATGATTTAAAAGATAATTTTTAATTTTATATTTTAAATTTTTGATTGTATAATTTTGTTTAACTAATATTTCGTTTTCTAATTTTATTTTTTTTATAATTCCTTGTTTTTTTAAATAATCTTCATAATCAAATGTAAATTCGATATTTAAACTATCTATTTCAAATTCTTTAATATACCCTTTAATTTTATCATTTATTTTATAATCGTTATTTGTATAAAAAATAACCTTTTCGTCTTTAATTTTTGCTATATAATAATTATCTTTAATATCAATTATTTTAATGATTTGTATTTGATTATTGTAACTTTTATGATGAATTATTTTTTTATAATAAATAATAAATTCTAAAAGCATAAAAAAAATTGAAACAAAAAAAATTTTTTTATTTTTTGTCCTTAAAAAAATTAAATAAATAATTAATAAAAGAAAAAAAATTTTATAATAAAACGACAAAATAACTAAAATGTTTGTTAAAGCTATAAAATGTATATTTTCAAACACAAATATAATCTTTAATTAATAAAAACTTTTTTTCTTTTATTCCATTTACATTCATAATCTCTTCAATATTATTAAATAGTCCGTTATTTTTTCGATATTCAATAATATTTAGTGCTAATTTTTCTTTTATTCCAGGCAATATTAATAATTCTTCTAATGTTGCATTATTTATATTGATTAAATTAGAAATATTATCATTTAATTTAGGTATAAATATTTTATCAACATCAATAGTACTTTCTAAATCAAAGTTTGAAATATCACTTGTATCTTTTATGCCTACTAACATAAATAATTCATTATAAGTTATATAATTATTTATTTTATAATATCCTTCTTTTAAAACTTCTCCTTCTACTTTAATATACAAATCTGTAATATTTAATTTTTCAGCTATATAAATATTTTCATTATTACATCCTAAAACAAAAAAAAGAAATATAATTAATAGTAATTTCATGTCATCACCATTAATATATTTCATTTATTTTTTAATTTTTACTTTAAAATTAAAGATCTTTTATGCTTATTTTTTTATAATCAAAATATAATTTATCAAGTGCATAATATGTTCTTTCTTCACTTGTAAAAATATGTATTACAACATTATACATATCAACTAATATCCATGATGAATTATTTCCTTCTACATTTTTAATATCATAATTAGATAAAAATGCCATTTCTTTTAAATATTTTAATGCAGCTTGATTTTGTCTTTGGTTTTTTGCACTAGCAACAACCATATAATCATAAAATGGAGATTTATTTTCCATATCATATATTTTAATATCTTCTAATTTTACATCTTCTAAAACATTAATAATTTTTTTTAACATATTTTCTCCTTATAATAATCTTTTAATTTATATTGAATATCTAAAACATTTTTATTATCTTCTTCTAAATGTTTAATTAAATAATAATAATAAAAATATAATGCTTTATCTAAATTTTTTTCTTCTAATAATATTTTTCTTACAATATTTGCTTCATCAAATGTCCTTGTTTCTTCACAAAAATCACTAAGCATAATAATTTTTTCTAGTAAAGTCATATTAAATCTACCAAAAACATGATATCTAATTGCATTTATTATATCTTCATCTTGAATTTTTAATATTTTTTTTACATAATTTGCGCCAGCAAAAGCATGCCAAGTTTCAAACGGATAATTATTAATTATATCATTATCATTAATTAATGATATCATATATTCTTTGGTTTCAAATTTAGAAATATCATGTAAAATACTTGCATATGTTATTTTTTCAAGTGGTAAATTATATATTGATGCAAGTTTTTTAGCTAAAAAATAAACTCCTTCAACATGTTTTAAACGATATAGTTTATCCTTACTTTTGTATTTTTCTTTAACTATTTCAAATAATTGATTTTCTAACATATATATCTAAATTTATTTTTGAAGTAATATCAAAACTAATTTTTCCTTTTATTCTAAAAAAACCAAATCCACTTATTTCTATATCGTAAAACAAATTGTCATTTAAATTTATATTTTTTTTATGATTATCTATAACATATTTTAATCTATTTTCATATTTTGTTCTATGTATTTTTAAAGTGTTACTAAACAAAAATGAAATAGTTGTTTGATTATAAATATTAATAGAAAATAAATCTTCTACAATATAACTTTGATTTTTAATTACTTGATAATTAATTGTATTAACTTTGTTTTTGATAATATGATTTATATTATAATAACTATTTAAATTTAATCCTGGAGTATCAATTAAAAAATAATTATTTTTATATGGTATTTTAATAAGATCAAGAGTAGTACCAATATTTTTAGATGTCACAATATAATCTTTATCAATTTGATAGATTTTTTTTAATACTTTATTTATAAATGTTGATTTTCCTGTATTTGTATATCCAACAAAATAAAAATCTTTATTTTCGTTTTGTAAATGATTGATAAATCTATCTTCATTATTGCTGAATATTATATCAACTAAATTATATTTACATTTTTTTGCTTTTAAATTAATGTATGAAATAATCTTATTTTTATTAACTAAGTCTTTAAAACAATCATATCTTGATAAAATAATTATTAAATCTTTTTTTCCATAAATACTATATAAATTATCTATGAAGGTTGAATCAATCATAAATACATCGATAATCATTACTAAAATTGCATTTTTATTTATTTTAACTTCATTATTTATTTTATTAAAATCAATATCAGTAACAGGACTATATATATTATAGTTTTTTAATTTAAAGCATCTTTTGCAATATAAATTCTCTAAATCTTTTTTTTCAAGTAATGATTTATCTATATATCCAATTTTATTTTCATCAACAAACTGTAAAGTTGATCCACATCCAATACATTTAATTTCCATAATTATTTTCCTTATATTCTTTTAAAATTTTAGTGTAAATTTCTGGTTCTTTTTTATTTATTTTATTTAAAACTTTTCTTTCCATTCTTCTATTATTTTTAGTAGTCCATTTTTCAGTTTTTCTTTTTATTGCTTTAACTAAAATAACATCAAGATGAATTTTTTTTGCTGAATAAACATCTGTTAATAATTGATCTCCTAAAACAATAACTTCTTCTTTTTTATAGTTTTTCATTGCTTTTTTTAATTTGAATGAAAAAGGTTTTAAACATCTACTATAATATTTCAAATTAACACTTAAAGCAAATTTTTTAACTCTTTTTTTTGAGTTATTTGATACAATGATTATTTCAAATCCTATTTTTTTTAAATTATCAATAAAATTTATTAATTCTTCATTTGCTATTAATGTATCATAACTAACAAGTGTATTATCTAAATCTGTAAGAATTAATCTTTTATTTTCATCATATAATTTATTGAAATCAATATCATAAATTGATTTTACATAAAAATTGGGGATTAATTTTTTAATATTTATAATTTTTTCAATCATATTAGTCCTCCTAAATGGGGTATATTATTTTGTTTGATTTATTTACATTATTTATTTTCCCTTTACTTGGAGCTTTAAAAAGTAGTTCATATCCAGAAAAACTCGAAGCCGAAGAAGAAAATTATTATCTAAATTTACATAAAAAGGGAGATAAAAACGCAAGAGCTAAATTAATAGAACATAATTTAAGATTAGTAGCTCATATTATAAAAAAATATGAAAATACTAAAGAAGAAAAAGATGATCTATTAAGTATTGGTATAATTGGTTTAATAAAAGCTGTGGACACATACAACTTTGATTTAAACAGTAAACTTGCAACATATGCTGCAAGATGCATCGAAAATGAAATTTTAATGCATCTTAGAAGCAATAAAAATAAACAAAATGTGTCATGGCTTTATTCTTCTATTGGTAATGATAAGGATGGAAATAAAATAACATTAATGGATATTGTAAAAGACGAAACTCCTTTAGAAGAAAATAAAATGATTTTAGATGAATCAATAAAAAATTTAAAAGATTCATTTAAAGTATTAACTAAAAGAGAATTAGAAATCATCGAAAAAAGATACGGTATAAATAATCAAGAAATAAAAACGCAAAAAGAAATTGCAAAAGAATATAAAATTTCTAGATCATATGTATCTAGAATCGAAAAAAGAGCATTAATGAAACTTTATATAGAAATGAATAATAAAAATAACAACTATAATAAATAAAAATACCACAACTTGTGGTATTAGCTATTTAAGATGTTTAAAACTTTAACATCAAATTCTTTTCCTGTTTCACTTTTAACATGAACAATATCATTAACTTTACATCCAAAAAGAGCTTTACCGATTGGAGATTCAATAGATATTTTAAAATTCTTTGGATCAACTTCGAAAGTTCCAACAAATTTATATTCAACAACTCTTTTTGACTCAACATATTCGAATGTTACAGTTTTACCTGCAGTAACAGTATCAGTTGAGTCTTTTTTAATGATTTTAACATTCTTAAGAATTTTTTCAATTTCAATTATTCTAGCTTCAATTCTTGCTTGTTCATCTCTTGCTGCATCATAATCAGCATTTTCTGATAAGTCTCCTTGTGCTCTTGCTTCTTGAATAGCTTCAATAATTTTTTTTCTTTGAACATTCTTTAAATCATAAAGTTCATCATTTAATCTTTTTACACCTTCAGTTGTAGATTCGTAAACATTATTTTTTTGAGCCATAGTGCTGCCTCCTTAATTATAACATTCATATTATATAATAAATTATTTTATTTAACAAGTATAATTAAAAAAATAAACCAATTTTTTTTGTTTCCAATGTTAAATTTTTACTCAATATTTTATTTTCTGGCATTAATTTATTGAATAAATCATGAAATTCTTTTTGATGATTTTGATATTTAAAATGAATATATTCATGAATTAAAATATATTTAATATATTTAAAATCAAATTTTGCTAAAAATGAATTTAATATGATCGTTGATTTTAAATAATAATTTTTCCCATAAGCACTTTTTAATGGTTTATAAATTATTTTAGCATTCACATTAAATAATTTGTCCAATTTATCTTTATACTTTAACACTTCTTGATTTATATTTTCTATAAAAAATAAATTAATAATTCTATTTATATAATTAATATCATCTTGCTTAGTATAAATATAAAAAATATTATCTTTAATTATTATTTTATTTTCATTTGATATAATTATTTTTTTTACATATTTAATATTTTTAAAATAAATAAAATTAGGGTCACTATTATTATTCGACATTTTATTTTTTAACTTAATGATATCATCAATATGCTTGATAATAAGTTGTTTTATAGATTCATCAGAATTAAAATAATTTGTTGATACAACCAATATATTATTTTTAAATCTAAAGTATGTGTTTTTTATATTTTTACGAACAATTTTGTATTCTATTAAATAATTATTATATGTTATAAGCAAATTATCACCACCGGAGGAAAAATATGAAATATGAAAAAATATTATTAGATTACAAACTAGATGATTTTGAACCATTTATTGAAAAAAATATTATGGATTACCATTATAATTTGGTATATGAAGAAGCTACAAATGAATTAAATAATTATGTAAGTCAATTTAAAGATTTCAAAACAAAAGATATTGTAGAACTATTATACAATTATAAATTTCTCCCAGATTATTTAAAAAAACCCTTACTAACATCTGGAAGTTCATATTTAAATCATTCTATGTTTTTTGAAAATTTATCTAAAACTAAAACTATTATTACAAATTATGATTTTATGCAAGCAATAAGAAATGCTTTTGGATCATTTGAAAATTTAAAAAAGAATTTATATAAATCATTTTTAAATTTATATGGTTCAGGTTTTGTTTTTTTAGTTTTAGATCCTTTTTTAAACTTAGAAATTATAAATAATGAAAATAATTTAAATCCACTAACTGAACATAAAATTCCTTTACTTTGTCTTGACTGTTGGGAACATTCATATTATCCACAATATAAATCAAAAAAGAAATATTATTTTGAAAATTTAATTAATTTAATAAATTGGAAAATTGTTGAAAATAGATTTAAAGAAGCAAAAAATTCTTACTTAACTAATCTTAACATTGCATAATCATCAACAGGAAAATCTACTTTAAATTTAATTATTTGTTTGGGATGTCTTGCAACATCTATTAAATTAAATTCAGAATCATAAAATTTATTGATTTTGAATTTTTTATTTTTCATTTTTGGTCCAAAAAATTCTAATATATCTCCTTTTTTAAAATAATTTCTTTGTTCAATGGTAACAAATTTTGTATTAAAGTCATATGATAAAACTATTCCCACAAATTCTTTTGTTGGAATTTCACTTCTTTGATTATAAAGTTGTTCATTAATAGTTAATTTACCATTTAAAAAGCCATGTGATGTAAATCTGTTTTCACATTTTTTTATTTCATTTACATACTTATTATAATTGATTTTTTTATTATTATAACAATCATCAATAAGTTCTCTATATACCTTACAAACAGTTGCAATATAATAAATACTTTTCATTCTTCCTTCAATTTTTAACGAATCAACATTAGCATTTATTAATTTTTTTATAAATTTAATTGATTGTAAATCTTTACTTGCAATTTGAAAATAAGTATCATTATTTAATTTGTTTTTATTATTATCGTATAAATCATAATTCCATCTACAACTATGCGCACATCCACCTCTATTTGCATCTCTATCTGTCATATTATTCGATAAAACACATCTTCCAGAAATTGAAGAACACATTCCACCATGAATAAATACTTCTATATCTGCTTTTGTATTTTCTTTTATTTTTTTAATTTCATTAACTGATAATTCTCTTCCAAGAACAACTCTTTTTGCTCCTTCTTTATAAAAGAAATTTGCACTTTCATAATTTAAAATTGATTGTTGAGTTGAAATATGGATTTCTAAATTTGTATATTTTTTTGCAGTAGTTAAAACTGCAAATGATGCGGTTATAATTGCATCTACTTTTGCTTTTTCAAGTTCTATTAAATATTCTTTTAAATTAATTAAATCATCTTCATGAGGAATGATATTTGTTGTAACATAGACCTTTTTCCCTAATTCATGAGCAAACATACATGCAGCTTTTATTTCATCAATAGTAAAATTTGATGCTCGTGCTCTTAATGAAAATTCTCTACCTCCAATAAAACATGCATCAGCACCATATAATAATGCAACTTTTAATTTTTCTAAAGATCCTGCTGGAGCTAATAATTCAACCATTTTATCACTTCCTATAACCAATTTTTCGATTTAAAAAGCCTAAAGAAAATTTATATCCTGAAGCAGTAATTTTATTATTTTGTTTAAATTCTTTTAAAAATTGTTCCATTTCATTAGTCGATATAAATATATTATCAAAAACAAAATAATCTAAATTATCTAATTCAAAAATATAATCTGTCGCATTAAAAATTTCTGAAGAAAAAATATATGTACCATTTTCATCTTGCATTAAAGGCATTAAATCTGTTCTTGTTTCTTCTTTAATATTAAAAAATTTATCTTTATTATTAATATTTATCTTATTATCAAATTCATGATATAGCTTAACTAATTTTCTTTTAGAATTGAATAAATTAATATATCCAAATCCTGTGTAAAATGCTTTTATTTCCTTTTTGTTTAAAATACTTTTTAATGTATTTAAATCTACAACATTTGAAATAAATGCTCCATTTATTTTATATTTTTCTAAATAATTAAAATCAATATTATTTGTAATAAGTGTATTTGGATCATAAATAATTTTATCTAATAGATCGTATTTTTCTGCTACTTTTATTGTTGATAGATCAGATACAATTATTCCTGTAATAACTTCATCTTTTAAAAATATAAAAAGTTCATTTAATGATTTTAAATCATTATTATAAATAATTTTATTTGCTAATATAAAAATTTCTTTGCTTAAAATATTAGCTTTTTTAATTATATTTTTTAAAATTGCTTTATTGAATTTTTTATTTGTTTTATATGAAATTTTAGATCCAGCAATAAATCCATCTACAAATTCATTTAATCTATCAAGATCATTTATAGAATTTATATAAGTTAAATATTTCAAAATTATCACCTTACTTTTTAAGTATATCACAATTTATTATTATAACAAATAATAATAAAAAAAGATATTAAATTAATAATATCTTTTAAATTTCATTATTATAAAGATTCAAAATAATATCAGCAAGTTCACTTATTGTTTTATTATTTGCATTAATAATATGATCAACATTTAAATTTTCTAATGAAAATACTTGTTCATCAATATCAAGTCTTTTAATAATATCAGAACTTTTTTCATGTCTTAAAACCATTCTTTCATATCTAGTTTGTTTTAAAACATCTAAATAAAATGATACTTTTTTTATTTCTTTAAATTTATTCAAATTTAATAATCCTTGTGGTTCTAAAATTATAACTTTATTACCATTTAAAGACGATAAAGATGTCCCATAATGATATCCATTATAAATGGTAGTTTCAGCAAAAAAATTATTATTTTCTAATGATAAAAAAGTATTTTCATCTAAAAAATGATAATCTACACCATTTTTTTCATTTTGTCTTATTGGTCTTGTTGTATAAGTTATAATTTTTTCAAAATTTTTATTTTTTACTAAAAATTTAGCCAATTCCGTCTTCCCTGAAGCAGAAGGACCAATTAATACTAACATATTATACCTTCCTAATACTTAATGACATTCCATCGCCAATTGGATAAATATAACTATCATAACATGAATTTTCTGTTACGAAATGATTAAATTTATCAATTTTATTAATTATTCTTTGTTGATTTTTCGTTATTTCTGAAGTAAAAAATAGATCATGAAATAATAAATTATCACAGATTATTATTCCATTTTGATTTAATTTTTCTTCAAATTTAGTAAAATACTCAATATATTTAGTTTTTGCAGCATCAATAAAAATCAAATCATATTTAAATTCTGTTTCAAATAATAATGCATCAATATTATGTACATTAATTCTTTTATCTAAATTGGCTTTTAAAATATTTTTATTTGCTAAATCAGCCATTTCAGAATTTTTTTCTAAAGTATCAATAATTGCATCTGAATTATTTGCCATCATTATTGCTGAAAAACCAATTGCTGTTCCTATTTCTAAAATTCTTTTAGGTTTTTTAATTTTAATAATTTGTAATAAAAATGCTAACCCTTCTTTTTTTATTATAGGAACATTATTAATATTTGCATAATCAATTAATTCATTTTCTAAATCATTAAAGTTTATATTATTTATTTGAGCTAAATAATTAAATTTTTCATTATTCATGATGTTTATCACAGCAATCATGATCATGTTCACAACCACAATCGTGGTCTTCACAATCACATTCATGGTCGTGATCACAATCGCAATCACAATCATGATCATGTCCACATCCGCATCCACATTCATGATCATTTTCTTCAAAATAGTCATTAATTAAATTTTCAATTAATTCCCATTCTTCATCATTTTCAATATTTACTAAACGACCATCTTTTTCATCAGTTTGTTCATAAATTGCAGCAGTTAATAAATCTTGTTCAATAATTCTTAATACCACATAATTTTTATTAAATTCTTCTGAAAAATAAGTAAATAAAATTTCTGCTAATTCTTCAGTTCCATCTTCTTTTATTAAAGTAATTGTTTTATTATCCATTTTTTTCTCCTATCTATCTAAATAATTTTGTAAAATAATTAATGCGGCAAGTTCATCTTTTTTCTTTTTTCTTTCTTCTCGCCTAACATTTTGAGATATCATAATTCTATCTGCAGATACAGTTGTAAGTCTTTCATCAATTAATATTACTTCAATATCAATTTTTTCTTTAATCATTTTTTTAAAATCTAATGAAATTTGACCTCTAATACCTATATCGCCATTCATATGTTTTGGATACCCTAAAACTATTTTATCAATTTTTTCTTTTTTTACAATATCTAAAACATAATTTAAAGCAGAATTATAATCATCATCATTAAATCTAAATGTATCATAAGTCCTTGCGATAATTCCTAAATTATCACTTATTGCAACTCCTAATGTTCTACTTCCTAAATCAAGACCTAAGCATTTCATAAAAGTTCCTCTTTAATTTGTTCTAATGCTAAATCAACTTTTGTTATATCTTTTCCACCAGCTTGAGCCATGTCTTTTCTTCCACCACCATTACCTGATGTAATAATGGCAGCTTTTTTAACTAAACTTCCTGAATCTAAATTTATATTATTTTTACATACAAAATAAACTTTATCTTCTTTTACTGATGCTAAAAATACAATTCCATTACCCATTTTATTTAATAAAGCATCAGCAAGTTGTTTTAAAATATTGACATCTATATTATCTTTTCTAGCAATTAGTTTATTATTGATAATATATTTATCAAAATCTTTTAAATCTTTTAATGCATTTTTTTCTAATTCAATTTGATAATTTCTTTCTAATATTTTAGTTTCATTTTTATAATTATTTAATAAATTTCTTTTATTAATTACATATTTATAACTTGGAATATTAATATCATCAATAATATTAGGTTTAGCTAAAATTATGTTTTTATTTTTAGCTTCTTTAATTATTTTATCTTGTTTTAAACTTATATTATTTATTTCATTATTTATTGTTTCTGTAGCATTTTCTAATTCTTTTAAGATATTATTTGTGGTTGCTACAATTCTATATGTTCCTGAACCAATTGATTCATAAGATAAAATTGCAAATTCATTAATTTCACTAGTGTTTTTAACATGTGTTCCACCACAAAATTCTAATGAACATTCCATATCAACAACTCTAACAATAGAACCATATTTTTCACCAAATAAAGCCATTGCTCCTAATTTTTTAGCATCATTTATATCCATTTCTTTAATTGTAATATTATGTTTTTCAGTAATAAATTTATTAACAAGTTGTTCTACTTCTAATATTTTTTCATCACTTACTAAATCATAATTATTAAAATCAAATTTTAAGATGCTACTATCAACATAAGAACCTTGTTGATGAACATGGCTTCCTAAAATTTTTTGTAAGGCACTTTGTAATAAGTGAGTAGCACTATGATTTTTTGCTGTGTTATTTCTATTTAAAACATCTATTTTAGCAACAACTTCCATATTTTCTTCTAATAAATCTTCTTTTAAAACATGTAAAAATTGTCCATTTGGTAATTTAACAACATTTGTAACTTCAATATTGTTAATTGTACCTTTATCACAAACTTGTCCACCACTTGTTGCATAAAATGGAGTTTTATCTAAAACAATTCCTTCATTAAATTTTTTTATAATCTTAGAATTAGTAATAAAAGTATCATATCCTACAAAATAAGATTTTTCTTTATAATCCATAAATTCTTTGTTTTGAGATTTAAATGATTCAATTTCGTTTCTTGCATTTCTCGCACGTTCTTTTTGTAAGTTCATCATTTTAATAAATTCATCTTTATTAACTTTTTTATTATACTCACTTGCATATTCTTCTGTTAATTCAAAAGGAAATCCATATGTGTCATATAACATAAATGCTATTTCTCCACTAATTTCTTCTTCTTTTAAATTATTAATAACTTCTAAAACCTTTTTTTCTCCTTGAGATAATGTTTCTAAGAATTTTTCTTCTTCTTTTTTAATAATATCTTTAATTATATTACTTCTTTGTTCTAAATCAGGATAAAAATCACTCATAATATTTATAACTGTATCAACTAATTCATATAAAAATGGTTTATTAATACCTAATTTTTTTGCGTGTTTTAAAGCTCTTCTCAATACTCTTCTTAAAACATATCCTCTACCTTCATTAGATAAAACTGCTCCATCATATATAGCAAAAGTTAAAGTCCTAATGTGATCAGCAATTACTTTAAATTCTTTTTGACCTTCATATTTAATATTTGTTTTTTTCGTGATTTCATTCATTATAGGCATAAATAAATCTGTATCATAATTAGTTTTTGCATCTTGTAATATACAGCATAATCTTTCAAGACCACATCCTGTATCTATATTTTTATGTGGCAATTCTTTATAATCTTCTCTTTTTACACCTTGTTTTGCATTATATGTAGAAAATACGATGTTCCATATTTCAATATATCTTTCATTTTCAATTTCATTTTGAATTAATTCTATTCCTCTTTTATCGTATTTTTCTCCTCTATCAAAATGAATTTCAGTACATGGTCCACATGGTCCTTCACCAATTTCCCAAAAATTAGTATCTAATCTTAATATATGAGATGGATCTACACCTACTTTAACCCATAAATCATATGCTTCATCATCTTTTGTATAAATTGTCATATACAATAAATTTTTATCAATATTAAAATATTTTTCTGAAGTTAATAATTCAAATGCCCATGGAATTACTTCTTCTTTAAAATAATCACCTATAGAAAAATTACCTGCCATTTCAAAAAATGTATGGTGTCTTGCTGTATTACCAACATTTTCAATATCATTAGTTCTTATACATTTTTGTAAATTAACAATTCTTGGGTTAATTGGTTTTTCTTGTCCATCAAAATATTTTTTTAAAGCTGCAACTCCTGCATTAATCCACAATAATGTAGGATCATTATTTGGAATTAATGATGCACTTGGTTCTAAAACATGACCTTTTGATTTAAAAAAATCAATCCAAATATTTCTTATTTCCTTACTTGTAAACATAAATTCACTCCTTTTTTTAAATAAAAAAATCTTAGAATTTAAGGACGAATTACCGTGGTACCACCTTAATTCTAAGATATCTTAGCTCTTTATCTGTTAACGCCAGCAACGGATATTATTAGTATCTCTTAAAAGTAGCTTTCAATTACATCTTTAATAGTTCGCATCAACCACTATCTTTCTTAAAAAGTTATATAATTTACTTATCTTTTATTATCGATTTCTTAATTAGTATAACAAATTTATTTTAAAAAGTAAATAAAAATATCTAAATAATAACTATTTTATTATTATAATACTTTACTTAAAAATTCTTTTACTCTTTCATTATCAGGATTTTGGAATATTTTACTTGGAGGAGCAATTTCTCCTATTTTACCTTTATCCATAAAAATTATTTCATCTGCTATTTCTTTTGCAAAATGCATTTCATGAGTAACTATTACCATTGTTATATTTTTTTTAGCAACTAGTTTGATTAATTCTAATACTTCTTTTACCATTTCAGGATCAAGTGCACTTGTTGGTTCATCAAACAATATAACTTTAGGATTCATCGCTAATGTTCTTATGATTGCAATTCTTTGTTTTTGTCCACCACTTAAAGTACTTGGATATGCATTTGCTTTATCTTTTAAATTAATTTTTTCTAATAATTCTAAAGAATTATTTTTTATTTCATCTAATATTTCTTTTTTATTTTTTAATATTTCTTTTTTTTCTAACTTTTCTTTTTTAAAAATATTTATAAAAGGTAAGAAAAAATTATATCTTTTCTTATTTTTTAACTCTTTTAAATTTAAATATACTGGCGCTAACATGATATTTTCTAAAACAGTTTTATGATTAAATAAATTAAAATTTTGAAAAACCATTCCTATTTTTTGTCTTTGTTTATTAATATCAACTTTCATATCAGTTAAATCAACACCATCAAATATGACCTTACCATCATCAGGATCTTCCATACAATTAAGGCATCTTAAAAAAGTTGATTTACCTGAACCACTTGGTCCTATAATACAAATTTTTTTACCATCTTCAATTTTTAAATTAATTCCATCAAGAACTAATTGATCATTATATCTTTTTGTTAAATTAATTGTTTCTATCACTTTTTGCCATCCCCTTTTCAATTATTTTTATTAATAAAGTAATTACAATGACTAATAATATATATATTAAAGCCATTACTATATAAGGAAATACAACACTATAAGTATTAGTTCCAATCATATTAAAAGCAGTATATAAATCAATTACTGTTATAAAACTTACAACAGATGTTTCTTTTATTAATGTTATAAATTCATTACCTAATGTTGGTAATATATTTTTTATTGCTTGTGGAATAACTATTTTTATCATTGATATATTATAGCTTAAACCAAGTGCTCTACTTGCTTCTAATTGACCTTTATCAATTGAATTTAATCCACCACGCATAATTTCAGATACATATGATGCACTATTTAAACCAAAAACAATTATTGCAACATTTAATGCTTCAATATTATTTATACCTAATATTGGTAAAATAACATAATAAGCAATTAATAATTGAACAACCATTGGAGTTCCTCTAAATATTGCAACATATAAATTACATATTTTATCTAAAAATTTTATTATTTTTTTATATTTAGGAGCAACTTTAATAATTGCTATAATTGTTCCAACTATAATACCAATTATTAAACCAATGCATGCGATTAATAAAGTATTTTTTAAACCTGTTAAAATTAAATTTTGAAATGCTTTTTCATTTATAGCATTTAAAAATGTTTCTAACTTACTATTTTGTTTTGTTAAACCATTTATAATACTATTTGCTGGTGCTTCATCAACAATAACTCCATATAATAAACCATTCATAATATCTTGAATAGCAAGTTGTGCTGTTTTATATCCTGTAGATATAAGATTATTATATCCACTAAATCCAAATGAATCATCACCATCAACATACCAATTACCGGTTGTTCCTATTTGATAACCTATTTTTTTATTTTCTAATGATCTTAAAATTTCTTCAACATCTTCTTTTGTTTTACAATCATCAAATAAATGATTATTTTCAGAAACAACTAGTTTTTGACTTGCATTAAAATATGTATTTGTAAAATCACATACATTTAATCTTTCTTGTGTTATAGTCATACCAGCCATACCAATATCAGCATAACCCGTATCAACTTCATTTAAAATAGCTTCAAATTCGATATTTTTAATTACTAAATTTAAATTTCTTGATTTTGCATATTCATAGGCTATTTCAATATCTATTCCATATGCAAGTCCATCATCTCCAATATATTCAAATGGTTCAAATGGACAATTTGTTACAACTACGAAATTCGAATCATTATTTGTAATATTTTGAGTTGTAATTTTAAAACCGTTTTTTGTTCCACTATCTAAAAAATATTTTGAAATAATCATATCAAATGTGCCATCTTCTTTTATTTCATTTAAAAATGAATTGAAGTCATTTTTTAATTTGTTATTTCCCTTTTTAATTACAAAAGCATATTCTTCATCTGTTAATTTTATATCAATTAATTTGGGATTATTATTTTTCTTACATCCAGTTAATAAAAAAAGACAAATAAAAAATATTAATAAATTAAATACCTTTTTCATTTTTACACCTCTAAAAAATTTTATAGAATTATTTTAGCCAAAATTAGGTATTTAATATTTATATTAAATATTTGTTTTAAACTATAATACAATCTATAATCTTAAATGATTATAATCCAATTTATTTTTATATTCTACTTTTTTTTTATTTATAGAACATGTAAATGTTTTCAATTATTCATATTATTTTCAAATATATTTAATTGATTATTTATTATTAAATGGTATAATACCTTAAGAGGAGGAATAATTTTGAAAAAATTTTTAATATTATTTTTATTTGTTTTTTTGTTTAGTGGATGCTACGAAGATAATTCTACATATTATATTGGTTTTCAAACTGGATATGAAGAAATAAATATTTTATTAGGTGAAAAAGTTGATTTAACAAAAGGTGTTATTGCATATAAAGATGATACACCAGTAACAAATTATGAAATAGATGATTCTAATGTTGATTATAACGCTCTTGGAAGTTATAAAATATATTATACATTAAAAGATCAAACTGTTTATAGAACATTAAATATAACAGGATATAGAAAACCAACATTAAAATATATCGGAACTGTTAGTAAAGTTGAGTTAACTCAATACGAAGGAGGATACGAAGCTTTAATAGTTGAAGGATTTACTGCTTCTGATTTAGATGATGGCGATTTAACTAATAAAATTCAATTTTCATCTAGTGATTTTGATATAAATGTTCCTGGTACTTATACTGTAGAAATTTTTGTATTAGATTCTCACGGAAATAAATCAAATGTAATTAAAAGAACTGTTGTTGTTAATAAGAAAAATGATATCTTAGAAAAATATGATATTTGGACAGGTGGAAATTTCCCTAGTTCTGGATATTATGCTTCAAATAAATGTTTTAATGGTGACTGGAGTTATACTGTAAAAACACATTATGATTATAATTTTGGAATTGAAGTAACATTTACTATTCCAACAGTTGATATTAATCGTTATCAAACCACATATGATGAATCATTAGATGTTGATCCAAATGTAAAAAATTATGATAATCCATCAATTTATTTAGGTGGTACTGCATGGAATGAATCTGATGTTGGTATTACAATGTCTTTAGTATCATTTGATGGAACAACCTTATCAAAAGGAAGTTATGCATGGAGACCATTTTGGAGATATATAACATATAAAGATTATGACTTAGGTTCTTATGCTGATCATGATAATAAATATGGTGTTGCTCAAACTGGTGATTATGGAAATGGTGTATTAAATTTATGGGCAAACTGGAATGATTTTGATTCAAAATATTATTATCTTGCTGGTGATAAAATCCGTATGATTTGTTATTTTACAAGATATGATTATGCCCAACTTCAAATTGAAGTAATTGAAAAATCAACATTACCAGAAAGTGTTGAAATAAGAAAAAAATATAATTGGGATGATCCTGCTGATTTCTTTAGTCCTGAATTTTCATTTCCTTTAAAAAGTTATTCTGATACTTCTACTACTTATACTGATTATGATAAATTAGTAATATTTAAAAGAGTTAATGCAATTGACCAAGTAAATAATGAAGGTAGTAGATCTACAGAAACAAATACATTAGTAAGAGAAACAGTTTATGAAAGTGCATATTTATTAAGAGAAGTTAATGGTAAAAATTATCGAGTTCCTATGACAAGTTCTAATACAATTTCATATGGTTGTCCTTTAATAGATGGATTTATTACAAGTGCTATTGATAGTAAAGGAGGACAAAAAGTTACAATTAAACCTGAAGGTGTAACTAATTACTAAAAAAATAAAAACTAATTATTGAAAATAACACAATAATTAGTTTTTTTATTATTTAAAGTAATAAAAATGCTGCAATACCATAATATATTAAAATAGCTAATAAGTCATTTAATGTTGTAATAAATGGACCAGAAGCAACAGCTGGATCAATTTTTAATTTTTTTAAAACAATTGGAATAAATGATCCAATAAATGCTGAAAAACACATTGAAAGAATTAATGATATAAATACTATAAATCCAACTTGAAGTGAAAAATTAAGTTCATTATTTTTTAATAACCATAAAAATAATACTACAAGTAAAAATGCTATAAATCCAACAATTATTCCATTAACTATTCCAACTTTAATTTCTTTACCCAATAATTTAAAACATATTTTTTTATTTAAATCTTCAGAAATCACTCTGATTGTTACAGCAAGCGATTGTGTCCCAACATTTCCAGCCATATCCAAAACAAGTGATTGAAAAAATACAATTATGGTTAATTCTTTTAAAACTTCTTCAAAAGAAGATATTACAGATGATACAACAAATGCTAAAAGTAACAAAGTAAATAGCCAAGGAATTCTTTTTTTTACACCCTCAAAAACTTTTTCATTAATATCAAAATCACCACTTAAAGCTGACATTTTACCATAATCATCTTTTAATTCTTCATCTAAAGCAATAATTATATCATCAGATGTTAAAATACCAATCAATTCATGATTTTTATTTAATACTGGTATTGAATCAAGATTATATTCTTTTATTGTTTCAATTACATCCTCTATTTTATCAATATCATATAAAACAGGGTAATTTGTTTTAATTTTATCAATTAATAATTCATTTTCTCTTGCTATAATTAAATCTTTTAATGTGATTGCTCCAAAATATGTTTCATCATCATTTTTAAAATAAATAATATTGATATTATCATTTTCAGGAGCTAAACCAATAATATTTTTCATCGCTTGTCTAATAGATATATTTTTGTTTAATACAATAAAATTTGTTGTCATTAAGCTACCAATTTCATTTTCATCATAAGAATTAATTAACTTAACATCTTCTTGCATATCTTTATCTAAAAGATCAAAGTATTCTTTTCTTTTATCTTCATCAACATCATCTAATATATCGATAATATCATCAGCATCCATTTGATTAATGATTTTTTCTACTTTATTTTCATCTAATTCATTTATATATTCTGATGCATCATCTAAAAATGTGAACATATTAGAAATATATTCAATATCAATTTTTTGATAAAGATTTAATCTTTCTTCTTTTGTTAATAAAATAAATACATCTGCTACATCACTTTCATGATATTTATTTAATAATTTTAAATTATTTTTTGTTGGATTTTGTAATATTTTATATATTTCCTTATTATAATTTTTATTCATATATATACATCTCCTAACTTTTAAAATTTAAATAAATTATTTTAATTGATATAATAATAGGAATAGATAATATTATTCCAATAAATCCAAATAGTTTAGAACAAAATATAAAACTTATTATAATAACTAATGGATTGATTTTTATAATTTTACTTTGAATATAAGGGGTTAAAAAATATGATTCAATAACTTGTAATAAAGTAATAATAATTGTAACCTTTAAAACTAAATTAAATGATTTTCTTATTGTAAATAACAAAACAATTATTAATCCGATATAAGGACCAATTATAGGAATAATATTTGTTAATCCAATAACAAACCCCATTAAAACAGGATAATCTAACTTAATAATTAAAAAAAGAATAATTGAAACAAATGTAAAAATAATAAAAACTATAAATGTTCCTTTAATATATTTTTTTAGCTCTAAGTCAATTTCCCTTAATATATTATAACACTTTATTTTTTTATTTGTAAATTTTTTAATTAAATATTTTATTTTATTAAAATCATATAACATATACCCACTTATTATCGGCAATAATAACAAATATGTTTTTTTACTTAAACCATTTAAAATATTATTTACATTTAAATTATTTAACAATTTTAATATAATATTTTTAAAATATATATTATCATAATTAAGATTTAATTTTGCAAATAGATTATTTAAATTAACAGATAATAATGGAATTTTATTAATTAAATTTGAAAATTCCAAATAAATTATAGGAAAAAAAATATAACAAAATAAAACTAAAAAAATAATTATTATTAACTGTATAATTATTACAGAAATAACTCTATTAATTTTTTTTAATTCTAGTTTATCAACTAAATCATGGAAAATATAACTTATCCCAAACGAAATAATTAATGGTTTAGAAATATCATATAAAAAAATTAAAAATTTTGAAACATAAGGAAAAACTATAAAAAATAAAAAAATAACTAAAAATAATAATCCTAAATTAATTAAATATTCCCTATATTTTAACACTATATCACCAATATATTTTATGAATTATTTTAAAATAATATAAAAAAACCAAAGAAAAATTCTTTGATTTTTATTTAAATTTATTTTTCATCCAGCACATAGCTTTATTATTTTCTTTTTGAATTTTATCAAAAGCAGTTTGGCATGTATCCTTATTATAAATCATATATTGAATAAATAAAGTAGCTGCTGAACCTAAAACAATATATCCAAACATTTTCATTATTTCACCTTCCAAAATTAGTATAAACTTATTTTAAAAAATCATAAGGGGAAATATTTGGTAATTTGTCATTTTTTTGTAACATACTTTTTAAATAAGTATATCTTTTTTCATCTGAACTATTAATTCCATACTCTAAATAATTTAAATTACCTAAAATAATTAAATTTTTTTTAGCTCTAGTGATTGCTGTATAAACTAATTTTTTCTTTAACATTATAGAATAACTTTTAACAATAGGAAGAATTACAATAGGATATTCACTTCCTTGAGATTTATGTATACTAATAGCATATGCTAATGTAATTTCTTCTAATTCTTCTTTTTCATATTTGATAATTACATCATCATATTTTACAAATACAATATCTTTATCATCATTTTTTATTATATTAATAATTATTCCAATATCACCATTCATAATATTTTTTATAGGATTATTAACTAATTGTAATACTTTATCACCAATTTTATATGTTTTATCCTGATAATTTGTTATTATTTCATTTTTGTTAAACTCATTTTCTATTAATAAATTAATATTATCTATTCCATTAATTCCTTTATACATAGGAATTAATATTTGAATATCATTTAAAATAGAATATCCTTTATTAATCATGTCATTTATTAATAATTTAATTGTATAAAATATATTTAAGTCATCTACCTTAATAAATGACAAATCATCATTATAATTAAATAATTCTTGTTTTAATGCTCCATTTTTAACTGCATATGATAATTTAATTATATTAGAATCTAAAGCTTGTCGATGTATTTCAGTAAGCCTTATAACATTTATTCTATTAGATTCTATTAAATCTTTTAATACTTGTCCAGGAGATACGCTTGGTAATTGATCTTCATCTCCAACAAAAATTATTTTACAATTTAATTTAACAGCATCTAAAAGTTTACTAGCAAGAAATATATCAATCATAGAAGATTCATCAACAATTAAAATATCACATGGTAATAAATTTTCTTTATTATATAAAAACTGTTCATCATAACCGTATCCTAATAATCGATGAATAGTTTTAGCATTAAAAAGCGTTGTTTCTTCCATTCTTTTAGCAGCCCTACCTGTAGGGGCTACTAAAGAAATTTTTAAACTTGGTTTTGCTAAATCAATATCGTTTAAAAAAGCATACGCCTTTAATATTCCGTTTACAACTGTAGTTTTTCCTGTACCTGGCCCACCTGTAATAATTGATATATTATTATTTAACGCTTCTTTTATTGCTTCTTTTTGCATTTCGCTATATAAAATTTTATTTTTATTTTCAACATAACTAATAGCTTTTAAAATCAAATTATCATCATATTTTTTTGTTTTACTTTTTAAAAAATTATTTATTCTTAATGAAATATTTTGTTCAGCCTCATAAAAATATGAAATAAATATTTTTTCATTTTTCTTAATTAATTTACCATTATTAACTAATTCATCAATACGACTATATATTAATATTTCATCGATTTCATCTACTCTTTTTAATTTAATTTTAACATTTTTAATAAACTCATTTATTAAAGCATAAGTATGTCCATTTTGAAAACAATAATTTTCTAAAACATAAAAAATACCTGCATCTAATCTTCGAATATCATTATCAGTAATTCCAATAGATAATGCGATTTCATCAGCTTTCTTAAATCCAAAATTTTTAACTTCATCTATTAATCTATACGGATTTTCTATTATAAAATCTATAGTTTTATCCTGATAGATATCATATAATTTCATTGCTGTTTTTGATCCCAATCCATATGAATATAATTGAATTAAAATGCGTTCAGTAATTGAATTTTCAATTAAGCTTTGATAGAATCTTTCTTTTTTAATTGCATTAAATCCTAATTCATCTAATATATTTTTATCATCAATGATCTTATTAATACAATCATTTCCAAATTTATTATATATTTTTAATGCAGTTTTAGGTCCAATACCTAAAAATAAATCTGATGATAAATAGGCAATAATCCCTTCTTTTGAATTATTTAAACATTGCTTGAAACTATGAACTTTAAATTGTTCGCCATATTTAACATGATTAGTATATTCACCTTGAAACTCATAATAAATGTCATATGGTAATTCTGGAAAATATCCTACAATTATTAAAGAATCTACGCTATCTTTAATTTGAATTTTAGCTATTTTATAATTATTTAAAGCATTTTTAAATATATAGTTAATAATTTTTCCAGAAATAATATCCATTAAATCACCTTAATACTTTCTTTTTTCATTATCCATATATACTTCAGAAATTGTTCCTCCACCAAGACAGATATCTCCATCATAAAATACACATGCTTGTCCAGGAGTTACAGCCCTTACTGGTTCATAAAAATTAACAATTACTTTATTATTTTCTTTATCTAAATATTTAACATGTACTTTAATATCTTGTTGTCTATATCTAAATTTTGCACATAAATCCAATTCAGTAAAATCATCGCCTAACCAATTTAAATTAGTTACAATACAATTATTACTAAATAAATATTCATTATTTATTCCTTGTCCGATAAGTAAAACATTATTTTCTATATCTTTTCCTATAACATACCATGGTTCATTATTGTAACCATTAAGCCCACCTATTTCAAGTCCTTTTCTTTGACCAATTGTATAATACATTAATCCATCATGTTTGCCTATTATTTTTCCATCAAGAGTCATCATAATACCTTGTTTTGCAGGTATATAATTCATTAAAAATTGTTTAAAATTCCTTTCACCAATAAAACAAATTCCTGTAGAATCTTTTTTATTTGCCACATTTAAATCATATTCTAAAGCTAATTTCCTTACTTCTTGTTTTGTTAAATGTCCTATAGGAAATAATGCTTTTTCTAATTTTGCTTTATCTAAAAAAGATAAAAAGTAAGTTTGATCTTTATTATTATCTAATCCTTTTAAAAGCTGATGATTTTTACTATGATCAATTCTTGCATAATGACCCATAGCAATATAATCAACACCATAATCCATTGCATAATTTAAAAAGGCTTTAAACTTAATTTCACTATTACATAATAAATCAGGATTAGGAGTTCTTCCTGCTTCATATTCTTTAATAAAATACTTAAAAACATTATCCCAATATTCATCAATAAAATCAACTCTAAGTAATTTTATATCTAATTTTTTTGCTACTTCTATTGCGTCTAAATAATCTTTTTCTTGAGGGCACACATCATTTAAATCATTAGGATTTCCTAAAATATCATTATTTATTGTAGAATCCCAATTACGCATAAAACACCCTATTACTTCATAACCTTCTTGTTTTAATAATAATGCTGCAACAGCACTATCAACTCCACCAGATAATCCTAACATTACTTTTTTCATCTTTTTATATCACTCGGCATTCTATAATCTGTTCTTGAAGATAATGAAACATTAAAAATTTTAGGTGCATCTGGTAAGGCTTGTCTTTTAAATTGTTGAGCAAAAAATCTTTTAAAGAATTTATCTACATCACCAGATAAATCTTTTTTATAAATTAAATTTAATAAATAATTGATTCTATTTTTAGAATCTCCACAAATTAAATATCTATATAAAATAAAATCATTTACTTCATATGAACCAACTTGATTTTCAGCATTATTATCTGTTAATTCGGGAGAAATAGGTGTGTTAATTATATCTTCTAATATATCTTTTACATCATTAAAACAATATAAAGCATAACATTTAGTCATAAATCTAACAGTAGTTTTTGGTAAACCAGCATTTATTCCATACATACTCATTTGATCTCCGTTATATGTACAAAATCCAAGTGCAAGTTCACTCATATCACCTGTTCCAAGAACAATACCATTATATTTATTTGCAAGATTCATTAAGACTAATGTTCTAATTCGTGCTTGAGCATTTTCATAAGTAATATCTAATAATGATTTATCATGGTTTATCAATTTAAAATGTTCATCAATAAAGTTAGTTAAATCAATATTTTTGATTGTAACTCCTAATTTTTCCATTAATTTTATTGCATTATTTTTTGTTCTATTAGATGTATGATAAGCGGGCATCGTAACCGCAATTATATCTTTTTTATCCATATTTAATTTATCAACAACTCTTCTTGCAACTAACAACGCTAATGTTGAATCAAGTCCTCCACTAACTCCAATAATTATTTTACAATTATTTAAATGACTTACTCTTCTTAATAACGCATTTTCTTGAATTTCTGATATTTGTAAAAAAGCATTATATTCACAAGTATTAGGAACAAATGGTAATTTATTAAATTCATCAGTAAATTCAAATTTATCTATTTCATCAATAGAAGTTTCAACAATAATTATATTAGATTTTTCATTATATTCTTTTAAATATGATGTGTTTCTTCTTACAAAATTTAATTTTGAAATATCAATATCAGCATATAAAATATCATTTTCTAAATTATATTTTTTATTCTTTTTTATTAAATTTCCATTTTCATAAATAATGCTTGTCCCACTAAATACTGAATCACTACATGATTCATAAATTCCACTACTTGTATATAAATATGCGCAAACATTTCTTCTTGATAAATCATTAATTAAATTTAATCTTTTTTCTTCTTTTAAGTATAATTCGTTAGAGGCGCTTAAATTTAAAATTATATTTGCCCCATGCATACTATATTTACTACTTGGAGGAGTTAATGTCCACATATCTTCACAAATTTCTACCCCAATTAAAATATCTTTATCTTTTATACTAAATAAAATTTCACCAAAAAATGTTTCTTGATCTAAATAATTAATTTTTTTGGTATTTACATTTAATCCTGATTTAAACCATCTTTTTTCATAAAATTCATTATTATTCGGAATAAATTTTTTAGGAATAATACCTAATATTTTATTTTCTTTTATTATAATTGCACAATTATATAAATTTCCACCTTCTAAAAAAGGTAAACCAAAACTAACAATTCCTTTATATTTATTATTTTTTAAAAAATATTTTAATGCTATATTTACTTCTTCTAAAAGCATATCTTGAAAAAATAAATCTCCACATGTATAGCCCGTAATTGATAATTCTGGAAATAATGCAATACTTGATTTATTATTATCTAAACAATTAAGAATTTCTTTAACATTTTCTATAGGATTGCCTAATTTCATTTTAGGTACACAACAACTAACTTTAATAAATCCATTTTTATACATCTAAATCACCTCAATATAACTTATTTTCATCAATATATTTTAATACATCTTCTAAAATTAAATCTTTATTTTTGGTTTTTCTATAATTTGAAGATGAAATATCTAATTTCAAATCTAAAATAATATAATCTTTAATATTATATTTTTCAATTACTGGCATAATATTAATATTATCTCTATTGATTATTATAAATTTATAATTTTTAATTAATTCTTCATAATTAATCCATGTTTCAATTTGAACAAGATTATCAGCACCCATTATAAAATAAATATTTTTATATTCTTTATTTAAAATATTAAGGGAGTGCAATGTTCCTTTATAAGAAGAATTATTTTCTAATTCCATTTTGCTAACTACTACTTTTTTTCCTAATTTTTCTTTAATTATATTTAACATATCAACTCTTGATTTTGTTAAATTTAAATCTTTTTTATTATAATTAATTCCCGTTGGTAAAAAAATAAAATTTTCGACAGGATAATTATCTAAAATATATTTAGCAATCAAATAATGTGCTTTTGTAGGAGGATTAAATGAACCTCCAAAAACAATATTCATATTTATCACAACTTTCTTAAATATTATATCATAATATTAAATTAAAATTAAATATTTTTATTACTAATATAATAATTATTTATTATATTTTCAAAATCAATACCTCTTTCAATATATGAATTATACATGTCCCAAGAAGCAGACATTGGAGAAAATAAAATAACTTCTTTTTTTAAATCTTTTAAAGACATATTAGTTGCTTCTTTTAATGAATTAAATGTTTCAACATGAATATTTTTATTAATAAAATAATTATATATCTTCATTTTACATTCTCCATATGTATATACACCCTTTATTTTATTTAAAACATTATCTAGACATGTAAAATCACTATTTCTATCTACTCCTCCGCAAATTAAAAATATTTTTTTATCTAACGAATTTATAGCAGCAAGAGTTGAAGAAGGATTAGTGGATTTAGAATCATTATAAATATTATTTTTGATTTTTTCCATTCGATATTTTAACCCTTTAAAATCTAAAATTTTGTTTTTAATTATTTTATCATCAATATTTAATAATTTTAAACAAATAATTGAAGCCAGGATATTATATATGTTAAATTTATTTTTGATTTTTAATTTTTTTGTTTTTAAATATTTTTTGTTTTTATAATAAATATAATTTTTATTTAGATAACACGTGGCATTTTTATCAGATAAAGAAAATGTTAATAGATTTTTATAATTATTAAATTTTTCTTTTAAAATTTTATCATCTATATTATATATAATATTCTTATTCATATTTTTAATAATATTTAATTTATCATTTTTGTAATTATTAAAACTTCCATGATAATCTAAATGAGCCTCATTAACATTTAATATAATAGAAATATTTGGTTTAAACTTATCAATATATTTTAATTGAAATGACGAGCATTCAACAATTAAATTTTTACTTTTTTCTAAAAGTATACTATTTCCTATATTTCCACACATCTTATACCCTTTATCTTTTAAAACAGTATATAATATATTACATAATGTTGTTTTACCGTTTGTTCCTGTTACTGCAATATAAAATTTTTCTGGATAAAACATATAAGATAATTCAATATCACTTATTATTTTTGAATTGATACTTAACTTATTTAAAACTTCATTTTTAGGATTAATACCAGGACTTTTAATAACATAATCGTAGTCATAATTATTAACTTCTTCTGTATTAAATAAATCATTTTTACAATTTATACTATCTAAAAATAATTTAGCTCCTTTTCCTGTAATTCCTTTACCTAAAATCAAAAATTTCATTTTTATCCCTCAATATATTAAAATTGTTATTATAGAAAAAATAATTTCAAAAACATAAAATAATAAACATATTTTATTTTCATTTAAACCAATTATTTCTAAATGATGATGAAATGGTGCCATTTTAAATAGCCTTTTACCTTTAGTAATTTTATAATATAAAACTTGTAAAATAACTGATATAGTTTCAAAAACCAATGGAAAAGCAATTATTATTAAATATATTTCCATTTTTAATAGTATTCCAATTGTTGAAATGACTGCTCCTATTGCAAGTGATCCACTATCCCCCATAAATATTTTTGCTGGATTTTTATTAAAACAATAAAAACCAATCAATGAAAATATAAAAATCAAAATAAAATATAAAATAATATAATTTTGCTTTATTAAACTAAAATATCCTAAACAAGTTAAAATAATAATTGATGTACCAGATAATAATCCATCTAATCCATCTGTTAAATTAGAAGCATTTGTAGTAGATAAAAAAACTAATAAAATAAATATTCCATAAAAATATTTTAAATCAATTTTTAAATTTAATATATATATAGATGTATCATAACCTGAAAATAGATAAATAATACAATATATAACAGATATTATTATTTGAAAAACAAATTTTTTTAAAGGTGTTAAACCTTCATTTTTATTTTTTTTAATTTTTAAGTAATCATCTATAAATCCTATTAAACCATAGCCTATAAAAGGAAAAATTAATAAGACTATTAAATAACAATTAAAATTAACTTTTTTTACAATTAAATATACTAAAAAAAGAATTACTGTAACTAAAATAAAAACTAACCCGCCCATAGTAGGAGTGCCATTTTTTTTATAATGTGTTTTTAATCCTTCTTCTCTTACTTTTTGAGTTATATGATGATTTAAATTATATTTAATAATTTTTTTTATTAAAAAATATGAAATTAAAAATGATAATAATAAAAATAAAATATTAATCATAGAACACAACCTTATTTTTTAATTTTTTTATAAAATCTAAATCATTATAAGGGTATTTTATATCATTTATAATTTGATATTTTTCATTTCCTTTTCCAAGGATAATAATAAGTTCATCTTTAATGCTATTTTTTATTGCATAAACTATTGCTTTTTGTCTATTAATAATAACTTTATAATTATTAAAATTTAAATTTTTAGTTATATCATTTATAATATCTATAGGATTTTCATTTCTTGGATTATCAGTTGTAAAAATAACATTATTAGCATAATTGCAAACAATTTTTCCGATTAATGATCTTTTTTCTTTATCCCTATTACCTCCAAGCCCTATTACAACTGTAAGTTTATTATAATTAAATTTTTTTACTGTTTCTAATACACTTTTAACACCATTTACAGTATGTGCAAAATCAATGAGTATTTTACGATTATAATAATTTATAATTTCCATTCTACCTTCAACTTTATTAAATATTTTTAAAAATATAATATAATCTTCTATTTTAAATTTTAAATCATTAATAATTGCAATAGATGCTAAAATATTATAAATATTAAATCTTCCAATAAGATAACTTTTAACATTATATATTTTATCTGTATATTTAAACTCAAATGATAAATTTTTCTCATTTTCATTTATTTTTGTCACATAAAAATCAGAAAAATTATTTATTGAATATGTTTTTATATTCGATTTTATAAATGAATAATATAAAGGATAAGAATCATCATCTTTATTTAAAATAACTGTTTTATTTTTATCGATGCTTGCTAAAAAAATACCTTTAGTATATCTATAATCAATAATTGTTTTATGATAATCTAAATGATCATGTCCCAAATTATTAAATAAAACTATATCAAAATCAAAACCAAAAACTCTTAATTGCTTAATAGCATGACTACTTACTTCCATAATAACATATTTTAATTTTTTCTTATATGCTTCATTTATTATTTTTAAAATATAAGTAGGCGATGGAGTTGTATTAACTGTTTCATATTGTTTTTGATTAAAATAAATACCATCAGTTCCAATATTCATTACTTTTTTACCCATATACTCTAAAAAACTTGTAGTTAAGGTTGCTATAGTTGTTTTTCCATTTGTTCCTGTTATACCTATCAATTTGATTTTTTTTGTTATATTTTTATAAAATTTATTTAAAAAAATTGTTAAATACTTTCTTGTATTATCTACTTGTATATAATTAATATTTTTATTTTTATTACAAATAAACACTTCACTAATAATTGTTTTAGCACCTTTTTTTATAGCTTCATCAATATAATTTAAACCGTTATCATTTCCTTCTATTGCAAAAAAAATTGAGTTATTAATTATATCTTTAGTATGTTCTGATATTAAAGTTATATTGTGATCAATGTAATTATCATTTTTTAAATTTAACTTTTTTAATAATTTAATTAATCTCATAAATCCACCTATAAAATATATGTAAAAAAATATAAAAAAAGAAGATAAAATAATTAAATTTCAATTATCTTATCTTCTAAAAATGAAAACAAATATAATTTTACTTTCTTATTAAGATTTAAACTTAAAATATAATCTTTATAACATTCTAATTGTTTAATATAATTTGTATCATTTATATTATCTAATTTGTAATCAATTATAATAATTTTATCAAAATATTCAATTAATAAATCAATTATTCCATGAAAAATTTCATTATCTTTTTTATAAATAAATTCATATTCTTTATAAATTTTTGCATTTTTTATATCTTTTAATAAATCTAGATTTAAAAAATATTTTATATGACTTATTAAATTTTTATCTATATTACTAAAATTTGGATTAAAAAAATCAATATTTTCCATTACTTCATGCATATATTTTCCATATTCTAAATTATTTTTTATATTATAATCAATTAAATTATTAATTTTTTTGGAAATTTTTTTATTATCATTTAATATATAATTAATATCATTTGTATATTTTTTTATTTTAATATCTTCTTTTTTAATATCAATTTGATTTTTTCTTTTAATTAAATAATCTTTATTTATATTTAATTTATTAATATCTATAGTATAAGTATAATTTTTTAATGTTCCTCCAATTAAATTAAGCAAATCATTTAAACTATTTGATTTTGACAATAAATAATCTGATATATTATCTTCTTCGGTTGGATTTTGTCTTATTACAATAATTTTTTCTTTAGCACGTGTTAATGCAACATAGAATAATCTAATTTTTTCTTCTAATTCATCTTTTTTTTCTTTTAATAAATGCATGTATTTTATTAACGAATCATTAGAACCTTGTTTTAAAATAATATTATAATAATTTGAATACATTAAATTTTTACTTTGATCACTATTAAAAAAATTTGATGACAAAAATGGTAAATAAACGATTGGATATTCTAATCCTTTTGATTTATGAATCGTAAGTATTTTTACAGAATCATTTTTATTTTTTTTACTTTTAATTTCGATTTTAAAATCATTATCTAATATTTCTTTTAATTTTTGAATAAAAGAAAATCCTACATATCCCATTTTAGAATATTCTTTTGATAAATTATAAATATATTCAATTCTCATTAAATTTTGTTCAATTTCTCCTATATTTATTAATTTATTTATAATATTAAATTCATCAATAATTTCATTTATTAACATATTATTAGATTTTATTAAAATATCTTTAGAAATATTAGAAATTTTTTTTATTATTTCAGTATTATATAATTCGTTATTATTTATAATTGTAGCAATTTTTTCATCAGTATAATTAAATATAAATGATCTTGCAATGCTCATATACGCCATTTTAAATTCTTCATTATAAATTTTATTACTATATAAATAAACCAAATATAATAAATTAGAAAATGTATATATAAAAGAATTTTGTGTTAAATCATCGTTTTTAATTATTTCAAAAGGAATTTTAAAATAATCAAATACTTTTCCTAACATTAAAAAATTATTGGACTTATCAATTAAAACTGCAAAATCACTATAACAAACATTTCTTAATTTATTATTAGACATCACTTGATATTTATTATTTATTTTATTTAAAATATCATTTGCAATATAAAACATTTCAACTTCTTTATAATCAAATAATAATTTATCTTCATTATCATAATTATATGATGGAAATTCGATATTAAAATTTTGATTATCACATTTATTTTTTTCATACATTATATTTCCAAATTGCATAATATGATCATTAATATAATCTGCGCCACCATAATTTAATGTCATAATTTTTTTAAAAATTAAATTAATTGCGAAAACAACTTCATTTCTACTTCTAAAATTTTTTGTTAAATCAATTTTTATTCCTAAAGAAGGATTATTTTTATAATTTAAATATTTTGAAATAAAAATATTTGGATTTGCATTTCTAAATCTATATATAGATTGTTTAACATCACCAACCATATAAACATTATTATTTTCAATTAGTTTTATAAATTCTTCTTGCAAATCATTTGTATCTTGATATTCATCTAATAATATTTCATTTAATGAATTTTTTAAATTATCTAATTCTTGTTTGTTTTCTTTTAAACATCTTATCGCCATTTTGGCTATATCAGAAAAATCAAAAAATAAATTATTATTTTTAAAATCATTAACTTTAATCGTCAATGTTTTTAGGATCTCAATAATTTTTAAAATATATTTATTATTTATAATTTGCAAATCTATAAAATCTTTTTCTGTACCATAATTTAAAACTGCTTCTTTTATTTCTTTTATGATTTTTAAAAAAATTTCTTTATATTCTATATAATCACTATCTAATCCGGAAATTCTTGGTAAAGGATTAGATAGTAAATCTATAATTTTTTTTATATCATTTGAATCAAATAATTCATTATAAAAATTAGAAACATTTAAAAATACTTTATCACTTAATTTATCTACAAAAATATCAAAATATGTTTTAGCTACATCTTTTAAATTTAAAATATATTTTGTAAAATCACTATAAATATATTTTAAAAAATCATTATTCAAAAAATTTTTTTGGTATTCTTCTAAATAATTTAATTTATCAAATTTTAAATCTAATTTATCATCTATATCTAAAATTTGTTCTTTTAAATCAAAGTCATTTTTATTAGAAAAGATTTCAGCAATTTCTAAAAAAACTAAATCATTTTTTAAATAATATTCTTCAAAAATATCATTTAAAATGTTTTTTTTAAATAATTTTAAAATAGATTTATCTATAATATTAATATTTTTTTCAATATTTAATAAATAATGATACCTTTTAACAATCGATAATGCATAACTATCAAATGTTGTAATATATGCGCTATCTATTGAATTAGCCATATGACATGTTAAAGGGTCATTTAAAACTTTTTGTTTAATTCTTGTTTTCATTTCTAATGCTGCAGCTTCAGTAAATGTTAAAACTAATAAATTAGATATATCTATACCTTGTTTTAGTTTTACTAAAATTCTTTCACTTAAAACAGCTGTTTTACCGCTTCCTGCGCCTGCAGAAACAATTATATTATTTCCATTATCATAAATAGCTTTTATTTGTTCATCTGTAAAATTAGGCATATTATCCTCTTTTCTTATTCAAATATATATAATCTTTATACGATTTATAACAAATCGAACTATAATTACAATATTTGCAGCTTAGATTATTATCGTTATATATTTTAGGATTAATTGAAAAATCTAAATTATATATTTCATTTATCATATTATCAATTTTTTCTTCTACTAAACTATTTAGATTATTTATTTCTTTATCTGATATTAAATCACTATTTTTACTAAAACTTCCATCTTTGTTAATTTTTAATTTACTAATTAATGATGATGACTCATAATTATTATCCAAATAATTTAATAAACTAATATTATCGAGTGTATATCCATGATACATTAATTTTTGATTTGTGTTTTCTTTATTTAAAATATTTTGAATATAAATACCTAATATTTGGGCATTATTAAATATATTTTCATTATCATGTTTTAATAAATAAATATAAAATGGTAATTGTAAACTAAGTCCATATTCAAATAATTCTGGCAAAATCTTATCATTTCCTGTTTTAAGATCAATTATTGCTAAATATATATTTCCATTTTCTTTATGATAGATTATTTTATCAATAAATCCTTTAATAAGTATATTTTTATCATTTATTGTTTTATTAAAAACAACCTTTTTTTCATGAATATGATTATTTAATTTAGTTTTAGATTCATTTTCTAATAAAAAATCAACTACATCTTTAGTCCTATTTTTAATATTATTAATAAAAAATAATTCAGATGGTTTTAAATCAATATTTATTAGATTTTTTTCTTTTATTTTTTCAAATTCAATATCAAATACAAAATCATCATCAAAACATTTTTCAACTACTTCATGCATAATATTTCCAATTATACTATTAATAGATTTAGTATATAAATCTATTTTTAATATATATTTTAAATAATATTTAAACTTACACTCATAAAAACAATTTAAAGAAGAATAAGAGATTGTTAATGGATTATTTAAAATAATATTATTAAAGGTTTTAAGATCAATTTTTTTATATTCATTATTATATTTTAAATAATCAATATCATAGTTACTATATAAAATTTTTGTGTTTAAATCATTATTTTTTTCATCAAGTCGTTTTGCTAAATATAAAATATTTTCATTATCACTATATGAAATTAATATATTTTTTTCATATTCTATTTCACTATAATCATTTAATATACTTGATTTAATATAATCATTAAAATAACTAGTATCTTTATATGTTAAAAATATATTTTTTGATGAAGTTATAAGTTTTTTTAATTTTATTAAATTATTTTCATTTATCATTTTTGTTGTTGAAATGTTTATTATTTCTTTTTCAAAATCTAATAAGTAATCTTCATCTTTTAATATTTTTGGAAAATAATTATAATTACATGATAAAACGAAAATATAATCGTCACTATTACCAATTTCATCAATATTTATAATATCTATTGCATTATCATATGTAATTGGTTTTAAAAAAGTATTTTGTAATTCATATTTAATTATCTGATTTTCAATTTCTGTTATATAATAATATTTATTTAAAATATCAATGTATAAATTAATATATTCACTATAATCTTTATAATTTTCATTCAGATATTCTATTGTTTCATTTTTAGTATGTGTATTTAAAAATTCTAAAAAAAGTGAAGATAATGGTAGTTTAAATAATGAAATATTTTTTTTAATATTTACTTTTAAATTATAATTTTTAAAAATTCTTTCCATATGAAATAAATAATCATTATTTAAATTAGCAATTTTAATATTTTTAATATCAACATGATTATTATTAATTAAGCATGAAATGTTATATGCTACATAATCAAGTTCATCTTCTATTGTTTTAAGATGAATTACTTTTGGCTTAAATGTATTTAAATAATATTCAGTAAAATAAACTTCTGTTTTTTCTTTTAATATAGCAATTATATTTTTTAATTTATTATCAAGATGAGTAAATCCTAAAAAATAAACTTTAAACTGATTAATATTTTTTAAAAAATATTCATGATAAGTTAATAAATTATTATCAATTAAATATTTTTTAATATAAACTAATTCATTTATTTTTTCATTTTGATAATCTTTATTAACATCAATATAATAAAGATATTCAAATATATTTTTTAAAATAGAAAAAGGTTTATTAAATGTTTTATATACTTTATAAAATGCTTCATCTTTAATTTCAAAAAAAACTTTTCTTTCAAGTTCATTCAATGATAAAACTTTAATATTTAATAACTTATTATAACTCATTAATTCTCTTAATATTTTATTTTTTAAAACATTAGGAGTTATAATCAAAGTTTTATCTTTAAAAATTGTATAATCAAACATTTTTTCACCACCTTTATAAAAAAATAAATAATAAAAATTTATTATTTATTACTTTTTGGAAGAATAATTCTATCTTTTAATTCTTTATTTTCTTTATATAAAACAAGACTTCTACCTATTTTTTGAACAACATTTATTTTTTTTATTTCAAATGCATTGATTATTTCATCTGTATCATTTGGACATGTTTCTAAAATTGATACTTTCATTAATTCATGTTTATTTAAATAATTTAAAATATCATTAATTTGATGTTCTTGAATTCCTTCTTTACCAATTTGAAAAACTGGTTTTATTTTTTGAGCTAAACTTCTTAAATAGCTTGTTTGTTTTCCTGTCATTTTATCACCAATTTAATTTTACCAAAAACAATAACAAAATAAAAGTTTTTTTTAATTTTAGATGTTTTTTTCTTATGAAAAAGTTTTCATAAAAAATGTAAAAGTTTTCATATTGTTTTTTTTAAAATTAATTTTATAATAAAGTTGTAAAGTAAAGGAGGAATTAAAATGTTAAATGCAATCTTATTTATAACTATGATAATTTCTATAAGCCTTGTTCTATACGGATTATTTTTAATGTTTGTTTCTAGTATGAAAGAAAGTAATTCATATAATGGGCTAGAAAATGAAAAAGTTCCTTGTTCTATTGACGATTATTACTTTTGTGATAATATGCTTAAAAAGAACTAATAAAACAACAAGTTTATACTTGATTATATATATAACTCTCTTTTTTAAAAAAAGTTTCAAAATATACTTATTAAATTTTTAGTATATCTTTGAAACTTTTATTTT